>JACAEP010000072.1 GCA_013388795.1 Chloroflexota bacterium | reverse complement strand
GGGCGGAACTGTCCGGCGAGGTTGCCGAAGCGCTTGCCCTGCCGAACTTGCAAGTGCGCGGGTTGATGTCCATGCCGCCGCTGGGTGCGACGGCTGAATTTTCACGCCCGTTTTTTCAGAAGTTGAGGCGGTTGCGCGATTATTTGGCGGGGCAGTTCCCGCAGGCGGATTTTTCGGAGCTTTCGATGGGAACGAGTTCCGATTATGAAACGGCCGTTGAGGAAGGCGCGACCTTTGTGCGGGTTGGCACGGCAATTGTTGGACCAAGACATTATGCTTAAGGAACATTCATGAGCAGCAATACTCTTATTTCAATATTCATCATGTTGTTGGATTTCTTCGTTTGGGTTGTGATCGCTTCTTCCCTGCTTTCATTTTTTCTGCCGCCTGCGCACCCGGTGCGCGAAGCCTTGAGCCGCGTAGTGGATCCGTTTTTGAATCCGATTCGGAATTTGATGCCCGGCACGGGCGGTTTGGATTTCAGCCCATTGATCTTGATCCTGATCATTGAATTTATTACCATACTCCTTCGTTCTCTATGAGGTGAACCATGAACAGACAATATGTCCTTCACGATGGCAAGCGCGGCTCGGCATTGGCGCTACGGGTGACTCCGCGCGCAAGCCGCAATGAGATTGCGGGAGTGCTGAACGATGGAACGATTAAAGTTCACATTGCCGCCGACCCGGGCGATGCTGCGGTGAACGCCGAGGTAATCGCCTTTTTGGCGGAGGTGCTGGGTGTGCCCAAGTCGCGTGTGGAGATCGTCGCCGGTGAAAGCGGCAGGGATAAACTCGTCTCGATCCTAGATATGGACACGGCAACGGCTCATCAACGCATTGTGGCGCACATGGAATAGTGGGTCGTTGATAGCGTGGATAGTGGAAGAGGCGGTCGGGAGGCCGTCTCTTTATTGTTGTATTCCAGACTCAGCAAGCCTTTATCGACTCACGCGCCCCCATACAACCTCCTATAAATAACGAATATCTCATAGATGTTTCGAATGTAATTGCGGGTTTCTTCGAAGCGCACGCTTTCCAAAAACAGGTCGGGGTCGTCGCCCGCCAGTTCTTTCCAGGCAGCGGCATTGCCTGGTCCGCCGTTATAGGCGGCGAGGGCGGCATACAGGTCGTTGTTTAGCAGGGTGCGGTTTCGCGCAAGATAATGCGTGCCGAACAAGACGCTGACATACGGGCGGTACAAATCTTCTTCGGTGTAATTGATGGGTTTGCCGAGTTCAGAAGCGATCTGCGCCCCGGTTGGCGCAACGATCTGCATCAGCCCGCGCGCGCCCGCCTCCGAGCGCACGAAGCCTTCAAAGAGACTCTCCTGCCGAATCACGCTGAAAATGAACAGCGGGTCAAAGCCTGTGTTTTGCGCCATCGGAATCACCAAGTCGGAATAGTACAAGCCATAGCGGATGTGACTGAAATAAACTGGCGCCATCATAGACTCGCTCTGTTCGTCCAGCCCGGCCAGGGTCAACACTTGCCGGGCAGAAAAAATGGCAGAGCGATACATGCCCAACTCGAGCAAATAATTGGCAAGCCGGTAACTGCCAACCGCATCTTGAAGGGTTTCAAGTTCATTGCGCAAGTCTTCGAATTCGAGGCGGGCTTCCTCGTACATGCCGAGATTGAAATACTCGCGTCCGCGGATGATGCGCGGATCGGCTTCGAGCGCGCCCAACCCGTTCAGATCCATGTCGCTGCCGAGGTTGAAGGTCAGGCGCATCCAGGCGTCGGCGTCCGCGCGTTCGCGGGTGTAGTCCACGCTTAGGGTTAAGGAAGAGCCGCCTTCAAAAGGCAGGCGCTCATTGAGCAGATCGTGCGCGCGTTCGCTGTAGTAGCCGCCCGGGTCGAGGTTCTGTCCTTCGCGCCAGGCATCCAGGGCGGCATTTTCGTCTCCCAAAATCTTGTAAGATTTTCCGATCCACAGCAGGGCGCGGGTGCGTTCTTCTTCGGTGATGGAAAGCGCCAGGCTGCGTTTGAAGGTGTCTAATGCGGGTTGGTAATTTCCACGGCGATACTCCACTATGCCTATCAGAAATGCCGCGTACGAAGCCTGCTGCGAGCCGGGATATTCCAATGTGACGCGCGACCAGGTCTCGATGGCGTTGTCGTATTGACCATCGCGTTCATAGATGCGGGCCGCGCTCATCAAATAATCGGCGGCTTGCGAAGCCGTCGGCGCGAGGCTGACGAATTCTAATAACGTCTGTGCGCCGCCGGTGTAATCCCCTTTTTGCGCCCATTGAATGAACGCTTTTTCACCCCAGGCATCGCTCCACTTGGGGTGCGCCGAAAAATTGGCGATGAAACTGTCGTAGTCTGCCAGGGCGGCATCGTATTGCGCCAGACTGCTTTTTGAAAGGGCGCGATAGTAATACGCGCTGCCATCATTCTCCGGCGGGTTGCTTTGCAGGTAGCGGTCAAAGGCGGCAATGCCGACATCATATTGACCTGCGAAATAATCCACCAGTCCGCGGTCAAAGTCGCTCGCCGTGCCGCCTGCATCCAGCAGGGCAACAAGGCTGAGATAGGAGTAATAAGAAAGGGGATAATTTTCCACCGCAAAGCGATACCGTTCAAGCGCCTCGGCATTCTGACCTTGCGCCTGATTTGCCAGCCCAGCCTCGTACAACGCCTGCGCCTTGATGTAATCGCTCGATGCGCGCCCGATGATGCCGTCGTAAAGCGCAATGGCGGTTTCGTATTCGCCGAGTTGTTTGTGCGTTCCGGCAACTTTCAAGTCAAGCATGGTGTCGTCGCTGAGGGAGGGCGCTTGAATGGCGGCTTTATACGCATTGATGGCTTCGGTGTAATTGAGCGCGTTATACAGCGCATCTCCGCGCAGTTCGTAGACGTAGGCATCCAGCGCGCCGGGGCGCAAGGTGAGATAGGTCTGCCAGGAATCCGCGGCGGCGGAATAATTCTCAAGCCGATAATACACAAACCCTTGCAGGAAATATGCCTGTGCCGACTGCGGCGCCTGCGGATACTCCGTCATCAACGTTTGCAGGGCAGTCAGTGTTTCGTTGTACCTGCCCTGCGCATAGTAGATGCGCGCTTCCCCCCATGTTGCAGAGGCGCGCACGAGCGGGTCGGGTGAGTCTTGCAATGCAACTTGATACTGCAGCAGGGCGGCGTCATAATCGCCATGGAAGAGCGCAAGATCGCCTTGCACAACTCTGACGACGGGCTGTGGCGTGGGGGTGATGGTGGGCGTGAGCGTTGCCTGGGGGGTGGGGGGCAGGCTGGGGGTCACCGTCCAGCCGGGCGGGATGGTTGGAAAATTTTCGAGCGTGGAACAGCCCAGAAGGGAAAGCGCAAGCCCAAGCCCAAGCAGGAGGCGTTGTTTTTTCATCCGGTTTTTATACTGGTAAAGAGGAGGCAAGTCAAGCGTATCAAATTGGCTTTCACATGTTGTATTCATGCCGGGCATGCAATATAATTCCGCTTGCACGTCATCTTATTTTCTTAAGGAGAACCATGAACACACATCACAAAATCTATCGTCCCTTTCGGTTGATTTTGTCGAGCGTGCTGTTGATTGCCCTGACAGCCTGCGCGGCGGGAGGAGAACCCGCGCCGACAGACGAGTTAGTGACTTCCAATGGGTTTGCCTGCCCGGAGCCAAGCCCGCGGGTTGATTTTGCGAGCGATACCATCAATATCTTTACATGGACGGAGTATGTGCCTGGAGATATTTTGGAATGTTTTGGCTTGGTGTATGGCGTGGAAGTGAACGTGGACTACTTCTCGTCGAATGAAGAATTGTATTCAAAGGTATCATTGGGCGAAGACGTGGACCCGTATGATGTCATTCACCCGAGCGATTATATGGTTGGCGTTTTGATCCGCGAAGGGTTGCTGCAGGAGCTCGACCCATCGCGAATTGCAAACCTGTCGAACTTGGACGCGGATTTGATCGCGGCGTATGGCGAATCTCTCAATTACATTGTGCCGTATCAAATGGGAACGCAGGCGATTATTTACAATACCGAAACAGTGGAACCTCCGCCGGCTTCCTGGGCGGATCTATGGAACCCCGAATACCAAGGGCGCATTGTGGCAGTGGATGATAATCGCGTGATCATTGGCGCGGCTTTGTTGACGCTGGGATACGATGTCAACGATACCGACCCCGATCATTTGGAGGCAGCCAAGCAAAAACTGCTCGAACTGATGCCGAACATCCGCGTGTTCGACAGCGACAGCCCAAAGACCCCGCTCGTGGCGGGCGATGTGGATTTGGGAATTGTCTGGAATGGCGAAGCCTTTCTGGCGCAGACCGAAGACCCGCGCTTTGAATATGTCTTTCCTGAAGAGGGCTCGATCATCTTCTACGACGGCATGGCGATTCCTGTAACTGCGCCGCATCCAGACGCCGCCTATGCCTGGTTTAACTACCTTTTGCAGGGCGATACCAACTGGCTGACGCTGGTGGATTATCCCTACACCAACCCGAATAAAGCCGCCTTGGAATATGCCAGGGAAAATCAACCCAAAGTGTATGAGGTGTACATCAATTCTCCCATCACCAATACGCCCGCCGAAGAGTTCGCCAGGGGGCATGAAGTGATGGACCTCGGCGAAGCCCTGCTGTTGTATGATGAATTATGGGCAGAGATCAAGCAGTAAATGAAATGGCGCAGGTTGTAAAAATTGCAAACCGGAAAACTTTACAACCCGCGCTCCTCATGATAAACTCGCGCAGTAACCATCCCAAGCGCACTCGCAAGAGTGCGCCTTTTTCTGCGAGTTGAACATGGATATTTTACTTACCGGCTCTGTAGCCTACGATTACCTGATGACCTTCCCCGGTCATTTCAAAGAACAGATTCTGCCTGAACGTTTGGAGTCCATTAGCCTGTCGTTTTTGGTGGATGGCATGTCCAAACAACGCGGCGGCATTGCGCCGAACATCGCTTATACCATGGCGCTGTTGGGGCGCAAGCCGCGCGTCATGGCAACGGTTGGCGAGGATTTTGGCGATTACCGCGAGTGGTTGGAATCCAAAGGTGTGGATACGTCGCTGATGAAGGTCGTTCCGGGTGTGTTCACCGCTTCGTTCTTCGCGACAACGGATCATGCCTCCGCCCAGATCGCTTCCTTCTACCCCGGCGCGATGGCGCACTCCGCCAGTCAGTCGCTCAAAGAGTTGGACAAAAAACCGGACCTGGTCATCGTCTCGCCCAGTTCGCCCGATGCGATGATGAAGTTTCCCGCCGAATGCCGCGAGCTGGGCATTCCGTACTTGTACGATCCCAGTCAGCAAGTCCTGCGCCTCGAAGGGAGAGAATTGGCGCGTGATATGGAAGGCGCATATTTCCTGTTCTGCAACGATTACGAGTTTGGTTTGATCTCGAAGAAGACGGGCTGGAGCCTCGACCAGGTTCTTGAGCATGTCAAGGTTTTGGTCATCACCCGCGGCAAAGACGGCGCAGACTTATATTCTGATGGTTCATCGGTTCACATTCCAACTGTGCCGGAAGATGAAGTGGTTGACCCCACTGGTGTGGGCGATGCCTTTCGCGGCGGCTTTTTGGCGGGTTATTCGCACGGCTTCGATTGGAAGTTGTGCGGTGAGATCGGCTCGCTTTCTGCAGTATACTGCCTTGAGCAGCGCGGCACACAGAATCATTCCTACACCCGCCCAGAATTTGTGACCCGTTTCCGCAAGCATTTTGACGATGGCGGAAAACTGGATGTATTGTTAAAGTAAAACGTAACGCGGAATTTATTCCGCAGGAAAAACGATATACATATCGCGTCAGGCGGAACGCCAAAAGAAATTTAACACCACACGCCTACCGCAGTCCGCCGTCGGTGGTCAATATCTGTAAAGAAACATTCGATAATTTACCTACATAAATAAAGGAGTATTAAATGAGCAATTACGACATCAAAGACCTGCAACTTGCAGAAGGCGGGCGCCGCCGCATCGATTGGGCCGAACGTGAAATGCCCGTGCTGCGTTCAATCCGCGAGCGCTTCAGGAAGGAAAAGCCCCTTAAAGGTATGCGCCTTTCCTGTTGTTTACATGTGACCACCGAAACCGCAAACCTGATGATCACCCTGCAGGAAGGCGGCGCGGATATTGTCCTCACCGCCTCGAACCCGCTTTCCACTCAGGATGATGTGGCTGCTGCGCTGGTCAATAACTACGAAATTCCCGTTTTCGCCATCAAGGGCGAAGACAAGGTCACTTACTTCAAGCACATCCGCGCCGCATTGGAGCACAAACCCCACATGACGCAGGACGATGGCGCTGACCTCGTTTCCTCTCTCTTCTTCATCGAGATGGGACGCTTCGAGAAACTTGAACCCTCCCTTGCTTCATGGGCGAAGACTCTCAAAGAAGAAGAGCGCAAGGAAATGCTCAAGAACGTCATCGGTGGCACCGAAGAGACCACCACCGGCGTCATCCGCTTGAAGGCGATGGAAAAAGATGGCGTGTTGAAGTTCCCCGTCATTGCCGTGAACGACGCGTTGACCAAGCACATGTTCGATAACCGCTATGGCACGGGTCAATCCACCATTGACGGCATCATCCGCGCTACCAACGTGCTGTTGGCTGGCAAGACCTTTGTCGTCGCTGGCTACGGCTGGTGTGGGCGTGGTCTCGCCTCCCGCGCGCGCGGCATGGGCGCGCATGTCATTGTCACCGAGACCGACCCGATGAAGGCGTTGGAAGCGGTTATGGATGGCTATCAGGTCATGCCAATGCTCGCCGCGGCAAAGATTGGCGACGTTTTTTGCACCGTTACCGGCGACATCAACGTGCTAGACAAGCCCCACTTCGAGGTCATGAAGGATGGCGCCTTGGTGTCCAACTCCGGTCACTTCAATGTGGAAATCAACATACCGGCTCTGGCTGCCATGAGCAAAGGCGAACCTGCTCTCGTCCGCCCGTTCGTGGAACAGTACCTCACCAAGGATGGCCGCAAGATCAACATCCTGGGCGAAGGCCGCCTCATCAATCTCGCTTCAGCGGAAGGTCACCCCGCCTCCGTGATGGATATGTCCTTTGCAAATCAGGCTCTTTCTGCCGAGTATATGGCGAAGAACGCGGACAAACTGGAGAAGAAGGTTTACTCCGTCCCAGCCGAGATCGACAACGAGATCGCCCGCCTTAAACTCGAAGCGATGGGCGTCAAGATTGACGTCCTCACCGACGAACAACTCCACTACCTCAACTCTTGGGAAGAGGGAACCTAAGTCAATTTACGATTGTCGATTTTGAATGTACGGAATCGTACGCAAAGGAGTATTACAGTCCCGCGAATTTCGTGGGACTGTTTTATTTTTCGAAGATGCCGTTTGTGATCAGTCTTTCCAAGTAAACTGCTTGCTTTTTCCCCACAAGTTTTGTCAGCCGCGGCGCTTCAAAAATAAGTTGCTTGATCTTTCGCAGCGGATATATCAAACATTCTGTTTCTGGTTTCAAATCTTCAAACACCACTAGGCAAACCCACGCATCCGGCATATCCAAAATAGGGTCGCGCCGTTCAGGGGAATCTTGAAATGTCCACGAGAGACCATACCGATTCGCGGCAGAGCGACGTTGAGTCTTAACCGCCACCTCCAGCCCGTTGATTTTAATATCTGCCGCCCAGGATTTACGCTTCGCCTCATACACGCCGTAGTCTGGTCCTTCGACCCGGCAGTTCCTTCCCTCAAAGAGAATCCGCACCGCCTCTTCGCCAAGCTTTGATACGAAATGATCGTCGCGAATTTTTTTAATGGCGGTCTGGTTGCTGTCCCTGTAATTTACCGTATCTGTAACTTTGACGGCGAAAGCACGGGCGCGTTCCTTTGCATCATCAGGGATGAGCACGACCTGCGAAGTTTGAAAGGTGGGCATGAGGGTGATTATACAAAACGTCTTGCAGAAACCTGCAAGACGTTTTGTTCATTTCGAGGCTGTGATTATGGACAGCCTTGCGACACACTCTTCTTGGCGGCTTTTCCGGCGGCATTGAATGCTTCCACTTCAAAGAGGGATGCAATTCCACCGGGGAACGGGCCGCCCGGAGCAGCCGCAACCGCATACGAGGTGCTGTTAGCCGGGATGCTGGCCACCAGAGAACCGTTAATGTAAATGTTGAACCCGTCCTCATTGTTGGACTTGTCCTCCCATTTCAGCGTTCCTGAGTGACTTGGATTCGGGCAGGTCATTTCCATGATGACATTGTTGACCGGCGCAGGGGCGGATGGCGTGGGTGTTTGAGTCGGCGTGGATGTTGCCGTAGGCGTGGGGGTGGGCGGAATGGAATACTCCTGTAAGTTTGCGGTGTTTCCAGAGACGGTGGCGTATTGTGGGTATAACCAGCAGGCGCCAGTCTTGCCGGGGTTGTTAATGATCCAGTAACCAGTTTGAGAGTTTTTCCCAATGACCGTGCCTACCTGACCGACGAGCAAGGCACCGATGTTGTCATAGACAACACCGGGACCTGTCCGGCAGTTTGTGTTGACACTGACGGTCACTTGTGGAACAGAGGGAGTGGGGGTGAATGCCGCCGTCGTTGTGAACTGCGGCGTGGCTGTCTCTTGCGGGTTGGCTGGCGCGGCAGGCGTATCGTTGCCTGCCATTCCGCCAGCTAGTGCGGTGACGGTGAGGGCGAGATCAGGGGTGGGGTTTTCCGTCGGGGCGCTGCTGGGTAGATTGCAGGCCGAAAGCGCGAAAATTAAGATAAAGAATACGAATAAAATAGATTTTTTCCGATACATGGCTTTCTCCTTTGTGTCTATATTATGGCATAAGTCCTTCAGATATCAAAGGAAACGGGCTTGTGCTATTAGTACTAGCGCCCAAGCCGCTTCCCGAGCGGTGTTGTGTTTGGGCGCTAAGGTTGTTTTTGGTTTTCGCACAACTTTTTCCATTCTTCCATAGACAGAGTCTCAGCGCGGCGCATGGGGTCGATCCCTGCGTCGGTTAACAGAGATTCAGCCTCTACGGGCTTGATATGCAAACCAGACGAAAGGGAATTTCTCAGGGTTTTGCGTTTGTGGCTGAAACCGGCTTTGATGAGTTTAAAGAAGGTTGGCAACATTTCTGTGGAAATAAGCGGCTGGTCGTAGATATCAATGCGCAGAATGGCAGAGTCTACATTGGGGATGGGGTGGAAGGCTCCGGCTGGGATTTTGGACTCGATGCGCGGGTTGCCGTACACTTGCACGCTCAGCGCCAGCAGACTCAAGTCGCCGGGACGGGCGCAAATGCGTTCTGCCACTTCCTTTTGAATGGTTAATACGACGCGGCGCGGCTTGGGCTCGCTTTCGAGCAAGCGCCGAATGATGGCAGACGTAATGTTGTAGGGAATGTTTGCAGCGACGATGTAGCCGGGCTGATCAACGAGGTCGGCGATGTTCAGGTTGAGGATGTCGCCATGAGTGATGGTTACATTCGGGTGCGGCGTAAGGATCGCTTTGAGAGGCGGAATCAGGTCCGGGTCCAGTTCGACCGCTGCAACCTTTCGGGCAGAGACAGCCAGATAGCGGGTGAGACTGCCAAGGCCAGGACCAATTTCCAAGACACAGTCATCTGCCTGAATTTCAGCTGCGCGGGCGATTTTTTCCAGGGCGAATGGGTCTTGCAAAAAATTCTGACCGAGGCGTTTCTCGGCGCGCAGACCATAACGTTTGAGCGCCGCTGCCGCATTCAACGGAGGGATCGAAGCGTAATTCATTCGCATACCACCGCGTTATCTTCCGGGTCGATGTCGCGTGAACTTTCCGGTTCAGGGATCGGCCACGCGCCTGCCTGAAAGCGCGCCACGAAATCGCTCAAAATGAGCGGGTCGACTTCCAGGATCGAAACGCGTTTATCAAAGACCGGGTCGTATGTGCGCGTCTGTTTGAACAGCTCGCCCGGAAAACTTGCCAGTACTATATTTTCGGGCGGCATTTGCGCCGCCAGACATGCCAACTGGCTGAGTTGTTGCGGGGTGAAATCGGTGCGAATGTTATCCTCGAACGACTCGATTAACGCTGGGATGTCTGCCACTACCTGCGGTTGGGTCATTTTTTTTCGCAAAGCGCACAAAACCAAATCTTGGTTGTCGGCGCGTTCAAAAATTCCGCCAGACCGGTTGCGGGCGAGTTTAAGCGCCTGTTCGCCGTTGAGTGTATGCCTGCCGACGGAAAGCCCGCTGGTCTTGGCAACCGTTTCATCGGGGATGTTCACTTCGATCCCGCCCAGCGCATCCACCATGTGTACGAAGGTGCGCATGTTGACGGTGAGATAATGATCCACGTCCGCGCCGAAGTTTTGATTAAGCGTCAATGCCAGCAAGCCGGAGCCTTCGCTGGGGTCGTCCCAATATTGGAAACCCGGCTGACCATATAAAAACGCCTGATTGATCTTCTCGTGGTCTTGCCCGTTCAAATTATCTTCAATGTGCGGAATATACACCCATAGATCGCGCGGAAACTCCAATACGCTTACCTTGGGCGTTACAAAATCCACCCGCATCAGGCGGATGGCATCTGCCAGTCCATATAAATAGTTGTCGGCGCGCGCGTCCGAGCCGACCACCAGCACATTCATCACCGCCGGGCCCCCGCAGCGCGGACCGGGTGTGTGGGTGGGGAAACTGACTTGCGGGGCAAGCGTTACCACGCCCATTTGGGTTGGTGTGGGGCCAGGGGAGGCTGTCCAGGTGGGTGGCAGCGCTTGTTCCGGCATGACAGGCAAGGCAGGGCCCAGCGGCTGCTGTGCCATTGTCTGCGCCGAGTGATATACGTATATGCCCAGCGCCAGCATAAGCGCCAGCGCAATCGCTGCAAGGATGAAAATAATGGTTCGTTGAGTTTGCGTCATATCCCGTTACTGAAAGAAATAGGGGATCTCTGCCGGGGCAGGCTCAAGGAAATATACCGTTACCCAGCCGGTTAACCCGCCGATATTGTTATCATCATAGCCGAGATCGATCCATTGCGTGCGCGCCACCCCAAACGCCGTCTCAATGATCGGACCGCCGCCGGTATCGCCGATGGTTGCCACGCCATACCCGGGAATGTACACGCGCATCCCTGCCAGATACGGGTAGATCGAATAATCCACAGCCACAATGCCATAGCCTGCGCGCGCGCCGCTGGCGGTGCCATACGAACAAGACCCCGTGCCAGAATTACAGGGCGAATACCAGGTGGCATACATCTGCTCGGCATACCAGTATGGATACGGCGCATCTCCGCCTGCGGGCGAAAGCGCGATCTTCGAGCCGTTCGCAACGATCTGCGGTACCGGCTCTTTCATAACAGACTTCTCTTCTTCGGTGCGCTTCACTTCCACGCCATTTTCATACCGGATGCGCGTGCGCACGATTGCCGTGCCGTTCATCCCGCTCTGCAAAATTTCCCGCTGTCCAAATGCCACATCTGCCGACTCTCGTTCTTCAATGGAAAAAGGAAGGGATTCAAATTCCACTAAAATGGATTCGCGGACTCTCGTCACGTGGATCTGCCCGTCAGCAGGCAGCGCCTCATTCTCAGACGGAAAACTGGTATCCAACCCCATCAGCGGAATCCCCGCCTCAGCCAGGGCTTCGCCCACCGTCCGCGCCGCGGCATGGATCGTGAAGGTTGCATCGCCAGAGATCACGGTCAGTGTTTGGGCGGGAGTAAACGTGATGGTCATGGCATCCGCAATCGGCGCAGTCAGAGGCGGAATCACTTCATCGTAGGTGTCAGCGGAAATTCCATTTTCTCTTAACACATCGTTGACTGTTGGAGCAGAGGTTTGAATTTTTTGTTCGCCTGATGGTGTGACCAGCCTGATCGCCACGGAGCGCAGGACTTGAATCTGCAAATCTCCATCGAAAGCGACGGCGTCACTTAATCCATGCGGCATTCCATTCACCAGTATGCGGTCGCCTGGCTGCATGTCGACGCCCGCCTGTTCAAGTATTGCAAACGGCGCATCCTCGCGGGTGTTTATCACGACCTGCCTCTCCCCATCAAGAATGGTTACAGAACGAGTAAATGGCTGACATCCCGCCAGCACAAATACGGCCAGCGTGAAAGAAAGAATGTTCTTCATTGACATATCATTCGGCGCGGCGTTCATCCTCGCAGGAATATTCCAACCCGCGCGCTTTTTCAAACGCTTCGCGTCCTTCGTTTATCGAGAAGTAGATTAAACCCAGCGCGCCAAAGCTGTCTGCAACCCCAAAGCCGGTCGTTGGATGTGTAAATGTAAACAATCATGAAATTTGCGCCCGCAAGAAATGGTTTTGAATCGTTTCATTGCCTAAGGTATTCATGGCTGCTCCTTTTCGAATCATACTACAAGTTTTTCGGATACAATTTCAAGCATGGAACTTCTCACCAGTATTTCCAATCCATTCATCAAACAAGTTCGCGCTTTGCGGCAGAAGAAAGCCCGCGTCGAAACCAATTCGTTTCTGGTCGAGGGCATTGCCCATGTGGGTGAGGTTATTGAAGCGGGCTGGCAGGTAGATTCCATTCTATACGCGCCCGACTTGCTCACCAGCCGCTTTGCCAAAGACGTACTGGCTCATGCTGCCCGCCTCGGACTGCGGCTGCAACCGGTTTCTGTGCCAGTCATCGAATCCATCGCCGATAAGGAAAACCCGCAAGGTATTCTTGCCGTCGTTCGACAAAAACGCGTCACACTCAACGACCTGAAAGATCCGGCGCGTTCGGTGGCATTGGTCTCTCCGCAAGACCCGGGCAACCTTGGCGCCATCCTGCGCAGTATGGATGCTGTGGATGCCGATGCGCTCTTCCTGCTCAATGGCGGCGTGGAGTTGTACCATCCCACCGTGATTCGTGCCAGTATGGGTACTTTGTTTTGGAAACCTGTTGTGCAGTCTTCTTTTGATGCGTTCGTTGCGTGGGCGCGGCAGGGCAATCGACAGCTCATCGGCACATCTGCCAAAGCTGACGTGGACTATCACACTCTTGTGCCGCATAAGCCGTGGGTGTTAGTGCTGGGCAATGAACAAAAAGGGTTATCTCCGGAGCAAAATTCATTTTGCGATGTCACTATTTCCATGCCCATGCGCGGGCGAGTGAGTTCATTGAATTTGGCAGTTGCGGCGGGGGTCTTGTTATATCAATTCATGGGAAAGTGACAAGGAGATTTGCTTAAGCCAATTTACGGCTGAGTCTTAACAGCGGGGTTTCCAGCATCCAATAACTGGCGAAGCCAACCGCCAGAACCGCCGCCAACGTGACGAGCAAGGCAAACAGATTGTCAACAATGCCGTCGCTGGCAAAGACGTTCCAAAGTCTTCCCACCGCATTGATCGTAAAAAGATGCGAAAGATAGATCGAGTAAGAAGCGTTTCCATTCTGGATCAGGAACGCAGGCAAAATCATCCCATTTCTTTCTGCGTGCGTGCCCGAAAATACGATCACGACCGCGGGGATGCCGTAATAAACCAGCCGCCACCACCCGCCGGGCGGAGACCCCGTCTGATTTTCGTAATACACATATCCAAGCGCCGCCGCTGCCAAGCCTGTGCAGGTCGCTGCTGCCAGCCCGCTTGCATTGATATTCACGCTCGTGAAGTGGCGGTAATGCCACGCCAGCAGACAGCCTGCGATGAATTCAATCGTCAATGGATGAAAGACCAGGTCAAGCGCTGCCCCGCCTGTTCGCCTGTCGAAAATGGCAATGAGGACGCCCCAGACCAGCATTGCAGCCGGTAAAAAACGTTCCGGCAGGCTCAGCATTAAGAGAAAGAATACAAGATAAAAATACATCTCATGGATCAATGTCCAACCGACCTGAACAAGCGGCAGGAGCGAGTCTGGCAGTAAAAGATACGAGGCTAAAATGTTGACCTGATTGCCCTGAGAACTGTTTACCCATGTGGGGCGGATCAAAAATACGACCAGTCCCAGGGTAGTGTAGACCCAATACAATGGATAAATGCGCGAGGCGCGATGGTAGAGAAATATCAGCGCATTTTTGACGTGTTGAAATTTTCCCCGCGTTACCATCACCATCACAAATCCGCTGATGACGAAGAACAGGTCCACCCCAAACATGCCGAATTGCAGCCAATCCGGCAGGATGTGATTTGCCCCGCCATATTTTCGTTCGATCAACACCAGATGAAAAAGAACAACAACCAGCGCTGCCACCCCGCGCAGCGCTTGAATGTTTTGCAGTTTATTCATGGTTTAATTTGCAAATCCTTCCGGCATGCTGGTTTCGGCGCCAGTCAACCCAAATTTCAAAATATCTTCTTTACGATCCGGGTATTGCTTGAGCAATTCTGTTTGGGTTCCGCCTGTAAAAATATCGCCTGTAAAGCCCGGCGCGAGTGTGCAGCCGAACAGTGAATATTTTCCGCGTTCCACACATTGCCCCGCCTGCCAAACCCCGGCGGGAATGACGAATTGAACCTGATGTCCCTTCAGCGGCTCATTCCCCAGGATCACATTCCGGCTCGTCCCATCCGGGTAAAGCAGAATCAAACGCAACGGATCGCCGCCGTAGAAATGCCACATCTCATCAATCGTCAACTTGTGGAAGTATGAGATACTGCGCGGTTCATGACAATACATCCCGATCATCCCCGTTCCATACGGTTTTCCATTTGGCATGTTTCCTGAACGGTACGTGCTTACAAACAACGTCCCCTCGACTGGCAATGGCTCAAACCCAAAATGATCGATCAACTTCCGAATCTGCGCGTCCATCAGGCCTCCAACCAGACTGCTAATCTAAAATGCCCTATTTCCCTATTCACTGCTCTTAAGCGTCAAATTCACCACCGCTGCCCGGCTTGCTTTCACCAAATTTTCTGGCGCGATCATGATCTCCTCACCCCATTGCCCCGCCCCCGTCCCCAGGGTTGGCTCATCCATCAGAGTGGCTTCGAGGAAGGAGCGGAATCCTTCGGGCTGCCAGCCAAAGGCGGGGATCGAACCGATCGCATAGCCGGTCACTTCCCTCACCCGTTCAGGCGGCGCCATCCGAATATTGCGCGAACCGATGGCCTTCTTCAAATTACCGGAGATTGCGCTCTGGTCGCCCCCCAGCATCACCAGCACGCACTCGCCTGTATCCACCACCTGAAAGATCAGGGTCTTTACCGCCTGGCGTTCTGGAAAGCCCAAAGCATTGGCCACGTTTGCCGCGCCTTTTTCGGTTTCGGGTGAAAAACGTTTTGCCTCATACGGGATGTTATGCATATCCAAATAAAGATGAGCGGGGAGTTTTATCATGCCATTCCTTTGCGGATGATTTGAACAATGATTTCAGGCGTGTCTGAAATATCTACGACGACCGCCTCTTGCGGCTCTTCCAGCGCCTCGAACTGACTCTGCAATAATTGTACCGTCATGTAATGATTCTTGCGTCGCCTCATCCTTGTTTCGATCTGGTCATACGACCCGCGCAGATACACAAACCACACCTTTTCGTTTACCGCCAGCGCCTCACGGTAACGCTGTTTCAAGGCGGAGCAAGCCAGCACGAAAGACTGTTCTTCGTTAAGATTTTTGCGAACAAGGCTTTGAAGTGAATTTAACCACTCTGCGCGGTCTTCATCGTTGAGAGCGACTCCATGAGCCATTTTTTCTCGATTCGCTGGCGGATGAAAATCGTCTGCATCGTAAAAATCCCAACCGAGTTCATCCGCCAACAGCGAACCGACTGTTGTCTTTCCTGATCCCGAAACGCCCATTACGATAATCGCTTGAGTCATAAGCTGCACTTATGAATTTTTGCTTGTCAAGAAGATGCCGGTAAGAATAAAAATCCCGCCAACAATCGTCATCAGCGATGGGGTTTCATTCAAGATGAAGAAAGCCAGTATGGCCGAACCGATCGGTTCGCCAAGCGCCGTGACAGCGACAAGGGTGGCAGTCAGGTATTTTAACGCCCAATTATAGGTCGTGTGCCCAATCAATTGTGGAAGCGCCGCCAGCAGGAAGATCCAGCCATAGGTGGACGGTTTATAACCAAACGGCGTATTCCCTGTCACGAGCATGACGAGTACCAGCGCAACCGCTGCCATGCCATACACCAAAAAAATATACGGTACGAGCGACGTCTCTGCGCGGAGTTTTCTGCCAATGATGAGGTAACCAGAGACCGCCCAGGCGCCCATCAGTGCAAGGAAGTTGCCCCACATGGCGCGGCCTTTTAATAAGTCTCCAAAAGCTGGGCAGGCAAGCCTGCCATTCCAGGCACATGCGTCTGACAGTCCGATGATGGTTCCGCCGAGGACGGCCAGGGCAAGCCCCATCACTGCCCGGCGGGATAAATGATCTTTTAGCAATAATGGAGAAATCAATGCCACCCACAAGGGACCGGTTGTGACGAATACCACAGAACTGGTAACACCGGTGTATTCAAGCGAAGTGATCCAAGCAGCGAAGTGCGCGGCGAGGAAAATGCCCGAGGCTATACCGAGTAGGAGTTCTCTCCGGGAGAAGCGTTTGATTTCATCCCAATGGCGCGCAATCGCAACAGGGGCGATCAAAATGGTGGCAAAGGCAATTCGCAGCGCGGCGATCACCAGGGAGGGCGCATTGTCTGCTTGTGCAAAACGGATAAAAATACTGGACGTTGAAACGGCCAGCGTGGCGGCAATCAAAGCCAGCGGGAGGAGGAAGCGGGCGCGCGAGTCCATCATGCCGCCCAGTGTACCCGATCCTGTACAATTATTGTGCTGTGATGTTAAGAAGATGCCAACTTGTGTTTCGGTGTAAGGTATGCTAGATTCGGGTCATCATTGCAAATAGGAGAAATCAAAATGTCGAACATAAAAACTGAAATTGCCGAACTGGTCGCCAAAAAAGTAAAGATCTCAGATGCGCAAGCCCTGCAAGCGGTGGAAGTGGTTCTCGATTTTGTCGAGAAAAAACTGCCCCCGCATATTGGCAGCAAACTGGATGCCATTTTGGCAGGCAACATTGATCTGAGCGACGGCATCGGTCTCGATGATGCCGCAGGTCTGCTTGGCGGTCTGATGGGCGGTAACAAGAACGGTTAAGAAAAGGATGCAAGCCCGCTGTTTATAAATTCTTTTATCTGTCTTGCGCCTCACTTTTCGACAGGATAAAATTATCAAGACCAACTCAACTAATTTAAAAGGAGAAACCTCATGTCTTTTGAACTTCCTAAGCTCGCATATGCGTATGATGCCCTTGAACCTCACATTGACGCGCGCACCATGGAGATTCATCACGCCAAACATCATCAGACCTACATCACCAACCTTAACGGCGCTGTGGAGAAGACTCCTGAACTTCAGGGAAAATCTCTTGAAGCCATTTTAAGCGACTTGAATGCCGCGCCTGAGGCCGTCCGCATGGTTGTTCGCAACCACGGCGGCGGCACGTACAACCACAACCTGTTCTGGGAGATCATGGCTCCCAATGCTGGCGGCGCGCCCAAAGGCGATCTTGCCAAGGCGATTGACGCTTCTTTCAATTCCTTCGATGCCTTCAAAGATGAATTCACGAAAGCCGCCGCCAGCCGTTTTGGCTCCGGCTGGGCATGGCTTGTCAAAAAAGGCGAAGGTCTTGCTGTCGTTTCCACTGCCAATCAAGACTGCCCGCTGATGGATGGCGTAACCCCCATCCTCGGCATTGATGTGTGGGAACATGCCTACTATCTTAACTACCAGAACCGCCGCCCTGACTACATCGCCGCCTGGTGGAATGTCGTCAACTGGGAAGCCGTCGCTGCGAAATATGCCGCCAAGTAAAAGCCGCTTATATAATCAACCCAAGCCCTGCCTGTCAAGCAGGGCTTTTCATTTTCACCTTGTCATGCCTGTAAACAAAGATATAATAAACGCATTGGTACGCAGATTATCTCAATAGGAGAATTAAACATGACCCATATCATTACCAGCCTCTGTGTTCGCGACCGCGGATGCATCGAAGTATGCCCTGTCGAGTGTATCGTCCCCGGCAACCCTGCCGATGGTTTCCCGATGGTTTATATTGACCCCGACACCTGCATTGACTGCGGCGCTTGCGTGCCTGAGTGCCCTTTCAGCGCCATTTTCCCGGAAGATGAAGTTCCCTCGGCATACACTGCCAAGGGCGGCGAATACATCAACCGTGTTGGTCTTACCGGCCACTACGAAGCCGCCAATCATCACGGCAAACAAGTCGTTCTTGAAACCACCAAACAACTCGAAGCGGGTGAAGTGGTTGACCTTACTGCCGATATTCCGCTTAACTACGACTTTTTCAAAAGCGGCCCGGGTTATAGCGCCAAAGACAACGACAACGGTTCCTAACCCTGAAAACAAACTCTGCAATAAAAAAGCCGGATGTCAGTTCCGGCTTTTTTTATTGCTGGTTCAACACCGCATCAAACAACTCTTTGCCGACCCTTTCGACCAAAGATGGATTTTCTTCTTCCACCGCCACCGCCAACGTTAAAGGAGTACCCTGCCAATTGGGCAGTGTCCCTGCGGTCAACCATGTAACGGCGGTTTGATTAATACGTCCCATGCCAACATGACTCCAATAGGCATTCCCTTGTTTCACGAAGGACTGCGCCGCCTCTTCCGCCGCCTGGGCTTGAATCGCTTCCCAGGGCTGGTCCAATGCTGGCAGCGCCACCCATCCCATCTTCAGCGTGTTGACGGCAGTCGCAACGCGCGGCGCAGGGACAATGCCCTGATGGGTTAGCGCCGCCGAAGCAAGCGCCACCTGCAGCGGGCTGGCGCGCAGATCATCAAGATCAGCAGGCGCCGCTGCGATGGTAACTGGAAGCGTAATCAGAGGAGCGCGGAACAAACCAAGTTCTTCATAATAGGCAAGTAAATCTGAAGTATTTGGAGTTTCAGCGCCAAATCGAGCCGCTATTAATGGGAAGAGCGCGTTACCAACAGGATATAACCCTTGCGTCGCGCGGTTAAGCAATGGAGAATTTTCGTCTTGTGAAAGCGAGGCGCCCTCTTGATCCAATTGGTTCGGGTCGTACGTGGGGTGAGATGCCATGACCAGGATTTCACCAGTCTCGGCGTTCATCAAAAGAACGGCGCCGCGATGCCCCGCCAAGAATTCATCTGCCGTTTGTTGCAAATTCAGGTCAAGGCTCAGGCGCACATCCAACCCTGGCGGAGGGGTCCCGTAGATTAATTGATTCCACAAAATGAGGCTGGCAGGGTTGCCTTGTAAACCTCGTAAATAATTATCTAAAGCTGCTTCTAACCCTGCCTGACCATAAACGGGATGTGTGTAACCAATCACAGGGGCGAGGTCTGGGTAGAGATAGGTTCGGCTGTATGAGCCGCTTTCCCCGGACGTAATATTGATCGCCTGGTTGTTGTTATCAATCAGGTCGCCCCGGGCGACGAAGCGGTCTGCAATGGCGCGGCGCGGATTGTCGGTGCGGGCAAGCAGGTTGTCTCCGCGGACGAGCCCCCACCAGGAAATGGTCAGAGCGCAGGCGGCGAGCCCGACGGCAAAAATACCGGCGAGTATTTTGAATGGCTTTGCGTCGAGCAATGGGGCAGGTTCATCATCTTCCACGCTGCTGATGTTAAGCAGAAGATACAGCGCGATGAAAGAAGTCAGCAGAGAAGAACCGCCGTACGAGACGAAAGGCAGGGTCACACCCGTGAGCGGGAGAAGACGCAGATTGCCACCAATGATCAACAGGCTTTGTACGCCAATGTAGGTTGAAATACCCGCTGCCAGATATCGCCGAAAATTATCCGGGGCGCGCAGGGCAATCACCACGCCTCGGGCAAGGATCAGCCAGATGGTGGCAATCAAGCCTAGGCTCCCGATAAGACCCGTCTCTTCTGCGATGGCAGAGAAGATGAAGTCGGAGATTGCAACCGGCACCAACAGCGGGCTTCCGATTCCCAGTCCTCTGCCCAAAACGCTGCCATTTGCCACTGCCAGCGCCGATTGGATGATCTGATATGAATTTCCGGTTGGGTCATCCCACGGGGAAAGCCAGCTTACCACGCGAACTTGAATAATGTCTATGAAAAAATAACCAAGTAATAAAACAGCGAGCAGAAATACGCTGGCGCCAATCAGGATGCGCCGTTTGCCAGTGGCGATAAAAAGGAAAATGGTGAAGATAAAAACAAAGATGGATGCCGTGCCGAGGTCGCGTTGGATGATGAGTAGTAACAGCGCCAGCCCCGTTACAATCAGGGTTGGGATCAAGAGCGGAATGGATGACAACCGGATATTGCTGCGGTCGGCAAGATAGGCGGAGAGATAAATGACCAGCAGGACCTTAAGCGGTTCGGAAGGCTGAAAGTAGATGCCGCCGATGCCGAGCCATAGCCTTGGACCAATGCCCAGCGGGTTGGCGCCAAGCAATAAAGTCAGTGCGGTGATGAGCAGTCCGCTGCCAAGAAACAGGTATTTGTAGTTCTTAAGGAAATAGAGGCTGCGCAGAAAACGCACAAGCAGACTCAGCGCCGCAAAACTGATTCCCAGCCAAATGGTTTGTTTTAACCCAAAATTCTCATCGAGCCGCCAAATGGTCAGGAGCCCCCACCCGCTCAGGAGGGCTGCCGCCGGGAAGATATACGGGTCACGTTCGGGTAAATAATTGCATAAAACGCGATGCGCCGCCAGCATAAAAATTCCCCAAACGAAAAAACCGACCCAATGGGATAGCCGGTACTCCACATCCCAGGTTCGTTCACGCACGGCAGGAGCAAGGGTGAGGATGATGGCTTGCAAGAAGAGGAAAAACGCCGCCCATCGAAGGAGCTGGCTCTGCGCTTTGTCGTTCATTAGGTTTTGCTTGAGGTTTTTTTTCTGAGGCGCTGGGTGGATTCAATGATCACATTTTCAGATAAACTGATGGATAGCGCCGCGCCGCCGCATTGAATTTCATCGCCAGAGGTAATAACGGTTGGGAGGGTGATGGGAATGCCATTGAGGCGTGTTCCGTTTGTGGAGGCGAGGTCTTCCAGCCACCATTGGTTATGGTGATACGTCAGGTGTGCGTGTCGCGCTGAGATGGTCTCATCCTGCAAGGGAATATCTGAGCCGGGGTCGCGCCCAATCATGATCTCGGTCTGGTTGAAGTATCGCAATATCCCTGCCTGCCCGGCAGGGCGGATCATGATACTGATTCCGGGCACACGGCGGCTGATCAGGATGTTCCCTTGACGTTGTACCTCTCGATAGAGGAACATCAACACCCAACCGAGGAATCCATACAATGCCAGGGCTGTTAATATCCTCAGCGTCAGGACAACAATGCCGCTCATTTTTTATTGAATTTTGCGGTGGAATGATCTCTGCTCAAGACGACAGTGGGGCGGTCTGCCGTTGGGGTTTTATACGCTTCTGTACCGGCGGCATCTGAGTGGTTTGGCTGGTTATCTTGACCAAAGATGAGCGCCACCCCTGCAAGCGAAATGACATCCCCTGGATATAAAACGCTCTGGCTGGTCCGCTGCCCGTTTACGAATATCCCGCCGGTGGAATTCAGATCAAACACAATAAACCGCCCTTTGATGGCCCGCAGTTGCGCATGATTGCGCGAGACGCGCGGATCATCAATGACCAGTTGATTGTCCAACCTCCTGCCAATATTCACAACAGGCAGGTTAAGGGGGTAAATCTTAACACCTTCTACGATCAAGAAGGAATTGGGCGGAATCTGGTTTTCTGCTGAGTCCAGGCCGCCGGTATCAAGTGGGGTTGCGGTTGTTTCAGACATGGTTTCCATTCGGTGGGATGCCAAAATCTCGACATCCTGTGAGTCAATTTTTTCATCAGTCTTGATGGTGACGGTTGGCGCAATTGTAAACTTAAAACCAGCTTCATGGGCGACAGTGGTGATGGAATGCAAGATGATTGCAAGCATTCCTTGCTCTGTCCATTCCTGGGCAGTTTCAGGACTTAAAATAAGCGTATAGACATCTGGTATTGTCGTCTCGCAGCTGGAATTTGCACTATTCTGTTGTATGGCGGCTGCCAATTTTTGAACAAGCACCGCCTCCATCTTTTTGCCAGGCAGGACTTTTAGCAACTCAACTTCTATGAGATTTTGAAGGCGAGCCTCAATTTCACGAAAGTTCATAGTATTCAGAGATTCTATAAAGGCTGTGTGCAGTTCGGACAGGTCTTTGTGCCCGGTTTTACCACAAAGCCGCAATGACGGCATGTATCCGGTTGAACCTTTCCAAGCGGCGCACCACAAGCATGGCAGGAAGGCGCACCCACCGGATTAGCCACATGACAATATTCGCATGTGGTACGTTTAAGATTTTCAGACAGTTCAGCCGAAGCGCCCGCCGCACGCGCGGCTTGCGATATCACCTGCCAGACCCTTTCACTCAATTGCAGGTTTTCAATATCTTGTGCAATATCATCCAGTCTGCCCAATAGGCTAAACGGATTCTTGATTGCCGCAAGGGCGCTCATTCCCAAACTCGCTGCCACACCAAGCCAAGCCTGCTGACCCAATTCCACCATAATACCTTCTTCAAGCGACTGAATTGTAATGGTCATCGCCGTCTGCCCGCCAGACATGGCATCTGGTCTTGTACCCACTTGCACAACAACCTTGTCGCTTTTCCCCAGGACTTGCGCGCGCATATTTCCCCGGTTAAATTCTGCAACCATCGCCTGTGCCACATCCATGGGTTTTAGCTTCCCGTGAAAGATTTTTCGTTCCATAACTCGATTATAATCGCCTTTACGATTCTCCTTTTATACTTTTACGAAATGAACAAAATTCAGTTTCAACTCCTGCTTTGGACGTTATCCGTCTTGCTTGCTTTATTTGCGACAGCGCCCGCCTCTTCTTCAACCTTTGTGCTGGCTCAACAACCCACACAAACTTCCGCTGCCGCATCTGGCGTCTTTATTACTGTTATCACGGAAGAGCCGCAGATCAATGTTCGCCTTGGGCCCAGCTCAACCGTTTATCCGGTCGTAGGTATTCTCCTTAGAGGGGCAACTGCCCCCGTCTTTGGGCGCTCCCCCGGCGGTGATTGGATTCAGATCGAGTTTCCATCGGCCCCCAATGGGCGCGGCTGGGTTTATTCTCCGTTGGTTCAAGTTTCACCCGCTGGAGTCACATTGCAGATCATGGAACCTCCACCTACCCCCGTTCCACCGGCGACCTCAACCATCGACCCAACGCTTGCCGCGCAATTCATCGTCATTCCCACCAGTACCCGCCTGCCTACTTTTACGCCTCCTCCCACCCTGGTTGGCTTTGATTATGAACCGTCTCCGCCTGTGCTGGCAGGAATTCCTTGGGCTTCCATGATTATTGCTTTTGGGGTTTTGGGTATCACCGGGTTTCTGCTTTCCCTCCTTCGCAGGTAAACTCTTAATGCTCTCATTTCAAAAGCGACTTTTCGTATTTTTGGCGCTGACGGCGCTCGCGCTCGTCACTGCCCTGTATGTTCCCAAAGAAACAAAAATCATTGCTCAACAGCCAACCGGTTCCGTGCCAACTGTGACCGGAACGCCAACCGGCATGATTGTGCGTGTTAATTTCGACATTGAAACTATCAATGTTTATTCGGGCCCAAGTTCCTATCTCTACCCGCCTGTCGGCGTTTTGCTGAAAGGACAGGAGGTTCCCGCGTTTGGAATATCGGAAGACGGGAACTGGATCCAGGTCTATTATCCTGGAATTCCTGACTCCCTGGCATGGGTTTATGGACCGTATGTAACCATCATCAAGACCGGTCGCTTACCCAGAGTTGCGGCTCCAGACACACCCACGCCTGTCTCCACTCCAACGATTGACCCTACCCTTGCCGCTGCATTCATTGACCCCGTTACACCGACCCGTTTACCCACCTTTACGCCGCCGCCCGAATTGGTGGTGCCAACATTCCTGCCAAATCTTGAGTCTGCAAATCGGGTCCCGGTTGGATTATTCATCATCATCCTTGGGTTTCTTGGCGGGTTTGGTACTTTGATTTCTTTCCTAAGAGGAAGATGATTTTTCTCTCACTTGCCATTAAAACATCACTCACCCACGAAACTAAACTTTGGGTGAGTGATGTTTTTTTTCTGATTTTGCAACTTGTTAATTATTGCAGGAACATGCCCCCCCGCAGCCGCATGAGCTTTTGGATTCATGTCCGTGCGATCCACACGCACAGTTTCCACCGGACTTGGCGTTGGCGCTTGGGCTGTTCACTGCAAAACCGGCGCCTCGCATTGGGTCGTTGACAAAATCCACCGTGGCATCGCGCAAGTAGTCGATGGAGACCTCGTCCACAACAACCCTGACGCCATCGGCTTCAAAGGTGGTATCTACATCGCGGATATTGTTGTCGAGCGCCATGCCAAAGTTCACGCCGCAGCAACCGCCCCCGGCAACATACACACGCAACGCATACCCATCCAATTTGCGTTCAGCCAAGATATTCTTTACGGCTTCACTTGCGGCGGGTGTCAGAGTAAAAAGCTGAGTATTGATTTCCTGGAGCATTTGTTTTCTCCTTAGAATAGATCATCTAATTTTGATGAATGTTATCAGGTTTGGATGGGGCTGTCAACTTTTTCTATATGAAAATTAATCCAAACTCATTTTCTTGACACAAATAGTGTGCGACTGTAAAATCCCTCTGCTTAAAAGGCGAAAGCCTTTATTTTTTCATCTCTCTAGGAGGAGTACCCTTTCATGTTCACAATGGGATTGACCAGTTTTGAACAGATCGCGATTTGGGCCGTTTTTGCCGTTGCATGGCTTGGGCTTGGATACGCGATTTTTTTACGTTCCCAGATCCTGCGCGAGGATAAGGGCTCGGAAAAAATGCAGGAGGTTTGGGGCGCCATCAAGGATGGCGCAAATGCTTATTTGCAAAAGCAGTTGCGCTCGATTCTTCCCTTGATCGGTATTCTCACTATCGCCTTGTTCCTTTCCGTGTATGTAGTTCCACCAACCCCTGAGGCGCTTGAACGCTTTGAAGGCATGGATGAAGGATTGATCCGTTTCTGGATCGGTATTGCGCGCGCCGTCGCATTCGTCATGGGGGCTGGTTTCTCGCTGATGGTCGGTCAGATTGGTATGCGTATGGCGGTGGAAGGTAACGTCCGCGTGGCGGCGGCATCCAAGAAGTCTTTTGGTGATGCGCTTCGGATCGCCTATCGGGCCGGCACCATCACAGGCATGTTGACGGATGGTCTTGGTCTGCTTGGTGGGACTATCATCTTTATCATTCTTGGCATTGCGGCTCCAGATGCGCTGCTGGGCTTTGGTTTTGGCGGAACGTTGCTTGCGTTGTTCATGCGCGTGGGCGGCGGTATCTTCACCAAGGCTGCCGATGTCGGCGCGGACCTGGTTGGTAAGGTCGAAGCAGGCATCCCTGAGGATGATCCGCGCAATCCGGCTGTAGTGGCAGATCTGGTGGGCGACAACGTTGGGGACTGTGCTGGTATGGCAGCGGATATCTTTGAGTCCTATGAAGTGACCATTGTTTCCGGCTTGATTCTGGGTTTGGCGCTTTGGCACATCACAGGCCGCCTGGAGTGGATTGTCTTCCCCTTGATGGTACGCGGTATCGGCGTGCTTTCTTCCATCTTTGGCACGTATTTTGTTAAAGGCGGTGAGACGGGCCGCAGTGAAGACGCGATGAAAGCAATCTTCAGCGGCTTTATCACATCCGCCATCATCTCTGTGATCATGTTTGCCGCGGCTGGCTTCTTTTATCTCAATACCCCTGCCATGGATAAATGGGGCGGCTGGTGGCGCATGCCTGCAGCGGTAGCAGCTGGCGTGCTGCTGGCGATTTTGATTGACCGCCTGACGGAGTATTTTACAGGCACGCATGCCGCGCCTGTTAACGACATCAAAAAAGCTGCCGATACGGGGCCAGCCACCTTGATTTTGAACGGCGTTTCGGTGGGGTTCGAGTCGTCTGTTTGGTCAGTGGTTGTGATTGCTTTAACCATCATCGCCTCGATCTTTATTTTTGGCGGCATCTCCTCTGACCCTACCGCGAATGCCACTTTCATCTTGTATGGCGTCGCCATGACCGGCATCGGCATGTTGACCCTGACTGGCAACAACGTGGCGATGGACTCCTTCGGTCCAATTGCAGATAACGCCAACGGCATCGGCGAAATGTCTTGGTCTGGCAAGACCGATAAAGACACCAAGCGCGCTCAACAGATCATGGCGGATCTTGATGCGGTGGGGAACACGACCAAAGCCATTACAAAAGGCGTTGCAATTGGTTCAGCGGTCATTGCTGCGGTCTCATTGTTTGGTTCCTTCCTTGTGGATGTTTCCCGCGCACAAGCGAGTCTTGGCATTCCTGTTTTGGAGCAAATTCAGGCGCTCGGCATCCGCGTGGATATCCCGCAGGTGTTCGTGGGGATGCTGCTCGGCGGCGCTTTGCCGTGGTTGTTCTCTTCCTTTGCCATTCAGGCTGTGGCTCGCGCCGCTTCGTTGATCGTGCTTGAAGTTCGCCGCCAGTTCAAGCTCGGTGTGTTGGAAGGCAAGACCAAACCTGATTACGCTCAGGCGGTCAGCATTTCGACCAGTGCGGCTCAAAAGGAACTGGTTTCTCTTGCCTTGCTTGGCATCGTAACCCCGATTGTCGTTGGCCTGCTCCTGGACGTGGAAGCCCTCGGCGGCTTTTTGGCGGGCATCATCGTCTCAGGTCAGTTGCTGGCAGTCTTCCTTAATAATTCCGGCGGCGCATGGGACAATGCCAAAAAGTTGATCGAAGACGAACCCAAAGACCCGGAAAAGAATCTCGGCAAGGGCTCCGAACGCCATAAGGCTGGCGTGGTGGGTGATACTGTGGGCGATCCCTTCAAAGATACGGCTGGCCCCGCTCTCAACCCAATGATCAAAGTTGTTAACCTCGTGGCTGTGATCATCGCTCCGATTGTGGTGCAGTTCCAGGGCGCGGCGGGTGCGACTCTTGTCATCGTTTGGGTTGTTGCAATCGCCCTAATCGGAGTTCTCGCCTGGGCAGTGATGCGTTCCAAGGCTCCGGCTCCCAATATGAGCGCAAGTATAAGCGGCGTTGGCGGTGATGCTCCCAAAAAAGCATCCAGCAAGAAGAAAACCGCCAAAAAGAAGTAGCTGGTTGATGGAAAACCCCGTCCTAAAGTATTAGGGCGGGTTTTTTTTTATCAAACCGGGCAGAGACGGCATGATAGAATCTTACTCATCTTTCTTGAAAGGAATTATGGACGGATGGATGTAAAAACGTTTGGCGAGCAAATTATCGAAAACTTGGAGAAAGTGATTGTAGGAAAACGACAATCTTTGGAACTCGTCGTGGTCGGTCTTTTATGTCAGGGACATATTCTTATTGAAGACGTCCCCGGTGTTGGGAAAACCATGCTGGCTCGCGGCCTGGCTCGGTCATTAGACTGCGTTTTCAACCGTATTCAGTTCACGCCGGACATGCTCCCCAGCGATGTAACCGGCGTTTCAATTTACAACCAGCAAAAAAACTCCTTTGAATTTCGCCCGGGCCCGATCATTGGGCAGGTCATCCTTGCAGATGAGATCAACCGCGCCACACCGAAAACACAAGCGGCGTTGCTGGAAGCGATGGAAGAACGGCAGGTAACCGTGGATGGAGTGACTCATTCCATGCCCAAGCCTTACATTGTGCTTGCCACCCAGAATCCAATTGAGTATGAAGGCACCTTTCCATTACCCGAAGCGCAGCTGGACCGCTTTCTTTTACGGATGCGCTTGGGATATCCCAACATCAATGACGAGATGCGCATCATGGGAGATCAACAGCTTCAGCACCCGCTTGCGACGCTGACTTCGATTGCTTCAGGCGCGGACGTTTTGCAAATGAGCGACGCTGTCCGGCGGATATTCATTTCTGATGCAGTCAAACGTTATATTGTGGAATTGAGCGCGCGTACGCGCCAAAGTCAGGATGTATATCTGGGTTCCAGTCCGCGCGGCAGTCTATTCCTGGCAAAGGCGGGGCAGGCGCGCGCTGCCCTGCATGGGCGTGAGTATGTCCTGCCAGAGGATATCAAGGCTCTGGCGGTGTCTGTGCTGGCGCATCGTATTATCGTTAGCGCTGCGGCTCGTCTGCGTGATTTAAGTTCAGATCGAATCATTCAAGATATTGTCAATGCAACTCCCGTTCCCGGCGGGTCATTCGAGACAACAAAGGGCAAGGGATGAAACCTGGGCGAATTCTTGTCGCGTTGATGTTTATTCTCGGATTGATTGGCGCGCTGGTCAGCGGCGCGGCAATTTATTCACGCTTCTTATACAGCAGTGTGTTATTGCTGGCGGCTGCGTGGCTCTGGACGCATTGGGTTGTGCGGGGACTTGCTGTGGAACGAACCGCACGGGGACTACGAGGCAATGTTGGCGATGTGTTTGAAGAAAATTTCAAACTCACCAACCATGGGCGGCTGCCGCTTGCCTCCGTGGAAGTCCTCAATCAATCTTCGTTACCATTGGCTGCGGGTTCGCGCCTCTTTACGTTGCTCATGGGGAAACAAAACCGAATTTACACCGCCCGCACCTGGCTGACCCAACGCGGCGGGTTTCAACTTGGGCCTACTCAACTCACAACAGGTGACCCATTTGGTTTGTTTACGGCAAGCCGCGCCTTTCCTGCCAGGCAGACTTTGATTGTCTTTCCCAAGATATATGAAATTCAATCCTTTCCATCTCTGCAGTGCATGTTGACAGGCGGACAGGTGATTCGAAAAAGATCGCCAGATATGACGCCGCATGCCTCCGGTGTGCGCGAGTATATTCATGGCGATGCCATGAAACGGATACACTGGCCCACTACGGTACGGCGTCATCGCATGATGGTAAAAGAGTTCGAGCAGGACCCTCAAGCAGAAATCTGGATCTATCTTGACGCGCAAAAGGTTGTTCAACATCAGCAGGCTTATAAACAACAAGAGGTTCCTGCTCAAGATTTGCTTTTGTCAAAAAGACCGAAGATCGATCTGCCCCCCAGCACGCTTGAGTATTCCGTCAGCATTGCGGCTTCATTGGCGCATTTTTTCATTCGTCAACGCCGCGCGGTGGGCTTTACCAGCGCCGGGCAGGCATTAACTGTTCTTCGCGCCGAACGGAGCGAACGTCAGGAATCGAAAATTCTGGAAACACTTGCTTTTGTAAAAGCGGATGGAAATCTATCCATTGCAGGATTGGTCTCTACGCAAGCATCACTCTTACCGCAGGGTTCAAGCGTCATCTTGATTACACCAACCATGCGCCCGGACCTCTTGCATGCTGTGGATGACTTGCTTCTACATTATCTCTCGCCCATCGTCGTGTTGCTGAATGCAAGATCATTTGGCGCCCCAGCCGAAACGCACGATATACTTAACGCATTAAAGATGAGGCGCATTTTGGTCATTCCAATAAAATGCGGAGATGACCTCTCGCAAGCGCTTTCAGGTATTTCTACACATTTTCATTCACAGGAAATTCACACATGGCAAATACCCGAATTGTCACCATTGACCTGAATTTTCAAGGGAAGACACAAGCCATTGCCTCATATTTAATACGACAGGGCGATGCGGTGGTGTTAGTGGAAGCCGGTCCCGGCTCGACTCTTTCCGCGCTCGAGGCGGGCCTGGCGAAGGAAGGCTTATCTACCCGCGACTTGACCCACGTCCTGCTCACGCACATCCATCTGGATCATGCTGGGGCGGCGGGTTGGTTGTCTCGTCAGGGCGCAGCGGTATTTGTACATCCAATCGGAGCGCCGCATCTGCTCAACCCGGAAAAACTTCTTGCAAGCGCCAGCCGCATTTATGGCGATCGCATGGATCAACTTTGGGGGGAGTTTTTGCCGGTGGTGGAGAGTCAGATCAAGGTCCCGAAGGATGCGGAAGAGATCGCCATTGGCAGTTTGAGATTTTTGCCGATTAACACGCCAGGTCATGCGGAACATCATTATTCGTATCTCTTTGAAGATGTTTGTTTTAGCGGCGATGTGGGCGGGGTGAGAATCCCCGGTTATATGTATTTGCGTGCGCCGATGCCGCCGCCCGAGCTTCATTTTGGCCGCTGGCGTGAGAGCCTTGCCAAATTAAAGTCGTTGAATGTTTCGCGCATTGCGCCAACGCATTTTGGAATTTATGATGACGCGCGCTGGCATTTGGATAAGCTGGACGCGACCCTGGCAGCCATGGAAACATGGCTCGAAACGGTGATGGCGCGCGGCCCTTCCATCGAGGAACTTCGCCTGGCGTTTACGCAGTGGATGGAGGAAGAGAGCCGTCAGGAAAACCTGAGCGCCGACACGATTCAGGCATATTCTTTGTCTAACCCGGTTGGCATGAGCGCCGATGGGCTGATGCGTTACTGGAAAAAGGTTCGCAGCGCGTAATTTGTCATGCTGTTTGTGTGATGCTTGAGACATGGCAAAATGAGCCAAAAACGATATACTTTCCCCTTGAGGAGCTGCCATGAAGGATTTTATTGCAATTTCCGACTATTCGTCGGATGAAATCAAGGACCTGCTTGAGATTGCCATCAAGCTGAAACGACAATTCTTTAAGAAAGGAAACAAACCGATCTTCAGAGGCAAAGTATTGGGGATGATCTTTCAGAAGCCAAGTTTGCGGACCCGTGTTTCGTTCGATATGGCCATGCGCCATTGCGGCGGCGATGCGCTTTATCTTTCGCCAAGTGAAATTGGCTTGGGAAAACGCGAATCGATAGCCGATGTGGCCCGTGTGCTTTCAGGATACGTGCAGGCGCTGATGGCGCGCACCTTCGACCATGCGCATGTGGTGGAATTGGCAAAATGGTCAGATGTGCCTGTTATCAACGGGTTGAGCGATTACAACCATCCCTGTCAGGGCATGGCAGATGCGTTGACCATTGTTGAGACGTTTGGCATGAAGTCGAAGGGTTTGAACGTCAGTTATGTAGGAGACGGCAACAATGTGGCGGTTTCTCTCATGCATGTTTGCGCCCAACTTGGCTGGAATTTCACCATTGCCAGCCCGGAAGGTTACGATATAGAGCCAAACGCGGTGGAAATTGGTTTGAAGCTGGCAAAGAAATCCAAAAGCAAGTTGAACTTCCTGCGCGATCCCCATGAGGCGGTCAAAAAAGCGCATGTGATTTACACAGATACGTGGACCAGCATGGGGCAGGAGGAAGAAACCGCCAAACGCGAGTTGGTCTTCCCGCCATATCAGGTCAATGCTCAGTTGGTGAGTGAAGCTGAAAAGGATGTGATCGTGATGCATTGTCTGCCTGCGCATCGCAATCAGGAATTGACAGATGAAGTAGCGGATGGTCCGCACTCCGTAATTTTCCGGCAGGCGCACAATCGTTTACACGCGCAAAAGGCGATTCTGGCAAGATTATTCGATGTAGTTTAAGCGCCGCATCGTAAAAATTTTTAGAGGATAAACTCGAATGATGAAAACCCAGGATTTTATTGAAATTGAAGAGAAGTATGGCGCTCATAATTATCACCCCCTCGATGTCGTCATCGAAAAGGCGGAGGGAGTGTGGGTGTATGATGTCGAGGGCAAACGCTATCTGGATTGCCTTTCTGCATATTCGGCAGTGAATCAGGGGCATGTGCATCCTGAGATTTTGAAGGCATTGCTGGATCAGGCGAAACGAGTCACGCTCACATCGCGCGCATTTCGTAACGACCAGCTGCCGCTGCTTTACAAGGAGCTTTCCGAAATGACCTGCTACGAAATGTCTCTGCCAATGAACTCTGGCGCAGAGGCAGTCGAGACGGCGGTCAAACTGGCGCGCAAGTGGGCGTATGTTGTTAAAAAAGTGCCGCGCCATCAGGCAGAGATCATTGTGGCGGGCAACAACTTTCACGGACGCACCACCACTATTATTTCATTTTCCACCGAGCCATCCTATCGTGATGACTTCGGTCCATTTACGCCGGGCTTTGTGGTCGTTGACTATGGAAATGTTGAAGCGGTCGAAAAAGCGATCAACGCAAACACAGCGGCGGTCATGCTTGAACCAATTCAAGGTGAGGCTGGGGTCATCATTCCGCCGGATGGCTATTTGAAGAAGGTGGCTGAACTCTGTAAAAGGAATAACGTCCTCTTCGTCGCAGATGAGATTCAAACGGGTCTTTGCCGAACCGGGAAACTGTTTGCCGCTCATCATGAAGATGTCCGCGCTGACATCACCATTGTTGGCAAGGCGCTTTCCGGCGGGTTTTATCCCGTCTCTGCAGTATTGGCAGATATGCCCATCCTTGGCTTGTTCCAACCTGGTGAGCACGGCTCAACCTTTGGCGGAAATCCGCTGGCGGCGGCAGTGGCGCGGGCTTCATTGAAGGTGTTGCGTGAAGAAAAACTGGCGGAGCGCGCTTCAGAATTGGGAACGTATTTCCTTGAGCAGTTGAGCGAGATTCCCAGTCCGCATGTCAAAGAAGTGCGCGGCAGGGGGTTGCTGATTGCTGTTGAATTGAATACCAAAGCCCGCCGCTTTTGCGAGGCATTGAAAGAGCGGGGCATTCTTGCCAAGGAAACGCATGATAACGTCATCCGTTTTGCTCCGCCGCTTGTGATCGATAAAGAAACGATAGATTGGGCGCTTCCTGCGATTCGTGAAGCGCTTAACCTGCCGTAATTAACCACAGACCCTAAAGGCAATCAAGGCCTTTAGGGTCTTTATATGGAGGTACCATGTATATAGGAATTCCAAAAGAAAGTCGTCCGTTCGAGTATCGGGTGGGTTTATCCCCGGCTGGCGTGGAGATCCTGTCTCATGCGGGGCATCAGGTCTTCGTTGAGCATGAGGCTGGGGCTGGGGCTGGTTTCAAAGACCATGATTACGAACGCGCCGGGGCGCGCATTGCGTTTTCGGCGCAAGAGGTCTTTGGCAGGGCAGACTTTTTATTAAAGATTGCCCGCCCATTGAAACACGAATTGGAATGGCTGCGCGAAGGGGCGATTTTAGGCGGTTTCCTGCATCTTGCATCCAGTTCGCAAGATCAGATTGATCTGTTGTTGGCGAAAAAGATCACAGCCCTGGCATACGAACAGATTGAAGACGCAAACGGCGGGCTGGTGGTTTTGCGCCCGTTTAGTTTGATTTGCGGCGCGATGGTTGCGCAGATCGCGGCACGCTGGCTGCAGACCAATCGCGGCGGGAAAGGCATCATGCTCAGCGGAGTGCCGGGCGTCCCCCCGGCAGAAGTGGTCATTTTGGGCGCAGGCGGCGTAGGCGCTTCGGCAGCCCGCGCCATGCAAAACGCCGGCGCTCATGTGACGGTGATTGACAAGAGCATGGCGGCTTTGGAGAACATTCATGAGAAACTGCCGGGTGTGGTTACGATGATGTCCACTCAGCGCAATATTGCGCGCGCCACCGCGTACGCCGACGTGGTTGTTGGGGCTGTGCTTGTCAGCGGCCAGCGTGCTCCGGTATTGGTAACGCGGGATATGGTGCGCGCCATGAAGCCCCGCTCCGTCATCATTGATGTAAGCATTGATCAAGGCGGCTGCGTGGAAACATCACGACCTACCATGCATGATAACCCTACATTTATTGAGGAGAATATTGTGCATTACTGTGTGCCGAACATTCCGAGCCTAGTGGCGCGTACGGCAAGCCATGTATTCCTGAACTCTGCCATACCTTATATTATTGAGATCGCTGACAACGGAATTGAATCGACTATAAAGAACGTTCCTTCCATTGAAGCAGCGGTCAATACGCATCAGGGTAAATTGCTGAATTTGAAACGCCTTAACGCACAGGAGGTTTCAGAATGAACGCCGCCTCCCTTTATCAATCACGTGTCACCACCGCCGAAGAAGCGGTAAAGGTGGTGAAATCTGGCAACCGCGTCTTCTTAACAGGCAATGTTTCTGTGCCAAAGACGCTGTTGGCGGCTTTGGTGAATTATGCGCCCAGTTTGCAGGATGTGGAAATTTGTCAGGCATTAACTGTTGGAGCCGCGGATTATGTAAGCGAGAAAATGGAAGGTCACTTGCGCGTGAATTCCATGTTTATCAGCGCCAATATCCGCAAGGCAGTTCAGGAAGGACGCGCGGACTTTACTCCGGTTTTGCTTTCAGAGTTTCCACTTTTATTCAAACGGGGAGTTTTGCCTGTGGATGTAGCCTTGATCCACGTCTCAACGCCGGATGAACACGGTTTTTGCAGTCTTGGAGTGGAAGTGGGCCTGACCAAATCGGCGGCTGAGTCTGCAAAGATCATTGTTGCCGAGGTGAACGAACAAATGCCCCGCACGCTGGGAGATGCGTTCATTCATATCAGCCGTCTGACGCATATTGTTCCGGTCAATTATCCGATCCCTGAGCATAGGATGACGGCCGAAGGCGACGACGAAATCATCAAAAACATTGCCGGTCATGTTGCCTCGCTTATTCCGGATGGCGCGACCATGCAGCTGGGCATTGGGTCGATTCCAGATGCGGTCTTGAAATTTTTGATGGACAAGCGCGACTTGGGGATTCATACGGAGTTATTCTCCGACGGTGTCATCGATCTGGTCAATGCGGGCGTATTGACAAATGCCCGCAAGTCCATTCATCCCGGCAAGATTGTGGCGGGATTCATTCTTGGCACAAGCAAACTCTATGGGTGGGTGAACGATAATCCGATGGTGGAAATGCACCCGACCGAATATGTGAACGATCCGTTCGTCATTGCGCAGAACGATAGGATGGTGGCGGTTAATTCCGCCATTGAGGTGGATTTGACGGGGCAAGTTTGCGCCGATAGTATTGGTCCCAAGCTCTACAGCGGCGTGGGCGGGCAGCTTGATTTTATCTATGGCGCATCCCGTTCTAAAGGCGGCGTGCCGGTGATTGCCCTGCCTAGTACGGCGGTCATGCGGGATGGCTCGAAGGTGAGTAAAATCACCGCAATGCTTAAGCACGGCGCTGGTGTCGTCACGAGCCGTAATCACGTCCGCTTTGTGGTCACCGAATATGGCATTGCGGACCTGTACGGCAAAACCATCCGCCAGCGCGCGCAGGCTCTCATCAAGGTGGCAAATCCCATTTTTCATGAGGAACTGCAAAAACAGGCAAAAGACCTTCATTATCTGTAAAAAAAGAACGCCCAAACAGGGACGTGGAAACCCCGTAACTCCGCGTCCCTTTTTTTGTTAACCACATCATAATTTATTCCGCTTGACATTCCCCGGCTTTAAACCTATCATCGGTGCGTTTTGAGAAAAGAACAACCTGTATGTCACAACATCTGCGATTGAAATCCTTCAACGCAGTCAAACCATTTTTAGGAAGATCACATGCGTAAAGCAAAAATTGTAGCCACGATTGGTCCTGCTTCTGATACCGAAGAAGCATTGGCGTCCTTGATCAAGGCGGGAATGAACATTGCCCGCTTGAATTTTTCGCACGGTACTCATGAGCAGCACAAATTGCGTGTAACCAGAGTTCGTGAAGTTTCAAAGCGCTTGAATATGCCGGTTGGTATATTGCAAGATCTGCAGGGTCCCAAGATTCGGGTTGGTAAATTAGAGATGCCTTTGCAACTCTCGGTGGGTGAAGAAGTCTGTTTGTATGCTACCAACGATGAGCCGCCTCAAAATGGCTGTCAGTTGATCCCTGTGGATTTCCGAGAATTGTTTGACTCAGTACAGCAGGGAGACAACCTCCTCCTTGATGATGGGCGCTTGGCTCTTGTAGTCACTTCGGCAGAAGGACAGCAGGTTCACGCAACAGTCAAAGTTGGCGGCGCGCTCTCTTCTCACAAAGGCATCAATTTACCCGGCGTCAAACTTCGTATTGCCGGCTTCACAGAAAAAGATAAAGCCGACCTTGCTTTTGGCATTTCACAAGGCGTCGATGCGGTGGCGATCTCCTTTGTTCGCAGCGCCAATGACGTGCGCGAAGTCCGCGCCGCCATCAACGAATTCTCAGCGGGCAGGCATGAGCCTCTGTTGATTGCCAAGCTTGAAAAACCCGAGGCGTTGGAAGAACTAGAAGAAATCCTCGATGTGGTAGACGGCGTGATGGTTGCGCGTGGCGATCTCGGTGTGGAACTTCCTCCCGAGCAGGTGCCGCCTCTTCAGAAACTGATTATCCACGCTGCGAATGCCCGCGCCAAACTTGTTATCACTGCCACCCAAATGCTGGAGTCGATGATCCAAAACCCGCTGCCAACTCGCGCTGAAGCCTCCGATGTTGCCAATGCCGTCTTCGATGGCACGGATGCGGTCATGCTTTCGGCGGAAACGGCTTCGGGTGAATATCCCAGCCTCGCGGTTGAGATGATGTCGCGCATCGTCACAGAAGCCGAGTCGCACTTCAAAGAGTGGGGCAGCCGTCAGGACGCTAAAGCCGGCTTGGGTGCGTCCGATGCGGCGTCAATGGCGCGCGCCTCCAATGTGCTGGCAAGTGATCCCGAAGTGCAGGCGGTTTCTGTCTTCACTATGCGCGGGCGTTCGGCCTGGCTTATGTCTAAGGCGCGCCCTTCCAAGCAGATTCTTGCATTCACGCCTGAGCCTGAAACCTTTAATCAACTCGCGTTCCTTTGGGGGGTGCAGCCGCATCTTGTAAAATACGCAAAAACAATGGATGATATGCTTTCTGAAGTTGATGCTGTTCTTTTGAGATCCGGCATTCAGCCTGGTCAGCAGGTGGTGTTGGTATGCGGCTATCCCATCGGCGAAATGCGCCCGCCCAACATGGCGCTGCTTCACACGGTGGGCAGTGAGCCTAGTTTGAGTCTGGCTCGTAAATTGGCGGAAAAATAACGCGGAGCAGGATCGAAAGCGGATGCGGTCTCTTGTTGACGACATCCGCTTCTTTTCTTAACCGCCGCCTGCTTTAGCGCTTCAAAAATTTACTCGTTCGATGCGATCAAGATCCCAACCCCAATCAATATACCCCCTGCAATGAAAAGCGAAGTGATCTGTTCAGATAGAAAAAACCAACCAAGCAATGCGCCAACAACAGGTTGGGCAAAAAAAGTCAATGAGGCAACAGCGGCGGGAAGTTCAGCAAAAGCATAGTTCCATAAGAACATTGCAATTGCAGTTGAGATGATTCCGAGGAAGAGCAATCCGCCGAGGATGCCCCATGTAATTTCACCGATTCCCTGTGTGTTGATTTCCCAAACAGAAAACGCGATGCTCGAAGGCAAGCCGCCCAATAGCATGATCGTGCTGGAGGCCAGCAAGTCTGCTGATTTTGAGACCTTGCGCACTAAAACCGAATACAGCGCCCACGTCAACGCCGCGGCGAGCAGACTCATATTGCCCCAGAATAGTGACGGCGATAGTTCCGCTGTGCGCGGGTCGATTACAGCCACAACGCCAAGGGTTGAGACTGCCAACGCGATAACGCGTCGCAGTGTGGGTTTTTCACCCAGCAGAAAAGGGGCAAACAGCAGCACAAACGCTGGTGTAGCCGAGGTTACGAGCGCGCCGTTCGAGGCAGTGGAAAGTTTTGTGCCTACGAATTGAAATCCAAGCGAGATGCCGTATCCCACCATGCCGACGAGAAAACTTGTCCAAAAACTTTCTTTGGTAAACGCAATAAGCGTGCCATTCTTTCGCGCGCGAACGTAGATGACGATGCCCAATGCCAACGCTCCCATGATGAGACGAATTGTCAGCAGCGAGAAAGGCGGGATGACCTCCAAAACCACCTTGCTGATAACGTACATGCCGCCCCAGACCGAGGCGGCAGTTAATCCAGAGATCAACCCTGCGACTGTATGATGTTTATGCATAGCCCCCGATTATATCGAAACTTAATCCTCAAGACGGACCTTGCTTTGCCGCCCTTTCTTGATTTCACTCCGCTTCTTCTTTTGTTTAATTCTTATTTCTTTCGATGCTTTCGTTGGGCTGGTCTTGTGACGGGTCTTGGGCTTTTCGCCTGCTTTACGAATCAACTCGTAGAATTTTGTCAGCGCGTCTTCGCGGTTCGCCTCCTGGGTGCGGAAACGCTTTGCCTCAAGAATCAAAACGCCTTCAGCGTTGACTCGTTTTCCGGCAAGCCGAAGCAGCCGTCTCTTTAAGTCTGAACCGAGCGACGGGGAGTTGAGTACATCGAAGCGCAATTGCACCGCCGTCGCTACCTTGTTCACGTTCTGTCCCCCGGGACCTGAAGCGCGGATATATTCCAACTGAATTTCGTTCTCGTGAATTTTCATTGCGGCGAGATTATAAAATAAAACCCTCCCCGAATGGTTTTTAACAAAATAATCTCGTAATGTTGCGCAGGGCGCGTTCTCTTACGCGCCCGTTGGCGTTAGAGAACGCCAACTATGCGGTTACGGTATTTATTTGTAAAACGTCATAAGGAGAGGGGCAGGGGAGGCAGGCTTAGAACATCAGCGCGTTGACCTTGTCGATCATGGCGCGGTCGGGGCGCAGATCGGCTTGAGTCAGTCGGTTGAGCGGAGCATCCACCAAGTTGTAGATATCGGTGAGGGTGGGCTTGCTGGTATTAACGTAGATCAAGCCGGTCAGCAGCCAGTTATTTTCGCGGGCTTCTTCAAGCGCCTGCAAAGCCAGCGTGCGGTTGGTGGGGTCGTAACCTTTTTCGAGGTTCTTGAGAATGACCACTGAGCCGTCGTGCATTGAGACTTCACGGATCTCGCCTTCGTTCATTTCGCGTTCGAGCATGATCTCGTTACGCGGGGCGATGTAGGAAATTTCGTGCAGGGGTTCTTCGTGATCTTTGCCCCACGCATAGGAGTGATAGGCATTCTCTTGATTGTTGAAGGTCACACATGGGCTGATGATGTCGAGCACAGCGATGCCTTTATGCGCGAAGGCGGCTTTGAGAATTTCTTTCACCTGTTTCGGGTTGCCTGCAAACGAGCGCGCCACAAATGTGGCATTCGAGATCAGCGCCTCAGCGCAGATATCCACGGGCATGTAGGGGTTTTCGCCCTGCTTCTTCAACTGCAAGCCTTTTTCGGCGGTGGCGGAGAATTGTCCTTTGGTGAGACCATACACGCCGTTGTTTTCCACGATATAGACCATGTTCACATTGCGGCGCATGGCATGTTTGAACTGGCCCATACCAATGCTGGCGCTGTCGCCGTCGCCGGAGACTCCAATGCCCTTCATGCGCGCATCGCCAAACAATGCGCCTGTGGCAATGGACGGCATGCGTCCGTGCAGCGAGTTGAAGCCGAAACTGCGGTTCATAAAATAGGTCGGCGATTTGGATGAACAGCCAATGCCAGAGAACTTGATTACATCTTCGGGCATCACGCTCATTTCGTACATTGCCGCAATGATCTGGTTCGAAATGGAGTTATGTCCGCAGCCCTGGCACAACGTGCTTGGCGCGCCGCGGTAATCGTTCTTGCTCAAGCCGACGGCATTCACATTCGATGCCGCGCCAGCCATGGGAAGTGTTTCAGTCATAGTGAGTTACTCCTTGTTTTATCGGTCATTGCGGGGAGCGCTTTTTGCGACGAAGCAATCTCGTATTCACCGTGGAGATTGCTTACTACTTCGTAGCGCACGTCGGGGGGAAAGATCATCGCCCTCGCAGCGACGGAATTATTTGACTACTTGCGCTTCGACTTGACAGCGGATTTGGATTTTCCCTTCGGGGACGATGTGGCGGCAGATTTCTTCACCGCCGCTTTCTTAACCTTGGGCTTGCTCGCCGCCTTTGCGGCGGTTTTCTTCACAGCGGCTTTTTTCTGCGTTCCGTTCCCTGCCTTCTCGTACCTGGCAAGGATGCCTTCACGCACCCACTTTGCCGCTGCGGGCAGACCGTCGTGATATGCCACCGATTTGAACTTCATTGCATACTGCGGATACTCTATATAAAGGATCTGCTGCAACTGTCCATCGCGGTTCATTTCCACCACGAAGATCTGATCGTGCTTTTCGATGAAAGCGTCCACTTCCTTGCTGAACGGAACTGCGCGAATGCGCAGGAATTCCGACTGGATGCCATGTTCAGTTTCCAATTGGTGTTGCGCCTCGAAGATGGCGTTTTCTGTCGAACCGTAGGCAATGATACCGATGGTGGCATTTTTGTTCGCATGCAGTACCGGAGCCGGGACGTATTGCTTGGCAGTCTGCTGTTTGCGGGCAAGACGCTCCATATTCTTCATGTATATATCGGAGTCTTCAGTGTACTTGGCGTACTCATCATGACCGGTTCCACGAGTAAAGTAGGCGCTGAACGGATTCTTATTGCCCGGTATGGTGCGATAAGGGATGGCATCGCCATCCTTGTCAAGGTAACGTCCCCAGTTGCCCTTCAATTCTTCCAGGTCTTTTTCCCAAAGAACCTTGCCGCGATCCATCGGCCTTTCAGGGTATTGGAAAGGCTTGCTTATCCATTGATTCATGCCCATATCAAGATCGCTTAGGACGAAGACGGGGGTCTGCAAGCGTTCGGCGAGGTCAAAGGATTTCCAGCCAAACTCGAAACATTCATACACATCGCCTGGCAGGAGGATGACAGAGTGAGAGTCGCCGTGACCAATCGTGTAGGTAAAAGTCAAATCGCCTTGCGAGGTGCGTGTCGGCAAGCCCGTGGATGGACCAATGCGCTGCACGTCCCACACGACAACCGGCACTTCCGCATAATATGCCAGACCTGCGAACTCGGTCATAAGGGAAAGACCCGGTCCCGAGGTGGAGGTCATGGAGCGCAACCCCGACCAGCCCGCGCCAATTGCCATGCCAAGCGCAGCGAGCTCATCTTCCGCCTGAATAACGGCATATGTGTGCTTACCGTCTTCGCGTTTGCGTAGAACGGGCAGGTAATCGTTCAATGCCTCAGCCAGTGAAGAAGCCGGGGTGATCGGATACCAAGCTGCAAACTGAATCCCGCCGAAAACCGAGCCAATGGCAGCAGCCGTGTTGCCGTCTGCCATGATCATACCTTCCGTCTTGTTCATTTTTTCGAGTTGGAAGGGGTCTTTCTTTTCAAGGTTGGCAGCCGCCCAGTCTGCGCCGGCTTTCAGAGCATTGAAGTTCATATCAATCGGCTTTTGTTTACCTTTGAAGTGGAAGGTCAGCGCGGCGCGAATGGCTTCCATATCTATGTTAATCATTTGCGCAAGAATGCCCACATACACCATGTTGCCAACCAGATCGCGAAAATCGGCGGGGATGTTCGCGTCTGCCTTCACAATGGCTTTGATCGGCATTGGGTAAATGGCAATGTCCACCCGGGTGATGGGCTGGCGGATATCGTCTGCATAGAAAAAGGCTCCGCCAGGCGCAACGGACGCGAGATCCTTTGCGAACGAATCGGGGTTTATGGCAATGACGATGTCGCTGGTCTCTTTTCGGGCGATAAACCCATCCTTGTTTACACGGATGGTGTACCATGTGGGCAGACCCTGAATATTGGAAGGAAACAGGTTCTTGCCCGAGACGGGAATACCCATCTTGAAGATGGATCGCAAAATGGTGTTGTTGGCGGTGGAACTGCCGGAACCGTTCTTCGTGCCAACGGTGATCGAAAAATCGTTCACTATCTTATTCATGGAACTCCTCATAGTTTATATCCGTCGTTGCGAGGACGCACTCTTCCGTCCGAAGCAATCTCAAACCCAATCATGAGATTGCTTCGTCGGGCTATCGCCCTCCTCGCAATGACGAATTAATATATTACGGACGATGATACAAAAGGTCAGTATGACGGACAAGCGCCTCATACCCGACCTCAAACTGACCATTGCAAATTGACTCAACCATCCGCTGATGATATTGCCACACTTCCTGCAAGTACTCGTATCCGCCAGCGAACACGTTCAAGCCGACTGCTTCGTAGGCTTCCCAATACGCTTCCAGGACGCCAATCACAAAAGGATTATCAAGATTTTTATAAATGGTGAGGTGCAGTTTGCGATGTTCTTCATGCGGAACCTGCACAGGGGTGCCGCTTAGTTTCTCCCATGCCCTGGCGATGATGGCGTTCAGCTCCGCTTTGTCCGCTTCGGTTAAGAGTCGAACCGCTTCATACCAATATGCGGCTTCAAGATGATTGCGCATCTCTGCAAATTTGCGGAAGTGATCATCATTCAATGCCAGCGCATACCCCAGGCTCTGGCGAATGGCAGGCGTAAATGAATAGCTGAGGCGGCGTGTGCCGGTTTTTTGGCGCACTTCCACAAAACCAAGCGCGCGCGCCACTTCGAGCTGTTCGCGCAGTGATGCCAGGCTGATATTCAATTCTCGGCTGAGCTCGCTTAAAGAAGGGAGTTTGTCGTCGGCTTCAGGATGTGAAGCGAGATAACGCAGGAATTCGGAAATGTTAGGGGAAATACGCTCACGCAACATAAAAATTGATTAATCCGATTAATCATATTTTACGCCTTTTTAGAGGGAATGTCAAGGAATTTGGGTTAAGAATTTGACTGTTATAAGCTTTGTCTCCTGTAACCAAAGTGCTTTCCGGCAAATCCGGCAGAATCCCTCTTGGGCTTCTCTTCTCAAGGCAGCGACTTAGGTTATGTAGAACGTCAAAAGAAATTTAACCCACAAGCCGACCGCCAACGGCGGTCAATATCTGAAACATTCGACGATTTATTTAGTATTTGCCAAGATGTTTATTAATATGAAAAATTTAATATCTTTTACGAGTTTTTCAATGCAAATGCCGCCACGCTAAAAGCGATTGCCACATTCAGGGAGCGCTTTTGTCCGCGCATGGGAATGGAAATCATTTCATCACATAGCGCCAACAGGTCTGGGTCCACGCCGGTCACTTCACTGCCAAGAATCAGCGCCGATTTTTCAAAACGTGTTTTCAGGCGTTTGTCAATTTCTTTCACGCCTTTCCCCTCTTCCAGCGCGATGATCCGCCAGCCTTCTTTTTTCAAGCCCGCCGCAAGTTTCACCGCATCTTTGTGGGTTGACCAGGGAATCATGTTTTCCGCGCCGAGCGAAGTTTTTGTCACCGCTTCGTTATCCGGGGCGGGGGTGATGCCGCACAAATAAACATGGTCGAAGCCGAAGCCATCCGCGCTGCGCAGAATCGAGCCGACATTACACGCCCCGCGGGTGTTATCCAGAAGCACGGCGTGGAATGCCTTCCTCTTTTTTGCTGGCTTTTCATTTGCGCGTTCTTCTTCATGGATCACCTTGCCCGCCGCAACCCGTGTCTTACCCAAACAATGCGGACAGCGCTCACCGAACGAATGTCCCTTTTGAAGCGGGTAACGCAATCCGCAGCTTTCACAAACTCGTATCTCGAATAGCAAATCGCTCATCGGGTATGATTATACCCATCATGCGTTACATCCTTTTCAATAAACCTTATGGCGTTCTCTCGCAATTCACTGATGAAGGCGCAGGTCACCCTACACTTAAAGATTTCATCAACATCCCCCATGTCTATGCAGCCGGGCGGCTCGACCGCGACAGCGAAGGTCTGCTCTTGCTCACCGACGATGGCGCGCTCATTAAGCGCCTCACCGACCCGAAACATCATATCGAAAAAACCTATCTTGTGATGGTGGAGGGTGACCCGACTCAAGAAAAGTTGACTCAACTCTCAACCGGAGTCCAACTCAAGGAGCATTTCACGCGTCCCGCCTCCTTCCGCCTCATCCCAACCCCAAACCTGCCCGAACGACCCAAGCCTGTCACCCCGCACGGACCGACTCACTGGCTCGAAGTGAAATTGCGTGAAGGCAAAAAACGCCAGATCCGCCACATGACGGCGGCGGTTGGCTTATTCACCCTGCGGATCTTCAGAGTCGCTATCGGGAATATTGAACTTGGAAATTTGCAGGTCGGGAAATGGCGTGACTTAACCTGTGACGAAATCAACCAACTGCGCTGACCTTTGACTCTTCGATGAACTCCGGGCAGGCTCTTCGACTTGTGACGAGATTCTCTTTCCCAGCCCCGCCTCGCTGACAATTCTCGGCACGATCTCTTCCCAACCGACTGCCATCAAGTGAATGCCGCTCACGCCTTGTTTGCTTTTGATCTTTTCAATCAACTCCAATGCGATCTGCACCCCTTCTGCCTGCTCGTCGCCTTTTTCTTTTGCCGTTTCCATGCGCTTGAGAATTTTTTTCGGCACAACTATGCCGGGAATTTTCTTGTCCATGTAGGCGGCGGTCTTGTAACTCTTTAGCGGGGTGATACCGATGAGAATGTAAACCTTGTCGAGAATGTCGCGCTTGGCGATCTCGTTCAACCATTCGTCGAGCGCATCCGCATTGAAGACCACATTCGTCTGGAAGAACTGTGCCCCGGCGTTGACCTTTTTCTGCTCACGCAATGCCTGGAACTTCATATTCGACGCAAATGGAGAAGCCGCTGCGCCGAGGAAATATTTGGGTGGATGTTTAATCTCGCGCCCATCCAGATATTTTCCTTCGTCGCGCATGCGTCGCAGAATCCACAACATTTGAATGCCATCCAGATCTACAATGTCCATGCGCCCCTGCGGACCAGGTCCCAGAGTCATGCTGTCGCCCGTTAGGCAAAGAATATTGCGAATGCCCAGCGCCGAAGCGCCCATCGCGCCGGATTGCAAATTGACTCGCGTATGGTCGCGCCCGGTGATCTGCATCACAGGGTCGGCGCCCAGGTCTACTGCCATTTTGCTGCACGCCCACGAAGACATGCGCGGAATCGCTGAAGCGCTGTCTGTGAAATTCAATGCCGCCACATACGGCTTGAGCATTTCGATATGCTGTTTGAGTTTATCGGTGTTGATCGAAAGGGGCGGGGTGACTTCCGCCGCCACGACGAACTCACCAGCTTTCAATCGGCTTTCGAGTTCGGAGGCGGGTTCGGAATATTTTGGCGCATGGTATTCAGAATCGCCCTGCCACCAATCGGGTTGGCGGACGGGTCGAAAGATGGAATCCAAGGTTCGAGAAACCGAACCCGCCTCACCCGAAGTCAGACCCGCAACGATGTTTTTTACCCCAACGTTGCCAGCCTGTTCAAATACATCGCTCCACGCATCTGTGCCGGCTTTGTTCCAATCCATGGGCGGCAATACTTCAAGCAGCAATGCCTCGCGCCCAAGCTGGAACGAGCGCTCATAGATCTTGTACCAAATGCAAGGGCGGCTTTCGTCCACGTAACATTTTTCAGGGGTCGAGCCGCCGCATGGACCGTTGCGCAATCCCTTGGGGCATTCCATCGGGCAGATGAAGGCGGTTTCTTGCAACAAGCAGTTGCCGCACATTCGGCACCCAAACAGCGGACCTTTCACTGCGAGTTCGATTGCCGCCAGCGCGCGTTTTTTGAACGGCTGGCGTTTGAACGGCATGAACGGGGGTTGATACCTGCGTCCGGGTGTGAAGCCTGGCATGGCTGCCTCCTAAGGATTATACATTATATATAATTTTACTCCTGCCTTTGGCGTTTTGGGAAGAGATACTCTGGGTATAATTTTTAGATGTTAATTAACCTTTATCGGACCATTTTTGCGCTTCTTTTCCTGACTGTAAGTCTGTTTCCGTCTATTCGGGCGGATGCCCAGCCCAGGCAGGTTTCTCCCAACCTTTCCGCCGAGGATATGCTCGAAAAGGTGAATGCCCTTCGCGAATCCAATGGGCTTGAACCTTACGCACAACATCAGATTCTCACATTCATTGCTCAAACGCATGCTGTTTATATTTCGAGCATAGGCGTATTGACGAACTTCGATGACACAGGCAAACGCCCCTATCAACGCGCGCTCGACGCAGGCTATGCAGTGGCAGGCGATCTCTCTGTAGGCGGGTTACTGACGCAAGTGATCTACTCCGGTTCCGGCGTTTCTGAAGATCAAGTCATTGCGGCATGGCAAGCCAATGCCGCGGACTCTGTTGCCTTGCTTTCTCCCGATTATGAAGATGCCGGTGTAGGGATTGCCGCCGCGAATGGAATTACATATTTTGTGCTGGTTGCCGCGAAAGAAGGGGAAGCCGCCACGGCGATTCCATCTTCAACAGCAGGCGCGGCTCCGATCTTGACCGAGGTTCCCAACACGCCGCTCCCGAGTGGCGAGGTCTACCATGACGTCCGCAAAGACCAAGCCTTGTGGAGCATTGCGCTTCTATATGGAACAACTATTGCCGAACTGAAATTGCTCAACGGGCTGGCGGGCGATGAAATTTTTGAAGGGCAGCGGCTTGTTATCCGCCGGGCTGCCGCTGAAACCCCCGCTCCTTCTGCTGTGCCTGTAACAGCCACTCTGGGGCTGGTCACATCCACACCGACTGTGCCGGTCACACCGACCATCACGCTCACGCCAACTCTGCTGCCCGCTGCCCCCGCGACGATGGAAAGCGCCGGGGTGGTTGTTGGCGCAATCACACTTGCCGCCCTTCTTGCTGCGGGGTTGTTCGCATTCTTCAGCCGCAGGCGAAAGTTGTAATACGGTAATTGAACGACAGTTTTTTGAGCCGTTTTACTTCGCGCATGATTTGCCCCGCTCTGTTTTCAAGTAGAATAGGCGGGTTGCGGATTTTATTTCATGCAAAGACTTGACCAAATCACGTTCACACGATTCATGATGGTATTGCTGGTGTTATTCTTTCACGACACCGGCGGGATTTACACTGCCGCGATCAATGTTTTTCCGATTTCGGAATTACTTCGATCTGCGCCGACGGCTGTAAGTTATTTGTATGTCTTGTCGGGGTTTGTCATGTCGCTGGTCTATTTCCGCCCTGGAGAGAAGTTCGACGTATTGGGATATTGGAAGGCGCGCATCGCCCGCATTTATCCGTTGTACATCATCTCGTTTGCATTGATCTGCATCTATTACGCCGACTCGCTCTTTCGCATCAAGCCCCAGAAGATTCTCGCCAATTTGTTTGTTGTTCAGGCATGGTTTCCCGCCTATGCCCAATCGTTCAATTATTCTTCCTGGTCGATGACCGTGGAATTCTTTTTTTACGCGGTTTTTCCCTTTTTTGTCTTTTGGGCGTATCGCCAATCCACTCGAAAGCTGATCTGGGTCTCAATGATAGTATGGGTTGTCAGTCAGACAATTCACTTTTTGATGTGGCGCAACATTCTTGGCGTCTATTCTGACTTCATTAATTATTTTCCGCTTTTCCATTTGAATTCGTTTATCCTGGGTGTGGTGGGCGGAATTTGGTATTTGAGGGAGGGTCGGGGACAGCCAGCCACCCCCTGGATGGTCATCACGGCTGCGGCGGGGAGCTTTCTATTGATCGCCGTCTACACCATCGTCAGCAGTGGTGTTTGGACCGCGCTGCCTCATCGGATGGAACCCATGGGCGGGCTGCTCTCACCAATCATGATTCTTTTCATTGTTAGCTTGGCTATGGATCGTTCCCTCCTGTCGCGGACGCTAAGTCGTCCTGTGTTCGTCAACCTGGGCGAGGCATCTTATGCATTGTACATCTTGCATGTCCCGCTCTTTTGGCTGTACGAACGCTGGCTGGAGAATTCCGGTTTTGCCGACCCGGAAAGGATTTTTGCTTTGACGTTTTTGCCGATCATGATCGCGGTTGCGCTGCTTGCCCACTTTTTTGTTGATATTCCCTTACGCCGCTGGTTCCGCAACCTGCTGCAACGAATCAGCCTGCGATTGGCGCTGATCGACATAGGCATACTCTCTCTGGTCGCATTTACGCTCTTTCGTTGGCGCTTTGGAGACGGGCGCGAATACCAATCATACCGGGAAATGGAACGTCTCTTGTTCTGGGCGGCATTCTTCATCCGACCGCTGCTTTCCATTGGGGTTGGCGCATGCAGCCGCGAGCTTGTTTACGCGCCCATCTTTCAAATGTTGCGTCCCCTCCTTATTTCACAGACCGTTTCCTCTCTTGCCATCACTGCCATCATTTACGCCGGATATGCAGCAGGATGGTTCGAAAATTTCCCGCGCAGTATATTCGTTTTGGATTGGCTGCTGATTCTTTTATTATCTTTGCTTGCAAGGCTCGCATTTCGCGGATTAAGAATATACAAGCCGGATACCGTTCAGGCTTAATCAAGGCAGACATTTCACCGGATATCCGCTTTTCTTTGTGGTATCCTTAAAACCCCGACTATGAAAAATCTGATACGTTCCGCCGCCTTTTTGCGTCCATACGCGTGGCAGGCGTTTGCGAGCCTGCTGATGTTGCTTGCCCTCACCGGGTTGAACCTGGTTGTTCCGCGCATCATCCAGGCGGTGGTTGATGATGGACTATTACGCGGGGATACGGCTTATCTCGTCCGCTCTGCGCTTCTTTTATTTGGACTTGGGCTTGTCTCAGCGCTGCTGGGCTTGGGCAACCGGTATGCTTCCGAGTGGATCGCCGCTCATGTGAGCTACGATCTTCGTAATCGCATGTACGACCACATTCAATACCTGCCTTTCACATACCACGACCATGCCCAATCGGGTCAGTTGATCTCGCGCTGTATTGAAGATGTGCGCGCCATCGAAAAATTTGCAGGCTCATCCATTCCGGAATTGGCGCGTTTTGCCTTGCTCACCTTTGGTATTTTAGGCGTTATGCTTTCTGCCAATCTTGAGTTGGCGGTCATCTCTCTGTTGCCCATGATTCCACTGATCTTGATGACCGGCTGGTTCGGTACCAAGATCGGCAAACTATTCTTCGCCGTGGATCAGGCAGTGGGCGAGGTATCCAACCGCCTGCAAGAAAATGTGACCGGCGTGCAGGTCGTCCGCGCCTTTGCCCGCGAAGAGTACGAAACCAAGCGTTTCGAGTCTGCCAACATGGACGTGTTCCGCAAATGGCTGCATGTGATCGATGAGTGGGCAAAGATCATGCCAACCACCAACTGGCTCATTACTATTGGCACGATTCTCATCCTCTACTTTGGCGGGCAAATGGTCATTGCGGGCGAGTTAACTGTCGGCGCAGTGGCGGCGTTCAATGCCTATCTTTTAATGATGGCGGAACCCGCTCAGGCCTTGACAGGCTTGGTCAACGCGGGCGGCGAAGCCGCGGCAGGCGCTCAACGTGTGTTTGAAGTTTTGGATGCAGAACCAGACATAAAGTCGAAAAAAGAGGCGCGGGTGTTATCCGCTTTGAAGGGCGAGGTTGAGTTCCGTCATGTCTCGCTGAAATATCAAAATGAGAACAATCACTCACTGACAGATATCAATGTGAAGGTGGGGCAAAACAAGATCGTGGCGCTGATTGGACCGACCGGCTCGGGTAAGACCTCGCTGGTGAATTTGATTCCCCGCTTTTACGATGTGAGCGATGGCGCAGTGCTGGTGGATGGGCGTGATGTGCGCGACGTGGAGTTGACCTCGCTGCGCAGGCAGATCGGCATTGTGCTGCAAACCTCGCTTTTGTTTTCCGATACCATTCGCGCCAACATTGCCTATGGCAGACCCGATGCCGCCGAAGAGGAAATCATTGCCGCCGCAAAAGCCGCGCAGGCGCACGAGTTTATTGAAGGCTTTACAAAAGGCTACGACACGATTGTCGGCGAGCGCGGCGTAACGCTCTCCGGCGGGCAGCGTCAACGTGTGGCGATTGCGCGCGCTTTGTTGACGGATCCGCGCATTTTGATTTTGGATGACTCGCTTTCAAGTGTGGATACTCAAACCGAGAAACTGATTCAAGCCGCATTGGACAAGCTGATGGAAGGACGCACCACCTTTGTGATCGCGCATCGCCTCAGCACTGTGCGCCGCGCCGATCTAATTCTTGTGATGGATAAGGGGCATATTGTGGAAAGCGGCACGCACGATGAACTACTCAAGGCGGGCGGCTTGTATAAGGAAATTCACGACCTGCAACTAATGCAGCGCGAAGAAGCATTGACTGATATTCAACCGATCACGGGCAATAAGCCAACTCATGAAAATACGCTCTACGCTCCGCGCTCCAATGCGGGATGACCTCATGACCAAAATCACACCTCCCGAATTCATCACCAGGTCTGAAGAGCAGCTGGATAAGGGCTACGACCCCAAAGTTGCGCAGGGACTCATGCAGTTTCTCAAGCCGTATGCCGGGCATATGATCTTTGCGTTGGTGTTGATAGTGATCGTCACCGCCGCGGCAGTCTCTGGACCGTACTTCGTCAAACTCGCAATTGACGAAGGTATCGCTGCCAATGACCCGCTCGCGCTTCGCAATATTGCGCTTGCCTATCTGATCGTTTCCATCATTCAACTGGGGTTCAACTACTGGCGCGTGCGCATCATGGCGCGGGTGGGTCAGCATGTTTTATATGATGTGCGCACAGCCATGTTCGCTCATCTGCAAAAATTGTCGTTGAGTTTTTATAATCGCTATAGCGTCGGGCGCGTCATCACCCGCGTGATCAACGATGTCGGCACATTACGTGAGTTCATCACCTGGGCAGTGCTTGCCATCGTCCGCAACCTGCTGGGAATTATTGGCACACTGATCGCCATGATTGCGTTGAACTTCCAACTCTCGATGTTGACCTTTGCCGTCCTGCCGGTCATGGTTTGGGTGACGATTGCTTTTCGCAAAGCGGCGCGGCAGAATTATCGTAAAGTCCGCGCGGCGGTTTCATGGGGCAACTCCGTCTTGGCGGAAAATATTAACGGTGTGCGCGTGGTGCAGGCGTTCTCGCGTCAGCAGCACAACTACAACACCTTCAGCGGATACGTCAATCGTTATTATCTTGAAACCAGCCTCGATGCGGTTTGGGTGGCTTCTCTTTTTACCCCTGTTATCGATTTGCTTGGCGCGCTCGCAACTGCTTTGGTCGTTTATGTTGGCGGGACGGCGGTGTTGGGCGAGTCGATTACAGCGGGTGTATTGATTGCTTTTGTTTTATACATTGACCGCTTCTTTGAACCCATCCGCGACTTGAGCCGCCGCTTCGATACACTTCAATCCACGATGGCGGGCGGCGAGCGCATTTTGGAATTGCTCAACACGCCAGTCGAAGTTCGGGACGAAGCGAATGCCGCTGAAATGCAACCCATTACCGGCGCGGTGCGATTCGACAATGTCTCCTTTCATTATTCAGATGATCCCGTTCTCGTCCTCGATTCGATTCAGTTGGATGTAAAGCCGGGCGAGACGGTTGCGCTGGTGGGGGAGACTGGGGCTGGCAAGACGACCATCGTCAAATTACTGGCGCGCTTCCACGACCCGACCTCGGGCGGGGTACACATCGACGGCGTGGACTTGCGGACGGTGACTCAAGGCTCGCTGCGCAGGCAGATGGGCATGGTGCTGCAAGACCCGTTCCTGTTCAATGGCACGGTGAAGGAAAATATTCTGTTCGGGCGTTTAGACGCGAAAGATGACGAAGTGATCGCCGCTGCCAAAGCCGTGGGAGCGCATGACTTTATTATGAATTTGAAGAACGGGTACGAAACCTCGGTAGAGGAAGGTGGCTTGACCCTGAGCGTGGGTCAGCGACAGTTGATTTCGTTTGCGCGTGCGCTGCTGGCGAATCCGCGCATTCTCATCCTCGATGAAGCGACCTCTTCTGTGGATACCCAGACCGAACACATCATCCAGTCTGCGCTGGCAGCTCTTTTGAAGGGGCGCACATCCTTCGTGATCGCGCACCGATTATCCACCATCACGAATGCAGATAAAATTGTGGTGATCGACGGCGGCAGAATCATTGAGCAAGGCAAACATGCCGACCTGCTCGCCGCACAGGGACGTTATTACGAGTTGTATAAGACTGGCTTTCAGGATTAAATTATGACGGACAACCAAAACGAATTCATTTACAAAATGTCTTCCTATTTGGGCAAGGGGCTTGCAGATGTGAATGCCAAGGTCAATGAACTGGCTCGACTTGAAGAATTGGAAGACATCGTGCAGATTCCCGATTCTCCGCTGGCGCATCTCAATGCGGCATTGATGCCGTTGATCGTGCAGGTCAGTGATTTTCAAGATTATGCAGAGACGATTACCGGGCGCATGGAATTGGACTTGCAGGAAGTGGATGTCCATGCCATGATGGAAGGCGTGTTGATGATGGCAGATCAACTCGCCGAACACAAAGGCGATATTGAGATCGAAGAGGACATTTCCGAAAATCTGCCGACCATCGAAGGTGACCCAACCCGCCTCTCGCAGGCGTTGATGCGCTACATTCACAATGCTGTTAAATTTACAGATAAGGGAACGGTCACTATCCGCGTGGAGAAGGAAGCGGACAGAATTCTTTTCGAGGCGCATGACACAGGGATTGGTATCGCCGAAGAAGATCAAGAAAAGGTCTTTGAACCGTTCGAAACTATTTTGGAAGATAAAAAAGATCCACGCCTCGGCTTTGGGCTTGGATTGAAGATCGTCGAGCACATCATCGAATTACATGACGGTGAAACCTGGTTCGAGAGCAAAGCAGGGCAGGGGAGTTCGTTCTTTTTTACAATACCGACTTAACCCCGAATTTAATTTGGGACGCGGGCGAGCGCGGAAAAGGATTTAAAAATCTGCGTTCTCAGCGTTTATCAGCGTCCCGTTTACTCTTAAGAACAAACTCGCCCACGGAAACCTTAATTTCGGGGCGAGTCATGTTTTTATCTATATGCTAATCCGCAGCAGCGGCTGCCGCGAGGACTTCAGTCTCTTCGTTGTGAGCGCGGGAGGCGTTCGGGTTGAGTTGTGTGGAAAGATACAATGCAATGCCGAGCATGACTGCTTCCATGCCGAACAGGGAGGAGTACGCGGCAAAGGCGCTTCCCGTCGCAATGCGGACGCTGTCCACGATCGCGCCGCCAAGCAGATTACCGAAGGCGTGACCCGCCATGTTCGCAACTCCCCATACACCCATCAACATTCCAGCGCGGATTGGCGTCGTGAACGAAATGATTCCGCTCAACATGCCTGCGCCTGCCAAACCTGCGCCGAGTCCCATCACGAAGACCAGACTTTTGAAGATGCCAACGTTGCCCATCATGCCGGTGACGATCAGCCCGACGAAGACCAGAATACTGGCGACGATGCCGGTACGCATCAACTTCATGAATCCCAGCCACTTGATCAGGAACAAGCCCGAGGCAAGCATTGAGGCGAGCACGCCCAAACCCCAGTACATCGTCAGGCGGGTGGTGTCGCCCACGCTCATTCCAAGTACCAAGGCACCATAAGGTTCAAGCAATGCATCTTGTGCGAGCGTGCCGACGAAGGTGAAAATGACCAGCGTGAACAGAGTCCGCACTTGCGGGTCGGCGAAGACAACTTCCTTGAGCACACGGTTGAAAGGCATTTTGCGTGCCTGTTCAGATGCTGCCTGCACGACATAATTTTTCGGTTCCTGCCCGATGGCAGCCAATGAAGCAAGCACAAAGATAACCGCTGCCACACCCGTTGCCACGCTGATAAGGCGGGCGGGTTCGTACACTTCCAACGCTTTGCCGATGAAACCAGCGCCCATCACCGAGCCGAGCAGGGTTGCCACTTCATACATGGTGATGGCACGCGTGCGATTGGTTCCTTCGTAACGGTCAGAGACCAATGCCTGATAGGTGTTGTGTGCAAGGTTGCGTCCCAGCCCGTAGAGCATGAAAGCTAAGGTGCCCGCCAGCAGCAACAATCCACCCAACTGCGCGGACTTCGCCGCCAGATTCGCCGAAGCGACGATGCCCAAACCGATCACCAACGCGCCGAAGATGATATACGGCTCACGGCGTTTGCCGAAGATGGGATAACCATCAGAGCGATAACCCAACCACACACGCACCGGCGAGATCAACAGCGGAATGGCAAAGAAGAATCCAACCAGCGTGGCAGGCAATGCCAATTCAGCGATCATGATGCGGTTCAACGTCCCGCCGATCAATGCGCCGCTCAAGCCGTATGCGATTGAAAAAAAAGCCAGCCTAAAGTTATTGAGGGTTCGAACGATTTTCATTTTGTCTCCTTGTTTCAAGTGTCATTGCGAGGGGGGAAGCCCAAAGCGATCCCCCGGTAAATTAAGATTGCTTCGGCGGAACCAAACCGCCTCGCAATGACGCAACTATTTTCGCCGCCGCCTCGCGCCCCTGACGAATGCAATCCGGCACGGCGATGCCGCGATACGAACTACCAGCCAGCGCAATACCAGCGGGCAAAAACTTTTCAATTTCATCCACACGTTCCAAATGCCCCACCTCGGCTTGCGGAAAACCACACTCCCAACGAAATGCCGTCCATGTTTGCGGGTCGGCAGTGATGCCGAGCAGTTCACCGAGTTCGCGCTTCACAGCTGCGATCAACTTTTCATCGCTGAATTCCACCATCTCCGGCGAGCCGCCGCCGATAAAGACCCGCACCACCGCATACCCCGGCGAGGATCGCTCCGGCATCTTGCGTGACGTGAACGTGACCGCATCGATCATCCGCTTTTCGCGGCGAGGGATCATCAACCCATTTACGATTGGTTTTTCAGGAATATCCGACTCGCGATACACCAGCGACAATGTGCCGATGTTTTGCTGACGCATCGCGCCTAACCTCTGGCTTGCCTCAGCGGACATATCCTTGACCAACGCCGACGCCTGTTGCGCCAGTGTCGCAAGGATCACTCCATCCGCGAGCAGACGTTCTCCATTTGCCAATGTGACGTGATACTTGCCATCCTTTTTCATCACCGAAGTGACTCGCGCGTTCAACCGCAGATCTCCAGTGAGTTGACGCGCCAATTCATCGGTCAGGGCTTGCAGACCGTTCTTGAACGAGACGAAACGCGGTTTCTTTTCTGTATTCTTTTTCTTGTTACCTGTGAAAGCACGCTTCAACGCACCGAGGAATAGACCACCCCCGTCCTTTTCCATTTCGCGCATTACAGGCGAAGAGACCATGATGCTTTGCTTTTCAGGGTCCGTGTTGTAGATTCCGCCCAAGACTGGACCAATAAATTTATCTAACGCTTCCTGCCCCAATCTTCGGCGGACGAAATCTGCAAGCGACTCATCGCCATCGTCGCGCCGGGCGGGCTGGAATAGCTCGGCCAACATGCGCAATTTGCCGCGCAGAGTCAGCAGCGGCGTGGAAAAAAATCGGGTGGGTGAAACAGGCAGCGGGTGGAGAGAGGCGTTATCCAGCACGTACGTCCCGCTCATCTCCGATCCGGGATTCACGACCTGGTCGAGCATCCCAAGTTCTTTGGCAAGATCCCATGCTTCAGGTTTGCGGGTGATAAGAGTGTCGGGTCCGCCTTCGACGAGGAATGAGGCGTTATCAAATTCGATTTGTTGTGAAATGACCTTGCCGCCCCAACGGTCAGATGCTTCGAGCAGGGAATAGCCGATGCCGCGTTGTTGTAATTCCCATGCGGCGCTTAGCCCTGTAATTCCCCCGCCGATAACGATGATGTGCATACACGTCTCCTGTGATGCTCTCCTCGCCGATGTGAATTCTATGTTGTTCTCACGATGCACACATGGAGAATTGCATAGAATTAAATAAAAGTTCAGTTAGAGTAAATTTATCCGAATTACATCCGGGAATATGATTTAAGTTACTGTACAAATTGGACGTACTATGTCAACCTTCTCATCAAATCTTTTTAGGAGTTGCAATGGAAATCAATCTGGTTGGATTCGCTGCCGCATTGGCAACCTTTTTGGGGATATGGTGGGGGCATGTCTCTGTGCGCAAGATCGAACGTGAGGTGGTACATCTTTGGAAGCCGACGGTAATCGCCCTCGTTCTCGGACTCGGTATGTGGGTTGCCTCCACCCTGACCTCGAACATGCCTCTCTCTGCCGCAGCTGGAATCCTCGGTGTGACCTTGCTCTGGGATGCGCTCGAAATTTCTGTCCGCCAGCCGAAACGAGTCAAAAAAGGGGAAGCGCCCGCCAACCCGAATAATCCGCGCCATGCCAAGATATTGGCGGAATACCCTGCAGCCACCACCGTGGACTTGCTCGACCGTGACCCAATAGGCAGGCAATACACTGTTGACGAGATTGCTGCGATGAAAGAAGGTGCAAAATGAATTTCTTTGGGATATTTATCTGCCTTGTGATCTTGTTCGTGATCGGGTTGGGCTTTGTGTGGGTGATTCGCGGGGAACGTTATTTTGGTTACTTGTGGTGGCCTTATGTAATGGGACTCGGCATTACCCTCATCATTGGCGCGTTGTTCGTTTCGAATGACTGGGTTTCTGCTTTGCTCGGCGCGGCGGGAGCGTCAATGATCTGGGGTTCAACCGAATTGAAGGAACAAGCCGTGCGCGGAGAGTTAGGTTGGTATCCGTTTAATGGGAAGAAGATCGCTCCGCCCTTTGTGGATGTGATCAAGAAGTGGAAAGCGCCGAGTTTGTAGAAATTATTCCGCAGATGCTATAATTTGCTGAGAGGTAAACATGGCTCTCTCGAAAATTACACAAGATATCAATTCGCTTCCGCCTGAAGCTCAACGTCAGGTAGCTGATTTTGTCGCTTTTTTACAGGAACGTTATTCAGCCGCACCTGCAAAACGAACACGAAAGGTTAAGATTGCCAAAGAACCTTTTGTAGGAATGTGGAAAGACCGCGCAGATATGCTCGATAGTGTTGCCTGGGTGCGACAGACTCGCAGAAGCCAATGGAGAAACAGGGGATGAATTTGGTCATAGTTGACACAGACATTCTCATTGACTGCGCTTTGGAAGTGAAAGATGCAGTTCAAAACCTTGATGCTTTGGAAAAAGATCACCTCTTGGCAGTTAGTGTGGTCACACAAATGGAGTTGTTGGTTGGCTGCCGTAATAAGGCAGAACTTCGCAAGGTGGAACAATTCCTTGAAAGGTTCGAGGTTTTGCCGATCAATGACCAGATTTCGCAACTGGCTGTGGAATTGTTGAAGAAATATCATCTTAGTCATGGGTTGCTTTCCGCAGATGCGTTGATCGCGGCAACCGCTATTGAATATGACCTTGAATTTATAACTAAAAATCAGCGCGACTATCGGTTCATTGCCGAATTGAATTTGCTGGCTTATCCGGTCTAAACAAAAAGGACTTCAAAAAGAAGTCCTTTTTGTTCTATTCCACACTCAAGACCTGACAGGTTTATTGAAACTTGAATCGACTACACCCCATGCGCGGATGGAGATTCGAGTCGGATGTGGCTCTGTGAAAACCTGTCAGGTCTTTGTACAAGGAGTGGAAAGCGCCGAGTTTGTAGAAATTATTCCATAAAAAAGATAGATCTGGTTTATCTATCCAACAAGATAAAGTCAGGTAGTATCTTATTGCACGCTTTGTTGGCTGGCATGAACTTGAAGACTCATATATTTGCAAAAAGCGTTTTAGCGAGAACAAAGTAACAAGATTTCTTTTTGTAATTTTTATCAAATATTCCTGGGGCTGAATTATATAACGGGTCATCACCCATTTCTAGCCAATTATCCATATCGCCCAATTCTCCAAATCCGAAAGTCGGGGCTTGTGCGTCCAAGTAGAGTTGAAGTAATTGTGCATACATAAGGTCTTGTTGCTCGATTGGGTCAACTTTTCCAAGTAATACGCCTTGAGTTCGACGATTAGACGATACATCGCCTGATACGATCATAGTTTCTGAACCAAACAATTTAAAACCCCATTCACTCCATTTCTTAATATTTTCTTTCATCTTGTCAATGTCTAAACCATCGTAGACCCATACATTAAATTGACAATCTACTCCTTTGAACAAGTAAGATTGTGATTTGCTCGATATATTCTCTAAAACTTTATTAAAAGCATTTATTGACCAAGGCGCATACGCGTTATTGAAATCTAAGATTGCGTCTTCGCAAATAATAACTTCTAAATTACTATTTACTTCTTTGATAAATTTTGCTATGAGTATCATCAAATCAGCCACATCGGAAATTTGAACCTGATTTGGCGATTTATCGAAAATTTGATACCAAAACCTTAATTCTGGTTCTTCAGTGACATAAGCATTCACAAGTTCATCTGTTGCATTCCACCTGCTTATTTCTGGAAAACTTAAGACGATTGACTTGATAATGAATTCAAGAATATTAGATAACTCTTGACTTGAAAAGTTCCCTTTGACAATCGAATCTAATCCATTCCCTAAGTGCATAAGCCATAGTCCGCGCATTTTTGGGTTGCCTGAAATGGATGCTTTTGTAACCTGACTAATCATCTCTTTGCCGTAATCTAAATAATATGGATAGCCAGCAGGTACTATATTATTTTGGAGTTGTTCTTTTATATCGCTCCAGTTTTTTACGACTCTTTGCCAATCTTGTGTTGTAAAACTTTGAAATACTTGTTGTGTTTGCACCCCTCCGCCAATAATAAATGAGTCGCCAATCAATTTCGACAATTCAACGTATTTTTCACTGCTGATATTGTGTTGGCGTAAGAAATCGTCTCCTGCCCATGCAAACTCTAGTTCAATACCTTTCAATTCCGCGAGTATTCGCAAACTAGATTCGCCCCATTTTCTATCTTCTCCTGCTATTCCTAGTGGAACATCATTAACCATCACAAAAGAATATTCTTTGCCGTCAATCACTTTTGTTTGAGTGAAAGATTCTGGATTGGTTCTAATTTTATTTACTAATTCACTTGCACCAAAATCAGTTTCGTATAGTTTGATTTTTCCGCCATATGAATTAACAAAATCACTAATCCAAAGTTCCAAGTCTTTTAACGATGCAAGTGTTCCAGGGGTTGGAAAGGGTGTCTGTGTTGATGTAGGAGAAGGGGTAATTGAAGCCGTGACAGTTGGGTCGGGCAATTTTGTAAAATCTATGCCGCAAGCCGAAAGAGCCAGTCCCGCTGAAGTGACACCAGCCATTTTTAGAAAATCTCTGCGAGTCAATTTATTTTTATTCATATTTCACTTTCCCTTGCGGACAGCCAGCCAACTAAGGTATATACAGCATTGTGCTGTATAACTCCCTATATATTGTACGATTGATTATACAAGTTTTTATGACAAAAGAACAAGAACTGTCACTCTTCCCACACCGAATGATACGCCCCAATGGATTCAAAATACTTGACCATCTTCTCGTAGAACGGATGCACCGTGATGGTGGCGCTGTCGCCGATGACGATCAGTTTGCGTTTGGCGCGGGTCAGGGCGACGTTCATGCGGCGGGTGTCGGCGAGGAAGCCTACGTCACCTTCGGGGTTCGAGCGCACGAGACTGACGATGACCACTTCCTTCTCGCGCCCTTGAAAACCATCCACGCTGTCGATCTCGATGCCGTGATTTAGCTTCTGTCGCAGTAACTTCACCTGTGCCGAATACGGGGAGATGACAGCGATGTTCTCAGGGGAAACACCATTCTCCATTAACCCATTAACCATCTTCACCACCAACTCCGCCTCAAGCGGATTCATGCGACTCTCGCCATCGGGTTCTTGTTCTTCATCATAACTTGCGCCTGCCGTGTCGATGAAGTGAATGGGAGTCACTGTCAGCGGGGATTCGCTTACATGGGGCAGACCCGTTAAGAGCGCGGTGCGAACCGCTTCGTCCGCTTGTAGATGCCCGTCGTAGAAAATATCCGAAGAGAAGGTCATGATGTCTTGATGCATGCGATATTGCACGCTCAAGAGTTTGCTCAAACCATCGGGCGCAAAGTTCAAGATGCGCTCCATCATACTGATGTTGAAACCGCCGCGCGCCGCTTCATTGGAAAGCACAGTGGGCGGGAGTTGACAATGATCGCCCGCCAGCACGAGCCGTTCGGCGTACTGCAAGGGAATCCACGCGGCGGGCTCGGTGCTCTGACTAGCTTCGTCCATGATGACCCAATCGAAGCGATTGCCGCGCAGGCGTTCGGGGTCGAGTCCGGTGGCGGTGGCGCACACCACGCGTGCCCCGTTGAGAATGGACGCGACCACCTGCTCTTCGATCTGATTGGCTTCGTTGAGCAGTTGCTTCGACTCTTCGCGCAGTGACTGACGATAATTCGGGTCTGGCTTGATACGGAAAAATTTCGAGGCTTGCTTGCGCAGGCTGTGCGCGTCACGCGTCAGTTTTTGCGCGATCTTTAAATCAGGGTGATGCTCCACCAGCAGGTCGAGCGTGTGCTCGCGTAACTCCGGCGTGACACGTGCCGGATGTCCCAGCCGAATGGCGTTCTCGCCTGCATCGATCAAACGCTCCAAAAGATTATCCACTGCAAGGTTGCTGCCTGCCACCGCCAACACACGCCCGCCGCTTTTTGTGATCTGTCGAATCAACTCGACCAGCGTGGTGGTCTTGCCTGTGCCCGGCGGACCGTGAATGATGGCAACGTCTTCGGCGCTGAGCGCAAACTCGATGGCTTGAATTTGCGAAGTATTTAATTTTTTATTGAACGGCTGAATGGGTTCAACTTTTTGAAAGAGCGGTTTTTGAATTCCGAGCAGTACATCGCGTAAGGTGGCGAGCCGCGAACTGGTGGCATTCTTGGCTGTGTCGAGCGCCTGCCGTTGGCGTGCGCGGGAAATCTCATCAGTGGCGCGGTCAATGCGAAAGGTCGGGCGCTCGCTTTCGATCTCAAGCATTTGATTGAATGCCACCTGAATGGAATCTTTGCGCACGCGGCTGACGATTCCACGCCATGCATTTTCTTCATTGGATGTAGCCCCGGCTCTTTCTTCGGAGACGAGGACTGGGCTGCCCACCCCAAGCCTTGTCCACGGCAGAGGGAGGGTTTGGTTGCGCTTGCCGAATGTGACCAGAAACCTGCCTCCCAACCCCGAATCCTCTTCACGGATGACGAGTTGGATGAGGCTATTGCCCGATGACTCCGCTTCGGCGGGCGAAAGCCGAGTCCGCTCGCGCAAAGACTCTTGCTTCTCCGCCTCGGCTTCAAGGTCGAGAAAGTGGGCAAGTTTGTCGAAGTGAAGTTTGGGTGTGATGCGTTCGGCGGGCATGGCGGTGGTATTTTACCCCCTCCCGTCCTCCCCCAAATACGACAATTTATATTTTCCTGAATTAGAAAAAGTTTTTCTTGTCGTATTTGGGGGAGGTGCCGCGGCAGCGGCGGAGGGGGTTGTATAATCACCGCCATGAATTCCATTATTTTCCGCGCCCATGCGGTGCAAAGAATGTTCGAGCGCGAGGTGTCAGTAACGAAAGTCCGCGAGGCGTTGGAAACGGCAGACGTGATCGAAGACTATTCCTTTGAAACGCCTGAGCCGAGCCGTTTGTTGTTCGGTCAGCAGGGCAGGCGTCCCTTCCATGTGGTGACCTCTGAAAGCCAGCAGCACATCACCATCATTACCGTCTATTTGCCTTCGTTAGATAAATGGAAAAAAGACCTGCGGAGCCGCCGATGATTTGCATCGTCTGCCGGGAGGCGTACACAACCCAAAGTCTGACCTCGATCCAATTTGAGCGTGATGAATTTCGGGCGATGGTAAAAAAGATCCCTGCGCAGGTTTGCCCTGCTTGCGGAGAGTCATATTTGGAAGAAGGGATTGCTGAAGAGTTGTTGAAACGCGTGCAGGATATCATGGCTGAAGGAGAGATGGACGTGGTGCTGGAGTATCGATGAAAAAGTGGATGCTTTCTTTATTGGTAGTCTTGACCGCTTGCAGCACACCCGCACCTGTGCCTCCAACGGCGACCATTATCCCTGCTACAGAAACGCCCACACCTTTACCAACTCTTACGCCTACGGCAACACCTTTGCCGCATTTGATGTATCCCTACACCATTGCGGGTCTGCGTGAACGAGACTTTCCCGGTGGCGAGATTGAAATTGGCGCACGAGTTGCGTTCAACGACCAGTTCAGTAGCTATCTCATCTCATATCCTTCCGAAGGGCTGACTATCACTGGCGTGCTCAACATCCCGGCAGGGGAGGGACCCTTTCCCGTAATCGTCATGAATCACGGCTTTTATCCGCGCAGTGACTACTCATCCGGCGACGGCTCACAACGCGCCGCGGAGTATCTGTCTCAGCGCGGCTACATCACGATTTCATCCGACTATCGCACTTGGAGCGGTTCCGACTTTGGCGTTTCATTCTTCCACACCGGCTTGGTCGCGGATGTGATGAACTTGCTGGCTTCACTCGACTCCATTCCGCAAGCGGATACGTCTCGCATTGGCATGTGGGGACATTCAATGGGTGGCGGCATTACGACCAAAATCCTCACACTTGAGTCGCCTGTCCGCGTTGCGGTTTTGTATGCGCCCAACTCCGCCGACGATGCCGACCTGATCGCTCGCTGGGGCTATGGCTGCATTGGCGATATCGCCGCGGGTGAATTGCTCGAAACCTGCAACTCGGCAGATGTGCTTCCCGAGTCGCTCCCGGCGGAGGTCATAGCCGCTTATGTTGAATCCGCTCAAAGTCCAGAGAGATGCGGGAGATCGCGCCGTACTATCATCTCGACTCGGTCAATGTCCCCGTCCAGATCCACATCGGTTCAGCTGACGGTGATTACATCGGCTCGACCCCGCCTGAGTGGTCTTATAAACTGAATCAAGCCCTGCTGGATTGGAACAAAAATGTCCAATTATTCGTTTACCAGAACCAGCGGCATTCATTCACCGGCGATGCATGGATTCTTTTTATGGATCGTGCCGTCGCGTTCTATGATGAGAATTTGAAATGAAAAAACTCACCCTGTTCTTCGCCGCCTTTTTATTGTTTGCCTGCGCCGCGCCAACCGCAACACCTGCACCACAACTGGTCGTCACCATCGTCCCGCCGACATCCGTGCCAACAAAGACACCCGTGCCGACGCCAACACTAACTCCCGAAGAAGCGCTCGCACCTTACACCATCGAAGGCTTGCGCACACGTGAATATGAAAGCGGAAAGATTACATTAGGCGAACCTGTTTTGGAAACCGATCACTTCACCCGTTACCTCATTGAATATCCCAGCGATGGTTTGACCATCACTGGCGTGCTGCAAATTCCTAAAGTGGGTGAAGCGCCGTACCCCGTCATCGTCATGAATCATGGTTTCTTCTCGCGCTATGTCTACTACTCCGGTGATGGCACTGACCGCGCGGCAGATTTTCTCAATCGCCGTGGCTATCTTACCGTCTCATCCGATTATCGCAGTTGGGGTGGGTCGGATACAGCTGAGAGTCTTTTCTATTCCGGTCAGGTCATCGACGTGATCAACCTGATGAACGCACTCGAGTCCATTCCCGAAGCCGACACATCCCGCATGGGCATGTGGGGGCATAGCATGGGCGGCGGCATCACCGCAAAAGTCCTTACCATTGTCGATGGCCGCATCAAAGCCGCCGTGTTGTATTCATCAGTCAGCGCCGACTTTGCAGATGTGATCGGGCGTTGGGGTCCGGGTTGTATTGGGAATGTATACGAAGGAGAAGCGACCTTTGGCTGCAATTCATCGGATATTCTCCCGCTCAGTTTGCCAGCCGAAATCACCGCGTCTTACTTCGACGCGACGTCTGATCCGCTGATGCTGGAAGCGGTTTCTCCCATCTATCATTTCGACAAGGTCAAGGCGCCTGTCCAGGTCGTGTATGGTACCGAAGACGGCAAAACGTTTGCAGACACGCCGCCCGAATGGTCGCGCAAAATCTACGACGCCTTCATCGAAGCGGGCGCGGACGCCGAAATTTTCGCCTACAACGGCGAGGGTCATTCTTTCATCGGCGATCCATGGTTTCAATTCATGGCGAAGACCCAGTTGTTTTTTGATAAACACGTAAAATAACGCCGCTTTGCCAAATCTCCGCGCGTGGTTTGGGTTGGCACAAAGCCATGACGTTATTATTGTGATATTTAAGGGTTAAGAGCTTTTTGCCTGTAAAATTGACGTAGGAGAAAACACATGAACAACGTTCGCCCAAGGTTGACCATGATGAGCGAAGCGCAAATTAAGGAATCTCATCAAAACGTACTAAAGGTATTAAGCGGAACGGGCGTGCGCGTCGATTCGCCCGCTATTTTGCAACTGCTGGAATGGAAATGGGGGTTGAAATCGCAAGACCGCATTATTAAATTTCCGCCCGAAGTCGTCGAAGAGGCGATCCAGTCCGCGCCAGAAACGATCAATATATATGATCGTCGCGGCGAGCGTAAACTCAAGCTGGGCGAAGACCGTCTGCGCTTTGGGGTGGGGGTGACCGCGTTGTTCTATCAAAACCCGGTGGACGAGACGCTTGATGTTTTCAAACGCGAAAATTTTCGAGACCTTGTCCGCCTTGGTTCGTCGCTCAAACATTATGATGTGATCTCCACTGTTGGCATCGTGCGTGATGTAAAGGAAGAACTTGGCGATATGTATGGCTCGCTCGAACATATTGCCAACACCACCAAGCCGTTGGTCCTGCTTGTTTCTGACGAAGACCGCTTCCCGGACGTGCTCGACATGTTCGAGCATTTACACGGCAAAGAGGTTGGCGACAAACCATTTGTCATCCCATACTTCAACCCGGTTAGCCCGCTTGTAATGAACGCGGGAACTGTGGACAAAATGAAAGTCGCCATCGAGCGCGGGCTCCCCATCATTTTTTCCAATTACAGCATGGCGGGCGCTTCCACGCCTTTGACTCCAGCAGGCACACTTACGCTTCTCATGGCAGAACTGCTGGCGGGTTTGGTTATCAGTCAGACCATCAAACGGGGCGCGCCCATCCTGCTTGGCATGCTGCCAGTCTATTTCGACATGCGTACCATGCTCAACTTCTACGACCCGCAAAGCATCCTCATCAGCGTGGCTTGCTCTGAGATGATGAAGTACTACGGCATTCCACATTGTTCCACATCGGGCAGCGGCACCGGCTGGGGCATGGACTTGATTGCCGCCGATACCTACTGGATGAACACCCTCGCGCTCCTCCTCTCAAACGGACATCTGGCCCCGTTCATTGGAGATTCCCTCGGCTCGAAGTCGATCTCCCCGACCACTTTTGTCCATTGTCATGAGATCATTGACCAGGCTTTGCGTCTGCACAACGGCTTCCAGTTGGATGATGTCAACTCAGCAGTGGACGAAATTTTCAAAGTCGGACCCGGCAAAAGTTTTCTCAATCAGCCCTCTACGTTAAAGAATTACAAAAGCGGCTACTATGTGAGCGGAGTGTATCCGCGTTACAGCATGGAAAAATGGATAGATGCAGGCGCGCCTCCGGCTCGTCAGGTATTGCGCCAAAAGACGCAGGATTTAATGGCGTCCGCGCCAGCGCCGGACGAATATGATGAATTCATTGCAAAGGGAGAGGAATTTATCCGCAGTAAATTTCACGATATACTTTGATTGAGGATTTTCCATGCGAAAGATATTAATTTTTAATATCCTGTTGCTCGCCGCCCTGGCGTGTTCTCTTCCCGGAATCACAGCCCCTGCACTTTCGCCATTGCCCACGCTCGATTCAAATGCAGTGGGAACTGTCATTGTGCAAACTGCAGACGCTGCGCAAACACAGACCGCCATCAAACTTCCAACCTCCACGATCACACCGCGTCCGACGCATACGCCCTCGATCACGTCAACCTTTACGCCAACGTTTATTTATCTGCTTCCGACAGCAACCCCCAATGCGCTTCTTACAATTCCTGTTGAGATATTTACACAGCAAGCCATTCAGTTAACGGAAACTATTGATGGCGGCGACAATGAAGATCAAGAAGGGGCAAAAGACAAGAAAGACCCCAAGCGAATGACTGGCAAGGAGTGGAGTTGCTCGACACTTGGCGCGAGTCCGCCTAGAGACACTGTTTTCAAACCCGGCGCATATTTCACGGTTACATGGACGATTTTTAACAGCGGCACAAAATCATGGCCGCTGAACGGCGTTGATTTTATTTATACTGGCGGGTACCGCCATGAAAATACAAAAATCCAAGATTTCACTCAAAACGTTCCTTCCGGCGGTGAAGTGCGGGTAAGCGCTTCTTTTATTGCCCCCAAAAAACCAGATGCCTATCAGACTTTTTTTACATTGCAAGTTGGAAAAACCAAGTTCTGCGGTATCAAATATGTATTTTACGTGAAAGAGGATTAACTATAAGCTGCGTGTAGACGAATTACCAAATTAATCTGATAGCCTCTTGGAGTGGGGGGATATAACCAGAACATCGTCTTGTTTTCACAAAGCCGACTTGGTTATCACTGCCAGATGCTTGCCCCAAAGCGGTGTATTTTTGTAAATACGAGCTTTAACAATATTGCGTATAGCCACTTTATAAAAAATAACCACATACATAAAGTAAAATAAAAACACCAACCAACAAGACATATCCAAAGAGGAGAAACCATGAAACAAAAAGCAATTTATATCGCCTTACTCATTGCAATGTTAGCGACCGCCTGCACCGGCAGTGGGGGAACCCAACCAGCCATTGTCCGTATTGGCTGGTCTGGCAGCCCAGATACCCTGAATCCGGGCAATGCCATTTTGGCCACGTCATATACAATTTTCGAACTAGTTTACGATTCGATGTATGACTTGAATCTTGACGGAACTTTCCAATTATCTATCGCCGAGAGCGCAAGCGTATCTGAAGATGGCGTTACCTGGACATTCAAGATTCGGGATGGACTAAAATGGCACGATGGTCAGCCATTGACGGCTGAAGATGTTGCGTGGACCTATAACCTTTATAAAGATACTCCAGAATACCCTTATCTGAATGGATATTACACAACGTACTTTGATACGATCTCGGCAACCGAAAACAATGAAGTCGTACTTACTCTGACAGAAGCGATTCCAAACATCGAAAGTCAATTGGTGTTCCTGTACATATTGCCAAAGCATGTTTGGGAAAATGTCGATAAAATTGAATATGAAAATACCGAGATGGTCGGCTCCGGTCCCTTCAAGATGGCAGAATACGTCCAGAATGAATTTGTCCGTCTTATAGCCAACAAGGATCACTTTGCCACGCCCCCTAAAATTGACGAAGTCATCTTCCAAACATTTGACAGTCAGGACGCTCTGGTGCAGGCAATCAAGTCTGGCAATGTGGATATGATCACAGAAATGCCCAACACTGCTGCGCAGTCTTTGAAAGAAGAAGAGAATATTGATCTGGTGGTGGGGGCGCCCTTCTCGCCGGGTGTCACAGATATTATTTTCAATCAGATCAATCCGGAAAATTGTCCGACCGAAGAAGGCGGGCTTTGCACCGGGCACCCAGCCCTGCGTGACCGCAATGTCCGTCTGGCAATGGCACATGCAACCGACAAACAAAAATTGCTCGATCTGATTCTGCTCGGTCTGGGAACTCCCGGTTTGACGTTGATCCCGGATGGCTTGGGGGTTTGGTACAACGCCTCCATCTCCGACTATGAATTTGATCCAGCGAAGGCAAATCAGATTCTCGACTATGCCGGGTACCTGGATGCAGATGGAGACGGCATCCGCGATATGCCAGATGGCTCGCGTTCATTGACATTCCGCCTGAACTGGCCCAGCGACAGCACCGACGCGCCGCGCATGGCGGAACTGCTTGCTGAAATGTGGTCGGCCATTGGCATTTCTCTTGAACCCGGAGCCGTTGACCCGGATGCATTGACCGCTCAATGCTGCCCCGCGTTTGATTTTGACATCATGATC
>JACAEP010000145.1 GCA_013388795.1 Chloroflexota bacterium | reverse complement strand
CGGATGGGCTTGCCGTTGTCCATTGACTCAAGCACAGCCAGCAGGCGATGATGTTTCTGGATATTTCGCGCAATCGCGTACATATACCGCGCGCGGACGACGCCTGGGGTTTGGCTCCAGGTCTCGAAAGCGGCGCGGGCGGCAGCGACGGCGGCATCCACGTCCTTCTTCTCCGCCTGCGCGGTTTCCGCGAGCAGGTCGCCATTGGCGGGGTTGTAGGAAGGGTAATATTTCGCGCCTTTGGGCGTCACCCATTCGTTGTTGATGAACAGCCCAAACTTGCGCCCGCGCGCATCCAGCCAGGCGTGAACGGCATCGGGCGCTTCGGGGGCGGGACCGTAGTCGAGGGTTTTGAAGAGGTCGAGGAGGGTGGACATAATTACTCCAATTCTTAAACACGAAGGACACTAAGGGCACAAAGTTTTTAAGCCTTAAGGTTTTGCCCCTTCGTGCACTTCGTTTACTTTGTGTTTAAACGCATTTTCATCCCATCGGCATGTGATGTTTCGCGGCGTAGTGACCTGTGATGTAGTGATACAACTGCCGCTCCAAATCGGTCAGTAAACTGCTTGCGCCAATGCGGAACAAATCTGGCATCAGCCACTCGTCGCCGAGTTCTTCCTTCATCAGGAATTGCCAGTTCATCGCCTGCTTGGCGCTGCTGATTCCACCGGCAGGCTTGAAACCGACTTTGTAGCCGAAACGCTCCCAATAATCGCGGATGGCGCGCACCATGACGAGACTGGCTTCCAATGTGGCGTTGACCGTCTCCTTGCCTGTGGAGGTTTTGATAAAGTCCGAGCCTGCCATCATTGCCACGAGGCTGGCTTGATAGACTTGCTTCAACGTCCCCAAATCGCCTGTGGCAAGGATGGTCTTCATGTGGGCATCGCCGCAGGCTTTGCGGAATTGGGTCAATTCATCGTAGAGGGCGCGCCAATCGCCTGTCAGCACATGATTGCGGGCGATGACTACGTCAATTTCGCGCGCTCCCGCTTCCACAGCTTGTTCGATCTCTGCAATACGTTGTGGCAAAGGAGTCTGTCCCGCAGGGAAACCTGTCGCAACAGAGGCGACTGGAATGTTCGAACCTTGAAGCGCGTGAACGGCATCAGCGACACGATTCGGGTAGACGCAGACCGCGGCTACGGTCACCCGCTCTCCGTTAAGTCCGAGGCGGTCGAGCATATCGGGGCGGATGGGTTGCCGTGCTTTGGCGCACAGGCGGCGGATGCGTCCGGGTGTGTCGTCGCCGCTGAGGGTGGTCAGGTCAATGCAGGTGACGGCGCGCAGCAGCCATGCCGCCTGCCAATCCTTTTTGACGGTGCGGCGTTTGGGCAGAGTCGCTACGCGGCGCTCCACCGCGCTTTTGTTGACGTGCGCGCCCATCACCCAATCCAGGTCGAGGGGCGTGCCGGGGTTGCGATTGTGATTACTGGTCATGAGATAAGCCTTTTGAAATTAAGTGCCTTAAATAAATATATCACAGGCAGGAACAGCCAGTCTGTATGCCCCTTGTTTTCACTTGATCATCCCGTCTGAAAGCCACTCCGGTTCTTTATCGGTTCTGCCCGCATTCCAGGCTTTCACCACCTGCCTGAGCATATCTGCCTTGTGGTAACGCAAGTTTGCTATTGTTTCGTCATACCGTTTATAAGTGGTACGGTCGCGTTCCTGTTCACGACCCAATTCAGAATGGATCACTTTCAGCAAAGCCAGCGCCAGGTCGGTATTCAGCTCGCGCGCATCGAACAACATCCGAAACAGCCGGAGCTTGTCGCTTGCGGTGGGTTGGCGCAAAAATTCTTTAAGGGATTTTGATGTCTTCATGTCTGTTCGCATTATACAGGGTTTGAAATAATTGAGTACGTGATGAAATGCCGGCGCTGGGTATAATCTCCTCATGAATAAACTCCCCGCCCCCACCCCAGAAGAATACGCCGCTTTTTATACGGATTACATCCAGCGCGCCATTGCCCGCAAGGATGTGCTCGCCGCCCTCCCCGCCCAGTTGGATGAATTGCGCCTCACCCTTGGATCGTTGACTGACTCGCAGGCCCGAACCCGCATCTCCGCCGACGATTGGTCTATTAAGGAAGTCGTCAGTCATCTCATTGATACAGAGCGGGTGTTCTCCTATCGTCTTTTGCGAATCTCCCGCAAAGATAAGACGCCCCTGCCTGGCTTCGAACAGGAAGAGTATGTGCGCGAATCCGGCGCAGATGATCTTCCGCTTGGCGAACTGTTAGCCGAGTTCGAATACCTGCGGCAAGCCAATATGCTTGCGATCAAAAATACAAAAGCCGCCAATTTTAGCGAAGTGGGCCGCGCCAGCGGAAACCCTGTCAGCGCGCGGGCGCTGGTGTACATGCTTGTCGGGCATGTTGATCATCACATGGCAAGTTTGAAAGAAAAATACCTTCCTCTTTTATAAGGCATTAAACCCATGACCCCCAAACCCTTCCCCATTCCACCCAAACGCCCGCATGTCATGACCCATCATGGCGTCGCCCGCATTGACAATTATTATTGGATGCGCGACAGAAACGACCCGGAAACGATGAAGTATCTTAACGCCGAAAGCAATTATCTCGAAGAGGCAATGCAGCACACGAAACCTTTGCAGGAGGCGCTTTTCTCCGAGATGAAGAGCAGGATTCAGGAAACCGATTCAACCGTCCCGGAGAAGCGAGGCGCATACTTCTACTATGAGCGCTATGAACAGGGCAGGCAATATCCCATCTTTTGCCGCAAAAAAGATTCACTGGATTCCCCCGAAGAGATCATCCTCGACCAAAACAATCTGGCGGAAGGGAAATCGTTCTGCGGCATCAGCGGCATCGAACCCAGCCCCGATGGAACAAAACTGGCCTACCTGGTTGACTTTGAAGGCAATGAGGTTTATACGATCTACATCAAGAATTTGGAAAACGGCGAGTTCTACCCGGAAACCATTGGCAACGTTTCAGGCAGCGCCTATGAGCGCATCGGGGTGGAGTGGGCCAACGACAATAAAACCATCTTCTATATTACGCTCGATGAAACTCTGCGACCGCACAAATTATTCAGACACGAAGCGGGCAGCGATCCAAAAGAGGATGCGCTGGTCTTGCACGAACCGGACGAGCAATATTATTTATTCTGCAATAAAACCCGCGATGGCAAACTGATCACTACCTATCACTACAGCACCAATACGCGCGAAGTCCGCTTTATGGATGCGAACGACCCAACCAGCGAAATGCGCATTCTTCAGCCGCGCATCGAAGGGTTGGACTACAATGCCGCACACCACGACGGAAAGTTTTTCATCGTCCATAACGATGGCGGCGCAAAGAACTTTAAAGTAAGCGTGACGCCGCAGGAAACGCCCGGCAAAGAGAACTGGATGGAAATCATTCCACACCGCGAAGACACATTGGTGGATTATGTGGACAGTTTCGCAGATTTTATTGTGGTGTATGAACGCAAAGGCGGGCTGCGCCAAATACGCATCAGTGATGCGGATGGCGTGAGTAATGCGCGCTATGTCAAGTTTCCCGAAGCGGCATACAGCGTGAACCCGGAAAGCAATAAGGAATTCAAAACGGACCGTTTGCGCTTGCGATATTCTTCGCTGATCACGCCATTCACAATTGTGGATGTACATGTGAATACGGGCGAATGGGAGATCAAGAAAGAGGAAAAGATCAACGGATTCGATAAATCGAAGTATGCCTTGGAGCGCATCCATGCGACCGCATCAGATGGCGCGAAAGTGCCGCTGACGATTGCCTACCGAAAGGATATGCAAAAGAAGGACGGCACAAACCCGGCATTGATGTATGGCTACGGTTCGTATGGCGCGACAATTGACCCTTACTTCGACCCCAACCGCTTCAGCCTGATTGACCGGGGATTTGTGTATGCCATTGCCCACATCCGCGGCGGCTACGACATGGGACGCGATTGGTACGAACAGGGCAAGATGCAAAACAAGCGCAATTCCTTCACAGATTTTATCGCCTGCGGAGAGCATTTGATCAAAGAAGGCTATGCCGCCAAAGATAAACTTGCCGCGCAAGGCGGTTCGGCAGGTGGATTACTCGTCGGCGCAAGCATGACCATGCGCCCGGACCTGTTCCGGGCAGTCATCGCCAAGGTCCCATTCATGGATGTGGTCACCACGATGGAAGACCCGACCATTCCGCTAACCACGCAGGAATATAGTCAATGGGGAAACCCGAAAGACAAGGAAATGTTCGAATACATGCTTTCGTATTCCCCTTACGACAATTTACGCGCCACAGACTATCCCAGTCTGCTCATTACCACCGGCTTGAACGACCCGCGTGTGGCGTTTTGGGAGCCTGCCAAGTTCACCGCCAAACTGCGCGAGTTGAAGACGGATGATAATCTGGTCATTTTCTACGTGAATTATGACTCTGGTCACGCTGGGGCAAGCGGACGGTACGATTATCTGAAAGAAATCGCGCTGGATTATGCCTTTTTGTTGGATCAAATGAGAATAAAATAGAGAGTAGATAAAAAAGACCTTCAAGTTTCTGCTTGAAGGTCTTTTCGATGATTGTATTGATCGTTTAAGCAGGCTGCGCCGCTTTGACAACAATATCTTCGAGCATCTTGGTCGTCAGCGACTTGGGGCGTTCGATGGGCATCCCGAGGGCGCGCGCCCAGACGTAATTGGCGGTTACACCCAGGGCGCGACCGACACCAAACAACACGGTGTAAAAATCGAACTCGCGCACGCCATAATAGTGCTGGAGCGTGCCGCTGATGGCATCTACATTCGGAGCGGGGTTCTTAGCCTTGCCCTGTTCCTTCAACACAGCCGGAACCACATCGAAGACCATGTCGGCGAGGCGCACCAATTCATCGTCAGGGAAACGCTTCTTAGCAAATTCCATCTGGGCCGTAAAGCGCGGATCCGGCACACGCAGCACTGCATGACCGTACCCAGGGATGACCTTGCCGCTGTCCAATGTCTCCCATGCATATTTATACAGGTCATCGCGTGAGGGAACGCCATTGAATCGTTTGTGAACATCCAGCAGCCAGCCGAGGCATTCTTGATTCGCCAACCCATGTAACGGACCAGCCAGACCGCTCAGCCCAGCCGAGAAGGCAAAGTAAATATCCGAAAGCGATGAGCCCACCAAATGGGTTGCGTGAGCCGAGACATTTCCCGATTCGTGATCGGAATGCAAAAGGAAGTACAAGCGGGAAAGGTCTGCATATCCCTTTTTATCCGACACCTTCATCATACGCGCAAAATTTGCGCCGTAATCCAACTTGGGGTTGAAATTCGGTTTGCGCTTCTCGCCAAAATATTTGTAGCGATAAATGAACGCTGCAATAACCGGAAGCTTGGCAGTCAGGTTGAGGCTATCCTCAAGGGCAGGTTCCCAATAGACATCCTTTTTCATGCCTTCCTGGTATTGTTTGGCAAAAGTCGAAATACGCTCCAGAGACATGACGGCAAGGTTGAACAGGATCATGGGGTGAGTATCTTTCGGCATGTCCTTCAACATTTTGTAAACATACTCCGGAATCTCAGCGCGTTTTGCCCATTCCGCCTCCACCTCAAGCGCTTGTTCCATGGTAGGGATTTCCCCAACCATTAAGAGATAGTACAGACCGCCAACATAGGGCATCTTTCCGCCCTTTGCCTTGGGCAGGGCTTTCAGAACCTCAGGAATGGACATCCCGCGAAAGCGGATGCCCTCCGCCGGGTCAACGAATGAAACGTCGGTCAGCAGGGATTTGATGTCGCGCATGCCGCCCACGATCTGACCCACTGTCACCTTGTCCACAACAACCTCGCCATGTTCCTTGGATAGGGCTTTGATGCGTTCCCGCCACGAAGGCAATTGAGCAGAAATTTTCTCGTGCAGAATCATGACAGACTCCTTTTGAATTTAATAACAAAGGTCGAAAGCCTCATTTGACCTTCGACCTTTGACATTCGACTTTTACAAACTCACCACGCTCTTCAGCGCATCGTGCGATTCTTTCACAGAAGCCGCAGACTTCTCGAACATGGCTTTTTCATCGGCATCGAACTTGTATTCGATCACCTTCTCCATGCCGCCCGCGCCGAGCATCACCGGCACACCGAAATACATGTCGTTCAAACCATATTCACCCTGCATCAAGGTGGCACAAGGCACGATCAACTTTTTGTCTTTCAAAATGGCTTCTGCCATCTGCACACACGCCATCGAAGGCGCGTAATACGCCGAGCCCGTCTTCAGCAAGTTCACGATCTCACCGCCGCCCTTGCGAGT
>JACAEP010000270.1 GCA_013388795.1 Chloroflexota bacterium | reverse complement strand
AGTTTGCGCTCTCCAGCGCGATACCGGCGGTAGCCTGTCCTGGACGAACAGTCCAGGGAGACCGCCAAACACGCATATTTAAAACGGAGGAACAATGAACTATCGTCATCTGGGAAGAACGGGTATTCGGGTCAGTGAGTTATCCATTGGTTCGTGGGTCACATTTAAAAATCAAGTGGATGTGAATGCGGCGGCGGAGATCATGGCGGCGGCTTATGAGCATGGCGTCAATTTCTTCGATAATGCCGAAGTATATGCGGGGGGTAAGTCTGAAGAAGTGATGGGGGCGGCGTTGAAGAAGCTTGGCTGGCGGCGCGGAAGTTATCTCGTCTCCACAAAATTTTATTGGGGTTTGAACGACGGTGTGAATGAAAAGAACACCCTCAACCGCAAACGATTGATCGAGGGCATCAACGGCTCTCTGGAACGCCTGCAACTCGATTATGTGGATTTGATCTATTGCCACCGTCCCGATCAGACCACCCCCATTGAAGAGACGGTTTGGGCGATGCACAACATCATCGAATGGGGCAAGGCGTTGTATTGGGGCACGTCTGAATGGGCGGCTGCTGAGATCGTTGAAGCCATTCAAATTGCAGAACGACATCACCTGCACAAGCCGGTGGTCGAACAGCCGCAATACAATCTTTGTGAACGGAAACGATTTGAAGGCGATTATGCGCGCTTCTATAAGGAATATGGCTATGGCACAACAACCTGGAGCCCGCTCGCTTCGGGTTTGCTTTCTGGCAAATATAATCAGGGCATCCCCAAAGATAGCCGCGGCGCGCTGAAGGGATACGAATGGCTGCATAGCAGTTTGACCGACCAGCAAAAACTCGCCAAGGTTGCCGCGCTCGAACCGATTGCCAAAGAATTGGGCGGCACGGTGGCGCAGTTAGCCATTGCCTGGTGTTTGAAGAATCCCTTCGTGAGCACGGTCATCACCGGCGCCAGCCGCGTGGAGCAGGTGCATGAGAATATGAAATCTGCCGAGCTCGCTACAAAGATCACGCCGGAGATCATGGAAAGAATCGATGTGATTTTTGGAGCGAAGAAGAGCGAAGACGACGATTAATAGAAGCAAATCTCCGGGAAAGACCTCGGAGATTTTTTTACAAACAGGAACAGGGTGAACCCGTTCCCTGCAAGATCAAATCTTTGAAAAATATTTTTCTTCCACGCTTTGCCAGGTCTCTTCGCGCAGTTTCATGTATTTGGAAAGCAAAGGGTGAACTTTGGAAATGCCCTCGTACATTTTTTGCGCCACACGCCGAATGGAAAAATGCGCATTGGCGGCGGTTCTTAATTGACAGAACGCGAATGCCTCGCGCAGATTGAATTGCGCCAGCACGCGGCGGTTGAATCCGTTCGGGACTACGTATTGCGCAACATCAGGATTGAATGCGTGGAGCTTTTCATACATATTTGACGCTGCTTCCATCGCCGCCTCATACTTGGACCCGAAGCCTGCTTCGGTGATCAGGAGCGGAGTCGCGTACCCAAGCCTTGTGGTCAGGCGCTGCGGGGTCTGTGTCATCATGCGGTGCCGTTTGAACTCGGCGTACGCGCCCTGATCCATAACTAAATCAAACGTGTACGTTGAGTATTCCAACTCCCGCAGGGGCGTGTCATATTTGCCGAGTTTTCCAAGCAGGGTTTCTGCCAGCGCTTCGCGTTCTTTTTTCTTCAACGTTTTCACATAAACGAAAGCATCGGCATAAGGAATTTCGTCGAATCGGTACAACGCTGCGGCTAAAATCTTCTTTTCACCGTCTTTGTCGTAATCAATCAGCGAACACCAATCCGACGTTCGACCTTTGACCTTCGACCTTTGACCTTCCAACTGCTTGCTCGTCTCCATCACATACTCATTCGCATCGGCATACTTCACCAGTGTCGGCGTCTCATCTTTTGAGACTTCCTTCAGCCTCTCTCCGATCTGACGCACTTCTGCCAGCGGGTGTGAGAGCATCTTGCGGATGGTCATTTCGATGACGCGCGCGTTGGCGGTCATGCCCACGTTGGCGTTGGCGGCGGCGGGAAGGAGGAAGCGGCAGCGGTCCACGTATTGTGAGCGAATGCGGCGGTCGTAGGCTTCGTCGCTTTCATTGTCGCGGCGCGGAGTCCGTTCGACGATGAGATTCTTTGTCGGTTCGAGCGACTCAGCATAGGTCGAGAAAAGGAGGCGCACTGTCGCGATAAATTCATCATGCAATGGATGGTTATCCAATTCCGGTGGAGTCGTAAAGTCATCGGGACCCCATTTTTGGTAGCGGGTGGATTTTTCGGTGTACGAGGCAAGGCGGTTGCCTTCGATGGTTTCGATGGCAACTCTTGATACATTTTCGAAGGCGATGTGTAAAACGGCGTGTTCGGCAACGGAAGCGTGACCATAGCCGACAACCCATTTCTCGTGGAATTTCGCCGATGATTCATCGCTCAATTCTGCGGCGATCTCGCGAAAGGATTCGGGCGAGCGCGAGGTCTTGGCAAAGGCAACGGCGATGGTCTCCGGGCTGAGCAAACGCGGGGATAAAAGATAAATATCTCGTTCGGGCATGAGGCGCATCTCCTGACTGGAATAACTTTTGTATTGACCGCAGACGGCAGACCGTGGCTGGTCGTATGCGGTTTGCGGTCGGTCTCATAAAAAAGCGACCAGCCCGTTTGCGCTGATCGCTGAGATGATTTTACCCCATCGCTCTTAATTGCCTGCCGCCCAGCAAGTGCAGGTGGAGGTGAAAGACGGTCTGCCCGGCTTCGGCGTTGGTATTGACGACCAGCCGATAGCCCCGTTCGCTCAACCCTTCTTTCTCCGCGATCCCTTTTGCCGTCGTAAAAAGTCGACCAATCAACTTTTCGTCGGCATCCGTCATGGTGTTGACCGACTCAATATGCTGGACCGGCACGATCAAAATATGCGTCGGCGCGGCGGGGGCAATATCATGAAATGCCACAATCTGTTCGTCGCGGTAGACGTTTTTGCTGGGCAGTTCGCCGTTGATGATCTTGCAAAAAATACAATCAGACATGAAAGACTCCTTTGCTATGGGGACGGCATGGGACCAAATTCTGGTTCGCATACCGTTTCATAATACTTGAATTCAGAATCCCGGTTGGCCGCGGCGTATTCGGCGGCGGTCTCTCCAATGATCCGAACCACGTCAATGGATGCCAGCGCATCCTTGGGATGGTAGGTGGGCAGGGTCATGAGCGGGTCATTGATCTGACCTTCTGGGCGAAGTTCAGGGCGCTGTGGGTCGCTTGAATCAGCCAAGGGTACCCAATTGTACATGACAGGTCCGCGCAGATTGGCAGTGAAACCAAGTTTGAAACGAATCTGACGCGCTGCTTCCACAGGGCGGTGCCCAAACCCGCCGTTGGGCCAGAGGATGGCGGTGGGCGTTTTGCCAAAATGATTTGCAAAACCGGTTAGCGCGCCTTGTAATTCGCGCGCAATGACGCTCTTGGCGGATTCGTCGGTGAGCGTGGTGTCGTAGGTTGTTCCGCGCGCTTGGTGATCTACAAAGCCCTCATATTCAAGTGAAAAGTTTTCTGCCAACAGTTCTTGGTCAATATCTGGCTCGCTTACCCAGCCATTGACCACGCTCCACCCCCAAAGGTCGAAATACTCGCGAAAATACCGGTCATAGTATTCAGCGCTTTGGTTGCCCTCCTGGATTAACATAAAAGAGCGCGGAGGAATGGCGATGTTGCGTTCCATGAAGGCTTGAAGTTGATCGGTATTAACCGCCTCAAACCCCTGGGCTTGAAGTTGATTCATCAACTCGAAGAATTCAACTACGCTGATGCCGTCTGGGAGTTCTGCCGTGCCGGGATTGATATTCTTGATCAGGATGATCATGACGATGGCGCCTGGCGAAGCGTTAAGCGGATTCCATCTGTTGCGCAAATAGCGGCAGGTCTCTTCCACGTAGGTGTGCGGCGTGTCGGCGGGATTTAATAGATCTGTTTGAAAGGTCTCCGGTAGGGGCGGGGCTGGGTCGGTTGAAATAGCCGTTGCGTTATTTGCAGCCGGAGAAGGCGTTAACTGGCAGGACACCAGAATGGATACGATGGATAGAATGAGTGTGAAGCGCAGAAGGGTTTCTTGAAGGGTATTTCTTGTTTGCATACGCGTGGAATTGTAAATCAATTTTGGACGATGGACGATAGAAGGCACTTCCCATCGTCCATCATCCATCGTCGTTTACGGAATCGGTCCGTATGCAGGCGCGCAAACGATGTTGTAGTATTCCAATTCAATGGCTTTGTTCTGTTCGGCATAGGCGGCGGCGGCATCGCCGATGGCAATGACATTGCCGATATTGTCACGGACATCCGCGCTCCAGTAGCGGGGCAAGGTCATGAGCGGGTTTCCCGCGGGCGTTTCAGGGATGGCCAGCGGATTGGAGGGATTGACAGCATCCGCTTGAGGGATCCAGTTATACATAACTGGTCCGCGTTGATTGACGGTAAAGCCGAGTTTGTAGCCGAGCTGCGCGCCGATTTCAACGGCGCGTTTCGAGAACCCGCCGCCAGGCCAGATGTACCCAATCGGCGTCTTGTTCATGTACTTTTGAATGGAATTGATGGCGCCCTTCATTTCGCTGGTAATAAATTCGTCGGTGGAGCCTTCACTGATGGGAATGTTATGGATATAGCCATGCGACTGGTAATCCACCCAGCCTTCAGCGGCGAGTGCGGCATTTTCCGCCCACAGGTCGGTTCGTTCATCAAGACCGATGTATCCATTTACGACGGGCCAGCCCCATTGTTCAAAATACGGGCGGAAATGATCGTTGAAGTATTCGGCAAAGTGACGGTCATCCACAATGAATAAAACCGAACGTTGCGGGATCTTGGCATTGTCGTACAAAAAATCTGCCATTTGCTGCATATTGATGGCTTGAAAACCGGTCTCGAACATGTCGTTCATGATCTGCTTGTGTTCCTGAACCGTTATATCGTTGCCGCTGGCTTCGCCTTTGTTGATGCCATGATGCATCACGATCATTACCACCGTCCCCGGCGCGGATTTGTTCGGGTCCCATTTGTT
>JACAEP010000321.1 GCA_013388795.1 Chloroflexota bacterium | reverse complement strand
GTGCCAGGCGGCATCAGCCCTTCGTCCATCACGGCAATTCAAGTGACGGCAAACTTTTTAGGACCCGCTCCCGCGCAACAAACCTGGACATGGAAAATCTATAACTGGAGCACTTCTGCGTGGGTCACGCTGGGGACGAACGCAGGCGGCAGTTGGAGTTCGTGGAAAGTGTTCACCTTCAACGCCACAGGGACAATGTCGAATTATGTCAGCAGTTCGAGCCAGATTCGGATTCGCCTGCAATCGAATAACGCCAGCGACAATGCCGACCTCGACTACGAAGCCGTGACGCTAACCTACACCAGCGGAGCGACTTCCACGCCAACGAATACCCCGTCTCCTTCCACACCGACATTTACTCCTACAGCCACAGCGGTTGGTTCCACCCCGACCTTTACCTTCACACCGACAGCCGCCCCTCCCATAGCGACATTTACCGCGACTGCCACCGCCGTCGCTGGGACATGTACGCATTATGTTTCAACCACAGGCAGCGACTCGAACGCTGGAACGCTGGCTTCGCCCTGGCGGACGGTTCAAAAGGCGGCGAACACTGTGGGAGCAGGCAGTATCGTCTGCGTCCGCGCTGGGACATACAATGAAGTCGTGACGGTCAATGTGTCAGGAACGGCTGGCGCATACATCACCTTCCAAAATTATCCTGGCGAAACCGTCTACCTCGACGGCACGGGCATCACTGTCCCCGCGGCGGATAACGGGATGATATATATCAACAGCAAGTCGTATATCATCATCAAAGGTTTTGAAATCCAAAACTACAAGACATCCACCAAAAACCGCGTACCGATTGGAATTCGCATTACGGGAACGTCGCATCACATCGAAATTCGCAGCAACAAGATCCATCACATTGAACACAATGGCACGGCAAAGAACGGAACCGATGCCCACGGCATTGCCATTCATGGCACGTCTGGAACACAATCTGTCAATAACATCATCGTGGATGGGAATCAGTTATACAACCTCAAACTTGGCTCCAGTGAAGCACTTGTGTTGAACGGGAATGTCGAATTCTGGCAGGTGACAAACAATATCGTTCGTGACAGTAACAATATCGGCATTGACATTATCGGCTTTGAAGGCACCGCCCCCTCCAACGACCAGGCGCGCGACGGTTTGATTGCGTATAATGACGTATACAACATCACCTCCGCAGGCAACGTGGCGTATGGCAACGACCGCTCCGCAGGCTGCATCTACGTGGACGGCGGCACGCGCATCACCATCGAATACAATAAGGCGCATAACTGCAACCTCGGCATCGAAATCGCCAGCGAGCATAGCGGTACCGCCACCTCCTTCGTGACCGTGCGCAACAACTTCATCTACAACAACACGGATGTCGGACTCGGCATGGGCGGTTATGACAACAATCGCGGCTCCACGGAGAACTGCGTTATTGTCAACAACACCTTCTACAACAATGCCAGCATCAGCGGCGCGTGGGGCGCGGAACTGTATGTTCAGTATGACACACGCAACAACATCATCCGCAATAACATCTTCCACGCCAAGAGCGGGATGCCCTACATCCTGAGTTGGAGTCCCGTCATGACCAACAATGTAATGAACAACAACCTGTTCTACAACGGGACCACCTGGCAGTGGAAGAACGTGAACTACACCACGTTCAGCGCGTATCAATCAGGCACAGGCAACGACGCGAACAGCCTGAACAACGTCAACCCGTCTTTTGTGAACGCGGCTTCGGGTGATTTGCACCTGAGCGCAGGTTCTCCCGCCATCAATGCGGGCGTGGTGATTACTGAAGCAGGCAGTTTCGATATTGACGGACAGGCTCGCTTGCAGGGCGCTTCCATTGATATGGGAGCAGACGAAAGAGAATAATACATCAGGGACTTACGCAAAATTCCCAAAATTTGACCGCTGACCAGCGACCACAGCCGTCAGCGGTCAAAAGCCAAATAACGAATGATTTTGCGTAAGTCCAACAACCTACAACCTTCAACTTGCAACCTTCAAACCTTCACCCCAAGGAGCCCCCATGCCCAAGATCACCTTCATCGGCGCAGGCAGCACCGTCTTCGCCAAAAACCTGCTCGCAGACATTCTCGCCTTCCCCGAACTTGCCGAGTCCACCATCAGCCTGATGGACATTGACCCTGCGCGCCTCAAAACGACCGAGAGCGTGGCGCACAAGATTGCGGACTTCTTCGGCGCGAAACCGAAAATCGAAGCCACGCTTGACCGCCGCGCCGCGCTCGATGGCGCGGACTATGCCATCAGCATGTTCCAGGTCGGAGGCTACAAACCCAGCACCGTCATTGATTTTGAAATTCCAAAGAAGTACGGCATCAAACAAACCATCGCCGATACGCTTGGCATCGGCGGCATCATGCGCGGACTACGCACCATCCCCGTTTTTCTCGACATCTGCAAAGACATGGAAGCCGTCTGCCCTGATGTGACCTTCCTGCAATACGTCAACCCGATGGCGATGAACACCTGGGCGATTCACCGCGCCAGCAAAATCAAGACCGTCGGCTTGTGTCACAGTGTGCAAGGGACAGCCGAAGTCCTCGCCGAAGACATCGGCGTGCCCATCAACGAGATCAACTACCTGTGTGCAGGCATCAACCACATGGCGTTCTATCTCAAGTTCGAGCGCGATGGCGTAGACCTGTACCCAAAGATCCGCGAAGTTGCAAATGCCAAGACCTATGCGCGCGGCTATCGCAACCTTGCCAACCATGTCCGCTATGAAGTCTTCAAACGCACAGGTTACTTTGTCACCGAGTCGAGCGAGCACTTTAGTGAGTACGTGCCGTGGTTCATAAAACAAAACCGTCCCGACCTGCTCGAAGAATTTGAAATCCCCGTTGACGAATACATCACGCGCTGTGAAATTCAGATCGCCGAATGGGAAGCCGACAAAGCCGCCCTCGAACGCGGCGAACTCAATGAGTCTTATGAACGCAGTCAGGAATATGGCTCGCTCATCATCCACTCGCTCGAAACAGGCACGCCGCGCGTCGTCTATGGCAACGTCGCCAACAACAATCTCATTGATAATCTCCCGCAAGGCTGTTGCGTCGAAGTTCCTGTGCTGGTAGACAAAAACGGACTTCAACCCACGCACATCGGCAAGATGCCGCCGCATCTCGCC
>JACAEP010000230.1 GCA_013388795.1 Chloroflexota bacterium | reverse complement strand
GTTCAGGGCATCTTCGTATGCGGCCTGATATTCATCCCAAAATTTGCGTTCGCCCAGGTCTCCCAAGCTGAACTTCCAATGTTTTGTCGGGTCGTCAAGGCGCGCTTGCAGGCGTTCCTTCTGTTCATCCTTGCTGATATGCAGGAAGAATTTAACAATGGTCGTCCCGTTTTGCGCCAAATGCTTCTCAAACTCTTTAATCTGGTCATAACGCTTCGACCAAATCGCTTTAGAAACATAGTTATGGACCCGCACCACCAGAACGTCTTCGTAATGGCTGCGATTAAAGATCGCCATTTCCCCGCTGGCTGGCACAACCTTGTGCGCACGCCATAAAAAATCATGCGCTAATTCTTCTGCGGTCGGCGCCTTAAAGCCCGCCACTTTCACACCCTGCGGGTTGACCCCATCGAACACGCGCCGGATGACGCCGTCCTTGCCGCCTGTATCCATCGCTTGCAAGACCACTAACACTTTATGCTTCCCTTCTGCAAAAAGCAGTTCTTGTAATTCCTGAAGTTTTACATTTAACTCTGCCAGCGCTTTGAGCCCATCCTCTTTTTCCCCTGTAAATTCGCTCGTATCCTGCGGATCGCGATCTGAAAGATTGATCTTTTTCCCAGGTTCAACAAGGTAGCCTTTCATTATGACCTCCGGGGTTTAAAAAACCTCCTAGCAATTTGCCGGAGGTTTCTCTAAGAGTGGGAGCCTGATGGGTTTCGAACCCAAAACATCCACATCCACAGTGTGGCGCTCTGCCGTTGAGCTACAGGCTCCATATGAAAGCGGATGATATTTTACCATAATTTATCGCAGGCTCAAGAGCGCCAACGCTTCTCCGTCCACCATTTCGCCCGTTTCGTGAAAGCCAAATTTCGCATACAACGTTCGCGCCGCGGCATTATTGGGATCATAACTAAGTGCAATTGCCTTCACCCGCCCGTCAGAGCGATATCGTTCAAGCATCCAATTCATGCCGAATTTTCCATACCCCTTCCCCTGAAATTTCTCATCTACCATTAGGCGCAGGATGAATCCCTGAAATCTGGCAGCAGCGTAGTTATAACTGATCATCAAAAAGCCCACTGGCTTTTCCCCATCATAAATACCAAAGGGCATCATATCCCAACGCCCTTCGCCGGGAATATACTCGCCAAATTGAGACTCAGCGATCGAGTACAGATTTGTCGCCACAAAATGCTTTTGATCCTCCCGAACTTTTAGAGCGGCCAACTCCTTCCAATTATTAATCGTGACAGGACGAACCTCAAGCATTTTTCAAAACCCCCAACACAGACTCCACCAACGCCTCTTTTTTGACCTGAGTCTGTTTGCCATCAACAAGGTTTTTGACCACTACCAAGCCATTTTCCGCCTCATCAGGACCTAAAACCAAAGCAACTTTCATCTTCATCTTATCTGCAAATTTGAACTGTTTTGGCAGTTTGACCGGCTCGGGCGAAACCATCACATTCAAACCCGCTGCGCGTAATTCTGCCGCAAGCGCAAAAGACTGCATCCATAATTTCTCATCAAATACGGTCACTAAAACCTGCGCCGGGCTGGGAATGAATTCAGGCGCCAATCCGGCCTCCTGCAAGATGATCCCAAGGACCACATCCCCCATCGCAAAACCAACGCCAGAAAGCGGCTGTCCGCCGACATCGGCGAGAAGGTTGTCGTAACGCCCGCCGCCGAAAATGGCGCGTTTGAGTGAGCCGGTCACGTCGAAGGCTTCGAAAACCGTGCCAGTGTAATAAAGAAGCCCGCGCATGATGTTTGGGTCAAATTTGACGTATTCGTTGACCCCCAGCGCTTTCAGCGCAGCAAAGAGACGGGTCAACTCATCGCTCTTTTTCCACAAGTCAAAATTACCGAGAATATCCTTCAAGCCATCAAGCTGTGCCTGATTCAAGCCCAGGTCAAGGGCGTAAGCATCCCATTTGGCAGGCTCCATCTTGGTACGACGGTCTACCAAATTGGAGACATCGAGGCGTTTCTCTGGCGTAATACCAAGCGCGTCGAATTCAGAATCCATCAGGCGGCGATTGTTCACATAGATCAGAGCCCGCTCCGGGCTGAGGCCGACCGAGCGCAGGAACGTCGCCCCGACGGCAATCAGCTCCGCATCTGCTTCCGGCGAGTTGACTCCCAGCATATCCACATTCCACTGAAAGAATTCACGGGCGCGCCCCTTTTGCGGCTGTTCATATCGCCAAAACGGACCAAACGACCACCAGCGCACGGGAAAGATCAACTCGCCCTGCTTTGCCGCAATCATGCGAGCCAATGAAGGCGTGAGTTCGGGGCGCAACGTCACAAAATCGCCGCCGCGATCTTCGAAGGCGAACGACTGCTTCTTGACCAGCTCTTCACCTGATTTCGCCGCATATAGATCAATGGTCTCAATGAAGGGCGCGTCCCATTCCTGATAACCAAAAGCATGCGCAGCCGAACGAGCCTTATCATAAATAAAGTTTCGCAGCGCCATCTGCTCCGGGTAAAATTCTCTTGTGCCTTTTACTGCCTGAATCTTGTTTGCCATGTATGCTCCAAATCCTACAAATTTTAACATGACTCTAGCGATGATTAATCGCAAATAAGCATTTCAAAATTCAGCGAATGAATTTTGGTATAATCCAATTAGCAATTCAAGGAGACTCTAATGCAAATTGACTATCAGGAACCCAGCAAAGACCTCTTAATGCGCATTGACATTCACGAAAAATACGGCTCTGCCAACATTGACGTTTGGACCAACGACCTGCTCAAACCGCAGGCAGGCATGAGCATCCTTGACGTCGGCTGCGGCGCAGGAAAACTCAGCTTTTTGTTCGACGACTATACCAAGGGTCAGGCAAAGATCACAGGCGGTGATTTTTCTGAAGAACTGCTCGATAAAGCGCGCGCCAGGAACAAAGAAAGCGGCTCGCACATTGACTTCCAGTTTTTGGATTTCAACGAAAAGTTCAAGTTTGAAGATAATACTTTCGATCTCTGCACCAGCGCGTTTGCGATCTACTACGCCTCAGACCTGAAATTTACATTTGGTGAGGCGCACCGTGTTCTCAAGCCCGGCGGACGGCTCTTCGTCTCCGGTCCGCTGCCTGAAAACAAGCAGATGTTCTACGATATCATCAAAGAAGCCGCCAACGCAACCATCCCGCCCATGCCCGGCTCCTCGCGCTTCAAGGGCGAGATCTTCAATACCATCGAAAGCCTATTCGCAAAGACCGAACTGCACAAATTTGAAAACCACCTCACTTTCCCCGCCGTTGAACCGTTCATTGACTATGTCCGCGCTTCATTGAGCGAAGACCGCAAATTGTGGACTTCCATGTTCAACGGCAAGGATGAATACGAAACCCTGATTGGCAAAATCACAGCCGTTGCCCAAAAGTGGCTCAACCGCGACGGCAAGTTGGTCATGACCAAGGTCGTCGGCGGCATTCTGGCGACGAAATAATTTTTTACGCAGCATGGATTAAGAATCCGCAATCCGTGCCGCGTAATTCTTGAAAGATCATATATGAACTTCTTCGGTAAACGAGTCCTCTTCCTCGGCGCCCACCCGGATGATATCGAACTGGGATGCGGCGCTTTGTTGCATCACATTGTCAAGAATACAGACGCTGAAGTCCTGTGCGTAACGCTCTCGGACAACCAGAAAAACCCCGATCTATTAAAGGTCAAAAACGAACATCTCAATGCCATGAAAGCGCTGGGCGTTCCCGAAAAGAACGTAGTGTTGGGACCGTTCACCACGCGCGTGTTTCCTGATGCGCGCCAGGATATTCTTGAATTCTTTCTTAAACTTCGCAAGGATTTCAACCCAGACCTCATCTTCACGCACTCGAAACAAGATGTCCATCAAGATCACAACACCATGACCGATGAAGCATTAAGAGCCTTCCGCGGCATTACCGTATTAGGATTCGATGTAGTTCGTTCATCGTATGGCTTTTTCCCCAATTTCCTTGTTGAAATCACGGAAGAGGACGCGAACAAAAAAATCGAAGCGCTGTCGTGTTATGATACCTACCAGAATCGCTATTACTTCAACGCCGATCTGACGCGGTCCATTATGATACGTCACGGCGCATTGGCAGAACGTCCGTTTGCGGAGGGGTTTGATATTTTGAGGATCGTGGGAACATTCAAATAAGTTTAAGCTCCAAGCCTTACACAGGGGATTGGTAATCATAAAACGGGCTTCCAATTGGAAGCCCGTTTTATTTCGAAACCAGTGAAGCAGGCGGGCTCCCGCGCCACATCTCTATTCGCCGAAACGACTCAACATAGCCCATTTTATAAAAACCGGGCAAGTGCGGATCATTCGCCTGGATATTCTCGATATATGTATCGAGGCGCGGATATTGATGATGCAAATGGGAAAGAAAAGCGTACGCCATGGTTGCAGGGTCGCCTGCCTCAGTCTTATAAATAAAATGCGTTAGTGTAAATTTTTGGCGTTGATAAGCGAGCCACCCGCGGCTGCCATCGCGAAGCGTGAGATACAACCCTGAAATATCCGCGCCATGACTTAATGACTCAGACTGGTTCGTCCACGGTTGCGTACCGCGGTCATACCCAATGAGGTCAAGCGCTTCATATCGTTCAAGGCGGCGCGCATCTGCGATTGCAAGTTCATACGAGTGATTCGACGGCGGGCGGCGCAGAATCAACAACTCCCCCACTTCATAAAACCCAAGCTTAAAGAACAGCTGATGGGCAGGGACATTATTCTTGATAACCTCCAGCATATTGAATTCGACTCCCAACTGAGCGGATTGATCCAACAAACCGCGCATCAATGCCTCGCCGACGCCTGATCGGCGTGTGGATGGCAGTACTCCCAGACGGGTGATCCACGTCCGATCAGCACGGACGCCAAGCATGGCAATTCCGCGCATGGTCTCGCCTTCCATTGCCACCAATGAACGCTCCAGAACCACATCATACATTTCAATATATTCCGCAAGGCGCGCCGCATTCATCGGCATGGGAATCATATAATCCACCCGCGTTTGATTGTAAATGCTGGTTAATTCATCAATGGAAAATTGACTGGCAGGAATAAGCCGGATGTTTGTATTCGACTCAAATTGTGATGGCATGGGGGTTATGATGCAAGAAAAGCGGCAATCTGGTCAAGGAATTCGTTCACCTTCACAATCGGTTTCGCCACAAACCCATTACAACCGTAACTCTCTGACATCTGCCTGGCGGTATCCAGCGGCCAGGCGGTGAAGGCAATGATCGGCAAGGACTTGAAGGATAGGTCGGCGCGCAGCCAGCTCGCCAGCGTCAAACCGTCGTGGTCTGGCAAACCCAAATCTAGCAGGATCAGATCTGGGCGATGTTGGAACGCGAGTTCATATCCGCCCTCAGCAGTGCCGGCATGAATGACCTCATATCCATGCGAAACCAGAATCTTGCGGGCGAGTTCAACGTTATCAGGAACATCTTCGACGATCAGGATTTTGGTCATGTGATTCATCCTTTTTGAATATTACCACCTCAACATAAACGCTGCATTACAAAAAAATAACCCCTGCCGCAACAGGGGGTTCTCACATCATTCTTTTGGAAATCCGATGAAGATCGAGCCGTTTCTGATTTGCACGGGGTACGCCGGAATATCCACCACGGCGGGCATTTGAACCGCCTGCCCGGTGCGAATGTCGAACTCCGCTCCATGCCGCGGGCAGACAATGTTATATCCTTCCAACATTCCATCGCCAAGCGGGCCATCATCGTGCGTGCAAACATCGCCAATGGCAAAGAACTGCCCGGCAATATTGAAGAGAACGATGGGCTTATCCCCCAAATCCACAAACAGACGCTCACCATTGGGTAATTCTGAGACGGGAGCGATCTCCACAAATTCTACTTTTGTTTCATCAAGAGTTGTGTAATTGAACATGAGTTTTGTTTACAGGCACACAGGTAAATAGGATGCCTACTTGTATGCGTGTTTCCTTGTTTACTTTTTGCCTGCTTACTCCACCAGATCGTCGCCAGCTTCGCCTAAACCATACACCCCCGCCTTCAAAACCTTCAAGGAAAGTAAAGCGCACTTCAAGCGGACAGGTCCAAGGTCAATACCGAGTAAGTCGAGGACATCCTGTTTATGAATCTTTTTTACTTCTTCCAAATGTTTGCCTATAATCGTTTCCATCAGCAGGTCAGCCGATGCTTGCGAAATGGCGCAGCCATGACCATCGAAACACGCATTGGTGACAACACCATTGCTGTCTACACGCAAATCAATCTGGATGTGGTCGCCACACAAGGGATTATTGTCCGCAAAGGAAATATCATGCGGGTCCAATTTTCCGCGATGCGATGGATTTTTATAGTGTTCAATGATGACTTCGCGATAAAGATCGTCCATGGCAGTCCTTGTAGAGACAACCCTCGCGGCTGTCCAAACGGTTTCCTTTGTAGTGGTTTTAGCGCCGTCTACGAAAAACTGGGACCGGGGCAAGCCCCCCCGTCCCTACTCGAACATTTTCTTTACTTTATACAATCCCTGCACCAACAGATCAACTTCGCCTTTCGTCGAATATAAATAGAATGAAGCGCGGCTGGTGGCGGGGATGCCAAATTTCTCGTGCAACGGCTGGGCGCAGTGATGCCCGGCACGGACAGCAATTCCATCCTGATCAAGAATCTGCGCCACATCGTGCGGATGCACGCCCTTAAGCGTAAATGCCGCCACCCCGCCTTTTTTATCTGCAGATGGACCAAACAGTTTTATACCGGGAATTTCTTCCAAACGCTCGAGCGCGTATTCCGTGATCTCGTGTTCATGGGCGGCAATGTCGCTCATCCCAATCCGGGTCAGATAATCCACTGCGGCGCCAATGCCGACCGCTTCAGCAATGGCAGGAGTTCCCGCCTCAAATTTATACGGGAGCGCGTTCGGCCGGAAGGAACGCAGTTTCACTTCCTTGATCATGTCGCCGCCGCCCAGAAATGGCGGCATCGTTTCAAGCAAAGCAGACTTGCCATACAAAACGCCGATTCCGGTAGGTCCGCACATCTTATGCGCCGAGAAGGCATAGAAATCCGCATCAAGGGCTTGCACATCCACCGCCAAATGCGGAACTGATTGAGCGCCATCCACGAGTGTCACTGCGCCAGCCGCGTGCGCCAACTTGATGATCTCCCCAGCCGGGTTGAT
>JACAEP010000180.1 GCA_013388795.1 Chloroflexota bacterium | reverse complement strand
CCGAATATCGAAGAACGGAGTTCCACCATGACCGAAACCATCCTAGTCGCCGTCGCCTGGCCGTATGCCAATGCCGAAATCCATGTGGGCAACATCACGGGTTCGCATTTACCCGGTGATATCTTCGCCCGCTACCATCGCCTCAAAGGGGACAAGGTGCTGATGATCACCGGCACCGACTCGCACGGCACGCCCGTCACCATGAGCGCGGACAAACTCGGCAAGCCCGTCGAGGAAGTGTACAAGTCCTTCCATGAGGGTTTCATCGAATTGTTCCAGCAGATCGGCATTACCTACGACCTGTACACCACCACGCACAGCGACAACCACTTCAAGGTTTCACAGGCGATGTTCCTTGCCTTGCAGAAGAACGGCTATCTTTATCGCGAGTTCAGCAAGCAATGGTACTCCCCCAGCGCAGGCAAATTTCTGCCGGACCGCTACGTGGAAGGGACATGCTACATCTGCGGCTACGAAAGCGCCCGCTCCGATCAATGCGACCGCTGCGGTAATGTATTGGAACCAGAAAAGTTGATCAAACCACGCGCCACCACCGGCGATGGCGCGCTTGAACTGCGCGACACCGAGCATTTCTATCTTGACCTCTCCAAGCTGGAGCCAAAGGTCAAAGAGTTTTTGCAATCGCGTTCCGACCACATGCGCGACACGGTCTTGGGTGAGTCATTGCGTAAAATTGAAAGCGAAGGCTTGAAAGCCCGCTCCATCACGCGCGATCTTGATTGGGGCATTCCCGTCCCCGTGGATGAGCCGCAATGGAAAAGCAAAGTGCTTTATGTGTGGTTCGAAGCCGTGATCGGCTATCTCTCCGCTCCGATTGAGTGGAGTCAACTATCGGGTAATAAGGAGGCGTGGCGCGAATGGTGGATCAACCCTGAAGCCAAGCAATATCACTTCATTGGCAAGGACAACATCTTCTTTCACACGTCGCAGTGGCCCGCCGAGCTGATGGGCGCGGGCAGCGCATTCATGGAGTTCTTTGCGGGCGAGCAAAATGCGCCGCTCATCCTGCCGTATGATGTGCCTGCAAATCAATTTATGAATCTCGAATCACAGAAGATCAGCGGTTCACGCAATTGGGCGGTTTGGGGGCGCGACGCCCTGACGCGCTACGACCCCGACGCCATCCGCTATTACCTGACGGCAAACATGCCCGAAAGCAAAGACAGCGATTGGGATTGGGCGGAGTTCGTGGCGCGCAACAACAACGAACTCGTAGCGACCTGGGGCAACCTCGCAAACCGCGTGCTGTCGTTTTGTTATAAGCATTGGGAAGGTGTTGTGCCAAATGTGGATGTCACCACGCTTCGCCCCGCGGACTTGGAACTGCTCGCCACCATTGAGGCTGGATTCAACACTGTAGGCGCCGAACTCGACGCCGTACGCCTGCGCTCTGCCCTCGGCGAGACGATGAAACTTGCCACGGCCGTCAATCAATATCTCGACGTCAACGCGCCATGGTCTGCTGTGAAGACCGACAAAGACGGCGCCGCCAAGACCATCTACACCGCATTGAAAGCCATCGACTCGTTGAAGATCATGTTCGCGCCGTTCATCCCCTTCACATCCGAGCGCCTGCATGGATTCTTCGGCTACGAGACTCCGCTTTTCGGCGAGCAATACACCGAAGATGTGACCGACGCCATCGGCACGCACAAGGTGTTGCGATACAAGCCCGTTGAAAGCTTGCAATGGAAACCCAGCGACCTCAAGCCGGGACAGAAGTTAAATCAACCTGGTCCACTGTTTAAGAAGTTAGAAACGGATGTGATCGAAGCGGAGCGTGGAAGATTGGGAAGGTAGAAACAGATACTCCATTTCAACTCCATTTTCAGACATCCCTCCTCCAATTTTCACTGTATAATTCACGCATGGCAGAATGGATTGGAAAAACCATCGGCAAAGTTCGTATTGAGAAATACCTGGCACATGGGGGCATGGCAGAAGTGTACATGGGCACCCATCTCACCCTTGACCGCCCCGTCGCCGTCAAGATCATGCATCGCTACATCGAGTCAGACCCGGAACTGCTTGAGCGCTTCCAGCGTGAAGCCAAAGCTGTCGCAGGTCTGCGCCATCCAAACATTGTCCAGATCTACGACTTCGACACTCACGAAGGTCATCCCTACATTGTGATGGAATATCTCAAAGGTCCATCGCTTGCCAATTATCTGCGCGACCTGCATAAAAACGGGACCCAACTCTCCCTCGCGCAAATTGCACAACTGCTCAAACCACTTGCAGCAGGCATAGACTACGCCCATTCACAGGGCATCGTGCATAGAGACATCAAACCTGCCAACATCATTCTCAACAACAAAAGCGGCAACTTCTCCTTCGACCAGCCGCTCAGACCCGATACTGAATGCATCATCACCGACTTCGGCTTGGTGCGCATGACCAGCTCCACCACCAAAACCCTCTCCGGCGTCATCAGCGGAACGCCTGCCTACATGAGCCCCGAACAGGCACAAGGCAACCCCGCCGACGGACGCTCCGACACCTACTCGCTCGGCGTTGTCCTCTACGAAATGATGGCAGGGCGCGTGCCCTTCGACGGCGACTCAACCCTCGGCGTTATCCTCAAACATGTCTCCGAACCGCCGCCTCCCATCAACAACATCTCACCTGAAATACAAGCGGTGGTATACAAAGCGCTCGAAAAACTGCCTGAGAACCGCTACCAAACTGCGCACGATCTTTTATTGGACTTTTATAACGCCGTGGACATGCATGCCGAAGCGGAGACGCTCCACTCCCTGCGCTTCAAAACTCCGCCGTCAACTGTTTCTGTTTCCAAGAAACCGACCCCGCGCCCAAACAAACTCCTGTGGATTGGCGCAGGCATCTTCACCTGCCTCTGTATTGGAGTTTTTACCGCCAGCGCACTTGGAGTCTCTGCCTTTGCCGCCTTGCCCGGCTTGACGAATACCACGGAAACAACGCCTCCTGCAACAACCGCCGCAGCGACAGCTACAGCGCCGCATGGTGATCAGCATTCCAGCGAAACCGAATCCGATTCTGCCCCGCCGCCGCAAGTAAACTTTGGCGACTTCGTCGGCATACTGCGTTTCCAAGGCAACCTGGACCAGGTCACCGTCACCGCCTCGCTGCCCGACCCGACGTATGGCGCTCAATACGAAGCCTGGCTGATCAATGACAGCGCCGAAACGCTGACGAGCCTTGGGCTCCTGCAAAAGAATAATTCCGGTCAATATACCTTGACCTACCTCGACCCCGAAAGCCGCAACCTGTTAGACGGCTTCAACCGAATGGAAATCACGCTCGAAACACTCCCCGACCCCAGCCCCAACCCGTCGGATACCATCTCCTACTCATCCGGGCTTCCTTCCGGCGCGCTCACACACATTCGTCATTTGCTGGTCAGTTTTGGCAGTACGCCGAACCAGATCGGCCTGACAGAAGGACTGGTTGAAACAAGTCAACTTGTGGCGAATCACGGTGAACAGCTCGAGCAAGCCTTCCTAAGCGGGGATGAAGAAACCGTACGCGCCCATGCAGAAGCGATCATTAATCTTATTGTCGGCAAACAAAGCGGCGATATTAAAGATTGGGACAAGGATGGAAAAATCAACAATCCCGGCGACGGCTTTGGCCTGCTTTTGAATGGCGACCAGGTCGGCTACGTCGAAGGGATGATCACCCATGCCGAACTCGCCGCATCGTCAGCCGATGCGACCGCCAACGTCAAGGTACACAGCGGGCATGTCGGTATCAGCGGAAGAAATATCGAAGGGTGGGCTGCCCAGCTTCGAGAGGTTGCGAAGCGCATCGTTGAGGCCGGCTCTGGGCAAATTGCGGAAACGGATGTCCGCCTGGCAGTTTCCCTGGCGCAACAAATCTACAAAGGCATTGACCTCGATGGCAATGAAAGCGTGGACCCGGTGGAAGGCGAAGGCGGGGCGCTGACAGCCTACGAACATGCCGAGTACATGGCAGATATGCAAATATTGGAAGGCGCCAATCAAATTCCACCGCCCGGGCCATAGTGAACATCCAAACACCGCGCAAAGGCGCGGTGTTTTTTACGGTACGGGGACGCCCATTCGCAAACATGACGAGTTTACAAAAAAATTACATGTTATTATCAACTGTTAAACAAAGGCATGAGACACTTCCCGTCATGGAGAATGAATATGAAAATCAATACACTCGTCCTTATTGCTTCCGTCGCAATATTTGCGCTGGGCGCATGCAAAGCCAACATCACCCAAAATGACGATGGCGCCGTCACTGTTGAAACGTCCGTCACACAGGCGCAATTGCAGGAGGTCATCTCCTCCGCCATTGCCGACCCGCTCATTCAAGACTTGACCGCCTCCCTTCAAAACGGGTACGTGTCGGTCACTGGCACGCGTCAACGTCTAAACGACCCCGACAAGACTGACACGATAAGTTTCCGCCTTGATCTTGGCGTGAGCAATGGAAAGTTGACCGCTTCGATTTCAGACGCGCAAATTGACGGGCAGTCCATCGAACAAAACCGCGTGGACAATTGGAATCAGACCATCGCCAACCGCCTCTCGAACGTCGGCGGCAACCGCGGGAGCGCAACGCTGCAATCGGTCTCCATCACGCCGGAGCAAATCAGCCTGATCTGGCTGATCACTCGATGACTTAACCGATACAGGAAAAATCCATGAGCCAACCTCATGGATTTTTTTGATTCTGCCAGCATAGGAAAAATGGGTGACACAGAAAAATGATGTTCCGCGCCTAGAATAGGAATAACCGCCATCAAGGAGAGCCTATGAAGTCGCTTCAAAGAGTATTTGTAATCCTTTTTCTATATGCAGCCTTGTTCGCCGCCTGCGCCAGCCCGGCGCAAATGGCACAATCCAACCGCGCGCGGGAGAAAAACCCCGCGGTGAGTGAAGCGGATATCGCCGCTCTTGTGGATGGGAATAACGCCTTTGCCCTAGCCTTGTACCAGTCGCTTCGGACTCAGGATGAGAACTTGATCCTCTCCCCGTTCAGCATCTCCCTCGCCCTCGCTATGACGTACTCTGGCGCAAGAGGCGAAACCGAAACCCAAATGGCCGAGGTACTGAATTTCGGTCCGCAGGAACAAACCCATCGCGCCTTCAACGCGCTCGACCTGACGCTTGAAGACACAAACCTTGTCTTCAATAAAGAGCAGGAGCCGATGCAGTTGAGCATTGCCAATTCCGTCTGGGCGGAACAAACCTTTATCTTCCTGCCCGATTTTTTGGATACGCTTTCCATCCACTATGGCGCAGGCATTCACCTGCTTGACTTCGCCAACCACCCCGACCCTTCGCGCAAAACGATCAACGAATGGGTCAGCCGTGAGACAGAAGATAAGATCAACAACCTTTTACCGGAAAATTCCATCACAACGAATACAAAGATGGTGTTGGTCAACGCCATTTATTTCAAAGCCGATTGGCTTTCCCCCTTCGACGCCAATGACACCTACGACGGCACATTCAAACTGCTGGATGGATCTGAAGTGACCGTGCCGATGATGGGTCAGCGCATGAGCATTCCCTACTTCGTTGGAGACGGATTTGTCGCGGCAGAACTCCCCTACGCAGGCGGATCGGCGGTAATGACATTGCTCGTGCCGGATGAAGGTCGTTTTGAAGAAGTTGAATCTACATTAAGTGCGGCAATGTTTCAAGAAGTTCTTTCAACGTTTACTGCCGCCGACGTCGCTTTGCGGATGCCAAAATTTGAATTTGAAAGTTCCTTTTCACTTTCAGACACGCTGGCAACCATGGGCATGCCGATCCCCTTCGACGAAAACCGCGCTGATTTCACCGGCATGACTGATCAACAAGACCTGTTCATCGGGGATATCATTCACAAAGCATTTGCAGCCGTGGACGAAAAAGGCACCGAAGCCGCCGCGGCAACGGCGGTCATCGTGGAAGGCGCAACCGCGATGATGCCGGAGAATGAGTTGTACGTTGACCGTCCATTTCTGTTCTTTATCCGCGATGTGGAGAGCAGGCAGATTTTGTTCATAGGGCGGGTGTTGAATCCGCGGTAGAAAGATGCTAAAGCTTGGTATAGAACACCCAGCAGGTCTTTTCAGTTTACACACTTCAACCAGTCGGGAAGCTGATCAAAAAGTTTTTGCATCACTTTCTTTGTCCGTTCTTCGAACAACGGCAGGTTGTCGTATGCCTCGCCCGCTTCTTCGCTGACCAGGTCGCTGACGCCGCGCAAAATGAGCAAACGCGCGGCGTTTTTGTTTGCCACCCATGCTAAGGCTCCCGATTCCCAATCTCCGGCAATGGCGCCCATAGACTTGAGATAGGCGATTCGTTCAGGCGGCAGGTCGCTGTCGGCGGAGGCGAGGATTCCTCTTCGGGTTGGATGAGGATGGGGTGCGGCCAGCCAGCTCAAGTCGAGGGTGGAGGCGTAGTAATCCACAATGTTCAGATCCCCCATCAACTCAACGATGTCATAACTAAACTACTACCGCCTAAAGGCGGTAGGTTTGGCAAGCGACTGAAAGTCGCCTAAAGTTCTCCCACGCGAAAATCTTCGTTATCACCAAGCGGTCTCTCTGATTGTGACTCGATG
>JACAEP010000214.1 GCA_013388795.1 Chloroflexota bacterium | reverse complement strand
TTTGGGACGCAGGCGTCGCCTGTGCTGTTGCCTTCGGGATTGAGGATGATTTTTGGTGTGGTTTCGCTCATAAAATTCCTTTTCGCGGACTAGAGACGCTTCCAGCGGTGGAATTTTTACGACTTTTTTCGCAATCCAATCCGCCTATTCCTGCAGGCTTAGAATCCGATCCAAGCGAAAGGTGCGATCTGCTTCACGTGTGTGGCAGTAGGCTTGCAGGTAGAGATAATCCGATAAACCGATTACTTCCCTGGGCGTGATCCAGCGTTCCGAGATCGAACCGTCCTTATCCATGTAGTGGATGAAAAGTTTTTTTCCGCTGTGGATGGCTTCGCTTAATTCGGTGGGAAGATAGATTCCCTCGCGCGGCCAGGCGGGAGAATTGTAGATTCCGATCAGGTCATCAAGCGTCTTCTTCACGGTTTTCAGTGACTCTACCATGGCAAAGAAGAGATTCTTCATCGTAATGGCATCAGCAAAAGCGCGCGAGCCTTCGATGTATGTTGAGATTTGGAAATCTTTGGAGAGATGACCCAGGCTGTAGGACGGCAATTCGTAATAATCGCGCGCCATGAGTAACGTATCAATGAGGTTTGGAAATTCGACGGTGCGCCCCAATTTTCGATATTCATTGTCGAGAAATTGAAGATCGAACCTGGCGTTGTGACAGACCAGGATTCCATCGGTGATGAAACTTGCCAGTTCGTCGGCAATGTCGGCAAAGCGCGGTTTGCCTTTGAGGGAGGCATTATCCAAGCCATGAATGTGGATGGCTGACGGCGAAAGCTCACGTTCAGGGTCGAGGAGCAGGTCAAGGGTCCGTTTGATGCGTTTGCCCTCGGTGACGATCACGGCGATCTGGCAGATGCGGTCTCCGAACCAGGGAGAAAGCCCGGTGGTTTCGATGTCTAAAAATACAAAACGGGTGTTGGCAAGTTCGAGCATGATTTGTCCTCCGTCGAACAATATTACCGTAAATTGAGGTGTTTGCCGCCTTTCACGCTTGATAAGCTCAGGTTAATGCCTTTTTAAATTTCGCATATTTTGCTGTTGGGGTTGGGATTTCGTGAAGGGTTTGGGGGTGGACCTAACTCAATTGAAAAGTTTACAGATATGGAACTTTGACTGGTACTCAGGTACTAGGCTGCAACTGGCTTTATGAGAGGCGGGTTTGTTATCTTGTGGGGCGGGCGCTGGAACTTTCCCTTTCATCCATGACTCCAGCCGCTCTGTTCATACGGAGAATAACATGAAGAAGACAATGACACAATTTGCAAGTTGGATGATGGCGCTGACCGTGGCGCTCGTGAGTGTTCATGGCGTTTATGCGTCGGCATCTGTCTCTCCATGGCAGGCGGGAAATACGTTTTATGTAAGTCCATCTGGAAACGATGCCAATGCCTGTTCGCTGGAAGCGCCTTGTGCAACGTTTGAGCGGGCAATCGAGGGGGCGGCTTCCGGCGACCTGATCGTGGCGCTTGAAGGGACATATATGCAGCCGCTGTCCATTTCCAAAAGCAATATTACAGTGGAAGGGCAGAATGCGGTGATTATCGCTTCTCCTCATGGCATTTACGTTGCTTCTGGGGCGCAGAATGTGACCGTGCGTGGTTTTACGGTGGCAGAGGCTGAGTCTCACGGCATTTTTGTTGAAGGACAGTCGGTGATCGTTGAGAACAATATTGTGTACCACACCGTGCTTGAGAATGGTTCCCTTTCAGGCGGGGTTATCACTTGTTACAACACAGCCTGGGGATCGGCGATCAAGATTGGGGGCGGTTCGTCGAATGTGACCGTGCGCGGCAATACCGTCTATGAAAACTGCGGCGAAGGGATTGCCGCCACCCGCGCCAGCCATGTTTTGATAGAAAATAATACAGTTTACGATAATAAATCTGTCAACATTTATATTGATAATTCATTCAACATTCAGGCGCTTGGCAACAATTCCTACTGTACCACGGGCGTTCCGATGGGCATTGCTCTCGGCGAGGAAAACTACGCGGGCTGGGGGGCGCAGTTGCACGATGTGACCGTTTCCAATAACACGGTCAATGGCTGTTATACGGGGATTATGGTCTTTGCCAGTGATGTGGGCGGTACATTGACCAATGTCACCATTAGCGGCAACAACGTCCCAACGGCTCAGCGCAGGGGGATTTCACTGGACAATGCCGCCAATTTGAATGTGCTGGTCTCCAACAATGTTCATTTCAATAGCATCTGGGTTCGCAGTCCGCAAGGCGTAACGTTGAGCGGAAACACGCAGGTGAGCGGAACGTCCACACCGGCGCCGACTGCCACCCAAACGTCCACCCCGGCTCCAACAGGCACGGTCACATCCACGCCAATCAAGACCCAACCCCCCGCGCCCACGAAGACCCAAACGCCTGCCCCCACCAAAACGCAAACGGCAAGCCCCACACCCACTCCTGCCGAAACGTATTTCGATGATACCCATGCGAATTTCGTCTACTCCGCAAACTGGACGAAGATCACGAAGAGCCAGGCATATGGCGGGTCTTACCGCGAGACAACCAAAAATAACTCGTCTGCCACATTTACGTTTACCGGCAAATCCTTCAGCATCCTTTACACAGGCGGCAGCGCCTACCGGGATATAAACGTGTACGTGGACAATGTTCTGGTTGGCACGATCCACCAAAAGACAGGCACAAAGACGTTCAAAATGCGTTGGGATTACACCGGTCAACTTTCGCCGGAAACGCACACCCTGAAATTGGTTTTCGTCACCACCAAGGCGACCGGCACCAAGGGTTCGATTGATGCGGTGATTGTCCGATAAACTCGTTGAATAAAAAAACGGCGCTGTTGCAAAAGACAGCGCCGTTTCATTTTTATATCAAATAAAGAACCCAACCCCCATGGCCTGCGGACCGGCATGCGCCACAATGGCGGGCGGCAATTCATACATGGGAATATGCGCGACATTAACCTTTGATTTCAGTTCTGCTGCCAGCGCCTGCGCCTCAGACTCCGCCTCAACCTGCAGCACACACAAATGAGCCGACTCTCCGCCCGGACATTCTTCTGCCACAACCTCAACCAGCCGGGCAAGCGCGCGTTTTTTCGTCCGTTGTTGTTCAAAGGGTTCCGCCTGACCGGCTTTGATCTGTAAGGTGGGCTTGATCTCCAACAACTCTGCCACAAGCCGTTTTGCACCGCCGATGCGCCCGCCTTTGGCGAGGTATTCGAGCGTATCCACCAAAAAATAAAGCCTGCCGCGCGGAATCATATCCTCTAATTTCGCAACGATCTGGCTGGCAGACTTGCCTTCCTTTGCCATATCATCTGCAATTAGCACAAGCGAGCCAAGATTACAAGACAGGGTCTGCGTATCTACCACGCGGATAGCTACATCTGGAAATTCCTGCGCCGCCGTTTGCGCCGAGCAGACAGTCCCACTGGCTTTGGCGGTCGGCGCTACGACAATAACGCCTTCTCCTTTTCTGTGTGCCTCTTCAAAGATTGGGTAGTAGAGAGGCGGCTCGGGGGCAGCCGTTTTCGGAAGCGCCTTGGCAGCCTTCAGTTTAAGCAGGAACGAGGCGGTGTCCATATCCTTATCATCGTGAAATGATTCCTCTCCAAATATCACGACCTGCGGGACGAGCGGCTACCCCAATCAGTTATCCGTCAACGGCAACGTGGACTGGCCCATCACAGGTTATTCCATCGTCGGGCATATCTACATTTACAGCAATCAGAACTTTATGACCGTTACGCCGACTTCCACTCCCAGCCCAACGGCGACCGCGACGGTGACAAAAACTTATACACCTACTGTCACAGCCTCTCCCACTGAAGGACGTTGGTATACAGGAAATAATCGCACGAATTCCTATGGCGTGAAGGCAAATATCTCAACCTCTTCACAACCACCCTATCAAGTAGCGGCATTGCATAGCGGCCAATCTAGTTGGGTGTCCATCTCTTATCCATATTGGGTGCAAGCAGGTTGGCGCTATTACGAAGGATGGACAGCCGCAAAACGCTATATCGAATGGATGATGCCAAACCCTCCTCCCGGAGAAAATCCTTACGATTTCGCTTATCACGGAACGCAACCCTGGGGAGATATAACGGATTATCGGGTTGTATGGGCTGGGGGAACAACTTGGTGCGGGTGGATAGATTCGACTCAGTATGAATGCAAAGAAACCGAATCTGCTCCCCAATACGTTCAAGCTCGATCTGAAATACATGTCAGCGACTTAAACGAACTGGATACAGACTTTTTTGCAGTTCAATATATGGACTCGAGCGGTATTTGGCATTTATTTGACCAGTCACTGTGGGTGGAAGATGCCCCGTATGCTGTAGATAAAATCTATTACTACCAATATTACAATCACGGTCCCTAATTTGATGGAGGCAAAAATGATAAAAACAAGATTGTCTAAGCGAATATTTCTGGCGCTGCTTGTCGGCGGGCTGGCAGTTGGCGCATATGTTCGAATCAAAGCGCAGGAAGATGTTGTGTTATTTTTGCGGGCGCAATTAGAGAGACAAAGTGTCCCCGTCGTTGAAATAGAAACCCTTGATCTGTTTCCACTCCGATTAAAAATCGTTACAGAAAGCGCAAACACTTTTGTCACCAGGGATGACCAAAGAAACCTCCATGCGGTAGATCGCGCTGTCATTGTGTCAGCCCGCCAGCATGAATATGTCGTTGATAGTTACGTAAAAATTTTAATTGACAATCAGGGAAATGAAATATACAATCTCGACAAGCACAATGTTGGTGATGCGCTTTTAAACGCAGACCCTTCCCTTCTCAGCGCCCCATCGAACGCGCTTTCTCAAAATGAAATCGAAGATTTGGCAAGAGAGAAGATTTATGAGTTGACGGCAAAATACAACCTTCCGGAATTCGATTTTGAAGTAATCGTCTCTTCTCTGGAAGAAGGACTTCAGTCCCTAAATGTAACCGTCTGGGCAAAGACATTGGATGAGGGCTATTCGGTTGCGGGATTAATTTTCCCGTTGGAAGGCAGCGCCATTCCTGAGATCAATGAGAAGGGAGCGCGAATTGTATTGTTTGAGTTCGAGATAAATGACGAGGCAGGGAATTATTTGTTAAGTTACTTTATCGATACGCAGCTTCAGACAGGTAATTGGTCACATTCTGACGCCTTTCCCATAGACTTATTCGGCTCTCAACCCGCCCCTGCGCCATCAATGCCTTAAATTTAATACTCAATCGTGGGACATATCTATTTGCACAGCAACCCAAACTTGATGACGGTTACGCCGACCAGCACGCCGATGTTACATTCCCAGAAAACGCTTTCCCTCAGCAAGGACTTCGTCATAGCGGGTCTCAGCTCTTTGCTGACGCCGCGCAGTCCTTTCACGACTTTCTCACTCCAGATAAGGTACTCCTGTTTGCGTTTTAACGACCAATTGGCGGGCGGTGAATGCGCCAGGTCATAGACATTACAGATCTTGTCTGTCAGTTTCAACTGCTTGGCGTGCGGCGATTTGTGCGGCGCGGTTTTCGATTTGCAGTTGTTTGCGGACTTCTTTCGGCAGGCTTTTGTCATCGGCGGCTTCCAGCGCCAGTCTCAGCACATCCCCGCCAAATTCACGTTCGATCTCTACAGGCGTCGCGTCGGTGTCTTCGATGGTGTCGTGCAAAATGGCGGCAGCCAGCAACGCGGCATCCCGCACACCGCCTACCGACCATAACGTCTCTGCCACTTGAATGGGATGATTGATATAAGGTGAAGATTTAGAATCACGCCTGCGTTGGTCATAATGTTTCTTTGTTGAGAATTTCAACGCCTTGAGAATCAATCCGGTCATTTCTTCCATGACCCCTCCTCGTTTCGAAATCTTGCCGTCATCACCGGGTGGTGCATTCGCTCCATGATCTCCGCCGTCACATTGGCAGAATACATCTGCCGCAAGGAATGGACACTATACGAAGACCCCATGCAAAGCAGGTCGTAATTTCCAGCCTGTGTTTCTGCCAAAATCTCTTCGATCACATTACCCTGCCGCACCTTGACCGAAGCAGTCACTCCACTTGTTCTGGCGATATCCAGCGATTGACGCAGACTTCTCCCAATGGGCGTATCCGTCTCAACCAGGTTCTGCCAATTGCGGCTGATGGCTTCTGCAGTGGGGTAGTTCAAATCAATCGGCGGCACGACATGCAGCAAAACGATCTCGGCTTTGGCCTTCATGGAGATCTGCATGGCAATATGTTCCGCATTCACGTCATATCCCAGCCCGCCCACGCTGATCAAGATCCTTTTCACCGGCATCTTCGCTTCGGGTACATACAGGAGCGGCTGTTCGATTTCCTCGATGAAATGACGGATTGAACGTCCAGCCACCAAGCGCTGGAACGGTGGGCGTCCAAGCGGACCCAAAACCACAAGGGTGTCATTCTTCCGCGCTTCCTGCGGGACGATCTTTTCTGCGCTTCCATTGCGGACCTCAAGCTGGTATGTCACCCTCTGAGCATTAAACACGCCAACAGCACGTTCGAAGACCTCTTCCAACGGGTGAACAGAGTCGATCGCGGCAGGGTCCAATTTCTCGTTAATTCCCAGAAGCGTAACCCTCATCCCCAGCGTGGCAGCCAGCCAGGCTCCCTGCTCCACAGCCGAAAAACTTTCTTTGGTTCCATTGGTGACGATCAACATTTCGGACGACATAAACCATTCCAATCAGCGGAATAAAATAATTCCAAGAATGCCTGCGCCAAGCAAAACCAGCGGCGATGGGATGTTCAGCCAAAGCGCTATCGCGCTCAATGCTGCAATCAAAAGTGTGCGTCTGCCAATGCTCTTGGATCTTCCAACACGGAAGAGTTCCCAGGCTACCATTATGATCAATGCCGCTACAGCGGGACTCATCCCCTTTACAAACCCTTCCAACCAGCTCTCATGCTGCACCTGTTGAAGGATGAGCGCCACCACGAACATCATCACCGTCGGCGGCAAAACGGCGCCCAACAGCGCTGTAAATACACCCGGCGCCCCGCCTGCGGCATAGCCGACAAACATCGCCAGTTTCAAGGCTTCGCTGCCCGGCAAAAAATTTGAAAACCCCACCGCTTCCACAAAGCGTTCTTCGGTCATGATCCTGCCGACGGCTTCCTTGTAAAGCAACCCGACCGACGCAGGGCCCGAAGGCGAAAGCAGGTTCACTTTCAGAAACATCCAAAACAATTGCAAATATTTTTTTGAAGAGGAATTCGATGTGTTCATGACGCGGAAAGAAAGATGACTCCAAGGATGCCTGCCAGGATGATGACCAGTCTCTCAGGAATCTTGCGCCACATGGCGGCAAAACTAACCAGCGCAACCGACCCGCCAAACCAGCTTATGCCGCCGCCTTTTTCAAAGATCTTCCAGGCAGTAAAAACCATGAGGACGGCAATGGCGGGCGTTAACCCTTCCACAAAGCTGTTGACCCATGCTTCGCGCCGAAGACGGTGCAAGATCATCGTGACCCCGAGGATAATCACTGTGGGCGGCAAAATGGAGGCGGTGAGCGCCACCAGCCCGCCTGTAATCCCTCCGGCAGCATACCCGATGTACATCGCCAATTGCAAGGCGTCACTGCCTGGCAGCACAGACGAGAAACCCACCGCCTGAACAAATTCCGCTTCTGTTACAAAGCGTCCAATCGCTTCACTGTAGAGAAGCCCCACCGAGGCGGGTCCGGATGTGCTGAGCAGGTTTACTTTTAGGAATGTCCAAAAGAGTTGAAGAAGGGTGTTCACATTTCTGAGTTTATCATGCCAGCATCACGCCTTCCAATTTGAGCGTCCACTCTTTGGCGGGCAGACCATAGCAGTTTGCCGTCTACCCCCAAAACGCGGTGATAGGGAATGACGATGGGCATGGGGTTTTGCAGGCGGACATCCAGTTTGGGTTGGGAATCTGCCCATTTGATGGCGATCAGCCCCAAGGTCTGAGGCGATGAGGCGGAAATCTCCGAGGGGTGTCTCGTGTAATGGGCCACGGTGCAGGCTGGCAGAAGGGAGGGGCGTGACGGTAGGCTTCATCTGGAATAAAATACTAAAGTTGATTACAGACTTGTAAGTTGTCAAACAATCGTAGGGTAATTGTAGGTTAAGCGTCAAGTACGTTTCGGATAACCATGATAAATTTGCCCCTGTAAGGTGATTTCTCTTCTCCTCCTTTCAAAGGGAACCGCGGTCGGCGTCCGCGGTTCTCGTAGTTTAACGGGGCGTTTATGTGACGGGGTTATAATTTCGTCATTCCATTCGTTGAGGTTGCCATGCCTGTAAAAGTTACCATCATTGGTTTAGGACAGATCGGCGGCTCCATCGGTCTTTCGCTTGCGGCTCATCAAGATAAGGTGTTTACGACCGGTCATGATAAGGAGTATGGGGTTGAACAGCTCGCCAAAAAAATGGGCGCTGTGAATGAAACCAACCATAACTTGCCGGCTTCGGTAGAAGGCGCGGATTTGGTCATTCTGGCATTGCCGATCCATGAAATCCGTGAGACCTTTCGTTATATTGCCGAAGACCTTCGCAAGGATGTTGTGATTGTGGATACGGCCCCGGTGAAGGCGGAGGTTCATAAATGGGCGCAGGAATTGCTGCCAGAGTCGGCTTATTATGTGGGCGTGGTGCCTGCCATTGGGCCCAACTATCTTGATCTCTTTGCAACGGGTCTGGAGTCCGCCAAGGCGGATCTGTTTGCGAAGGGTATTTTCATGGTTTCGGCCCCGCCTGGAACGCCCGGCGCAGCGGTGAATCTGGTTTCGGATATGGTGGAGTTGCTCGGCTCGACGGCAGTGTTGACGGATTTTGTTGAATCAGACGGGTTGGCGGCTTCCACTCACATTTTGCCGCGATTGGTCTCTGCGGCTTTGTTGAACGCAACCATCAATCAACCTGGTTGGATGGAAATGCAAAAAACTGCCAGCCATGGGTATTTTGCCGCCACTTCCGCCTTTTCGGAGGATGACGTACAGGCGCTGGCGGCATTGTCCGCGCAGAATCGTGAGAATGTGATTCGCGCCCTGAATGCGATGATGACCGCCCTGCTTGACCTGCGCGAAGATTTGGAGCGCCAGGATGAGCCGTCTCTTCGCAAGCGATTGGAGACCGCTCAAAAGAATCGGGCGGGTTGGGTTGCGGAGCGCAGCAAAGCAGACTGGGTCCGGATGCCGGGCGGGAACGTGGAAAAGCCGTCGTTCATGGAGACCCTGTTTGGTTCGAAATTGGGGAAGATGGGCAGACCCAAAGATGGGCCATCAAGGGCTGGAGGATGAATTTTTATTGTTACATCCTGGAATGCTCAGACGGCACCTATTACACCGGTTGGACGACCGACCCAGAACGACGAGTGGCCCAACATAACCAGGGTGTGGGCGCGCGCTACACCAAAACCCGCCGCCCGGTGAAACTGGTCTATCTGGAGGAACAGCCAGATAAGAACACAGCGTTAAGACGTGAGAGAGCCATCAAGGCTCTCTCGCGAAAAAAGAAAATGGAATTGTTTTTGTAGGGACATCCCTTGTGGGTGTCCTTTTTTGTTGAAGCCAAAGAGCGGCCGCAAAGGGTCTCCCTCGTCTATTCTGTAAACAAGGGTAAATGCCCAAGTGAATGGATGTGCAGCCATTGCGCGCGGTCCCCTTCGGTGAGGATCGCCGCCTCGCCTGCAATGGCTGCCCCGGCTTTGTCGAGGATCATGCGCATCCCCTGCAGGGTCGAGCCGGTGCTGATGACGTCGTCCACGATCAGGACCTTCTTTCCCTTGATCATTTCAGTATCTTTTTCGTCAAGGATCAAAACCTGCGGTTGACCGGTGGTGATCGAAAGCGTCTCCGCTTTTATGGCATCTCCCATGTAAGGCTTATACATTTTGCGCAACACAACATAAGGTTTTTTCGTTTCTGTGGCCAGCGCATGCGCAATCGGGATCGACTTCGCTTCAGCCGTCAGGATGATATCAAAGTCCACGTCCTTGACCTTTTCAGCCAGTTCACGCGCGCAAGCCGCAACCAGCTCGGTATCTCCCAAAATATTCAAAATGGCAATGCGTAAACCGGGTTTGATCTCAAAAAGGGGGAGTTCTCGTCGAACCCCGGCAATGGTGATCGGGTATGTCTCGCGTTTGGGCATGTTGTCCTCCACGGAAATTTGCGTGAAGAGTTTATCACGAATTCCGCATACTTCTGCCGGCGCTGATTAGAAAATTTGTGCTATACTCTGCCCATGCGCCCTATTCGTTCCTCTGAGATCGGCAATTATTTATATTGCCGCCGCGCCTGGTGGTATCGCAAAACCGGCGTGGAATCCAAGAATCAAACCGAACTGGCCGCCGGAACCGCGCTTCATCGCCGGCATGGCAGGCAAGTCCTCGCCGCGGCTCTCAACCGCGCCCTGGGCTGGTTCCTGCTTTTGGCGGCGCTTCTTACACTGGTGGCTTTTTTTGCTTTTCAAGTGTTATGACCTACATTGTCCTTGTCCTTTTCCTGCTTGCCCTCCTCTTTTTCTGGCAGTCAGACCGCCAGCAAAAAGCTGCGGGGCTGCCCGGCGGACGAATCATCTACACCGACACGCGCGCATGGGGAAAAGTGGAAAAGCCGCTCTTTTACCCCGCCCTTGCCCTGACGGGTAAGCCGGATTATTTGATCGAAAAAAACGGGCAACTCATTCCCGTCGAAGTCAAATCGGGGCGCGCGCCCGAAGCGCCGTATGACTCGCATATTTTTCAATTGGCATCCTATTGTCTGCTTGTTGAAAAAACGTATGGCAAACGTCCGCCGTATGGGATCATTCATTACGAGAACCGCGATTTTGCCGTAGATTATACAAAAGACCTCGAAACCGCTCTGATCGAACTGCTGGGCGACATGCGTGAAGATGACATTCGCGGGAAAATTAACCGGTCGCATGACCAGCCATCCCGTTGTAAAGGATGCGGGTTTCGCGACATCTGTGAAGAAAGCCTGGTATAGGGAGTTCCCGTACACATGCCTGTTCTGCAAACCTGTGTACGGGTCTACCCGTTTACCTTATAATTACTGCCATGTCTGCGCCCTTTATTCCAAAACGGATCGTCATCACGGCCTATCCGAAAATGCCGGATGCTTTTACCGAAGCGGAAGCCATGTCGGTCTTTTTTCACCAGTGCGGCATAGAAGCGCCTGTCGGCTCGCTATATGATGAAGACTTGCGCAGCCGCGTGAAGCAGGGTGAGTTTGACATGCTGATTGCCGTCGGCGGGGATGGCAGTGTTTTGCGGGCGGGTCATTTATGCGCGCCGTCGAACGTGCCCATTTTGGGCGTAAACCTTGGCAGGCTCGGGTTTCTCATTCAGATCGACCGCAAAGAATGGCGCGATTACTTCAAGCGGCTGCTCAACGGTGAGGCATGGATCGAAAACCGCATGATGTTGAGGGTCGAACATCTGCGGGCAGGCGAACAGATTGGCGTATCGCTGGCGTTGAATGAAGCCGTTGTGGGACGCGGACAAAACCTGCGCCCCGTGCGCCTGAGCGCCTTTGTGGATACCCGCGAGTTGACCAGCTATGTGGCAGATGGACTCATCGCCGCAACCGCCACCGGCTCGACCGCCTACGCCCTGGCTGCCGGCGGGCCCATCCTCCCGCCGGAATTACGCAACATCCTGCTAGTGCCGATTGCCCCGCATCTTTCTGTAGATCGGGCAGTTGTTCTTTCTGAAGGCGCCACGGTTGGCATTATGGTTAAAAGTGAAAATGCCGTTTTCAGTGTTGACGGACAGCCGCCTGCGCCGCTGATGGAAGACGACAAGGTGCGTGTTACTGCTGCGGAAGTCACCACTCAATTTGTCCGTTTTGGCGACCCCGGATATTTTTATCGCAACATCACCATGCACATCAACGAAAATTCTTCAGGATTTCCACGATGACCGAATCATCCCTTACCTATTGTTACACTCATCCCGATCGTGAAACCAGCCTGCGCTGTAAGCGCTGTGAAAAATTCATTTGCACCTCGTGTGCCTTCAGCACACCCACGGGGTATATTTGCAAAGATTGCATGCGCGAACGCCAAAGATCATTTGATACAGCCCAATGGTACGATTTCGTTTCAAGCTTTGTCCTGTCCGCGGTCATCTCAGGCGCCGCATCTTTTCTCGTGACTTTGATCGGCGGAATCGGATTCATAGGCTGGCTCTTGATCTTTGCTGTTTCATCTGCTGCCGGGGGCATCATTGCTGAGGCCGTGAGAGCAGCCACCCGCCGCCGGCGCTCTCGCCCGCTTTTTTTGACGGCTGGCACGGGTGTGGTTGCAGGAGCCTTGCCCATGCTGCTCATACAACTTCTGAGTGGGAATATTTTTGGTTTGATGTTTCAGGGTATTTATCTTGTTATTGCCGCGCCGATGGTCTATGCGCGGCTTTCTGGAATCCAACTTTCACGATAACTTATGCTGACAGAACTCCGCATCCAGAACTTTGCCATTATCGACAAACTTCACCTGCGTTTTGGTTCAGGTCTAATCATCCTGACCGGTGAAACCGGCGCCGGGAAATCCATCATCCTTGATGCTGTGGTCATGCTGATTGGCGGCAAAGCGGATACAACCTTCGTCCGCACCGACTCAGACGCCGCATTTGTCGAGGGGGTCTTCCAGCTCAAAGGTCCCGAACGTGAGGCGGTGCATGAAGTCCTCAACCGCGAAGAGCTGATGGACGACGATTCAGATTATGTCGTGCTTATGCGCGAAGTCCGCAGGGAGGGGCGCAGCGTGGCGCGCGTCAATGGACGCACCGTTAACGTTGGGCTGTTGCGCGAACTTGGCGCCTTGCTGATCGACATTCATGGACAGGCGGAACATCTTTCCCTGTTGGACCCGCGCGCCCATCTTGGCCTGCTGGATCGCTATGCCGATGTTTCCAAGCCGCTGAACGAATATCGCCAAACCTATCACGCTTTGTTGACCTTGCGTAATGAGTTGAACCACCTGCGCAAAGCGCAAGCCGATGCCGACCGGCGTATTGAGATGCTGACCTATCAAGTAGAAGAGATCGAATCGGCAAAGTTGAAAGTGGGCGAAGACGAGGAATTGCGCAAAGAACGTGACCGGCTTGCCAATGCCGAGTCGCTGGCGCAAAATGCGCAGGAAGCCCTCGCGATTCTCGAAGAAGGTTCGCCAGAAACACCCGCCGCCACCGATTTGATCGGTCAGGCGGCGCAGGCACTGACTGCCCTGGCGAAGATCGACGAGGGACAATCTGAGTTGGCCAATCAAGCTGAGGTCATGCTCGATACGCTTTCAGATATCATCCATGATCTGCGCGACTATCTCGAAGAGATTGAGTTCAATCCCAAGCGCCTTGATGATGTTGAAGAACGGCTCGACTTGATTCATTCGCTCACACGCAAATATGGCGGCAATATCCCAGCCGTGATTGCCTATGGCGCGGAGGCTAAGAAACAACTTGAAACCATTACGGGCGCCGCAGACCGCATTGCCGAGCTTGAATTACAGGAAGCCAAACTGCTCGATAAACTTTCCAGGCAAGCCCTGGCGCTTTCAGAAAAAAGAAAAGATGCCGCCGCAACAATGGGCAGCCGCATCGAAACGGAATTGGATGATTTGCGGATGGCATCGGCCCAATTTGGCGCGGACTTCCAGACCAAGCCCGACGCGAACGGCATTCCCCTTGCAGACGGAACCCGCCTCGCTTTTGACCAGAACGGGATCGACCGCGTGGAGTTTCTCGTTGCCCCCAACCCCGGCGAAGGACTCAAGCCGTTGGCGAAGATCGCGTCTGGCGGCGAGACCTCGCGCCTGATGCTTGGGTTGAAGAACGTCATGGCACGCGCCGACGAAGTGCCATCCCTGATCTTCGATGAAATCGATCAGGGCATCGGCGGGCGCGTGGGCATGGTGGTTGGCCATAAACTGTGGAATTTGTCACGCAGTCATCAGGTCTTCTGTGTCACGCATCTTCCCCAATTGGCTGTCTTTGGCGATCAGCATTATCAAGTGCAAAAACTTGTGGATAAGGGACGAACACTAACGCGTGTCGAGCCGCTCGAAGGTGAACCCCGCCTGCTTGAACTTTCGCAGATGTTGGGCGAAGTAGGCGAAGGCACGCTCCGTTCGGCGCACGAACTCTTGCAGACCGCCAGGCAAATGGTAAAAGAAAACAAGAAATAAAAAACCGGCGCAATTTGCGCCGGTTTTTTATTCTCTTATGCCTGGTGGTTAAAATGTTGACTGCCAGGGTGAGGGGGGCACCCTGGCAGTCAACGCTAAAAATAATACACCCAATTTAAAAATATTGCAAGTGTTTAGGCTTAGAAGAGCCTTAGAATTTTTCGTTTTATGGGCTTCCAAAATCCACAACAAAATAATCCCCGTACGAGCCATTTGAATAATACGCATATCCCACACCCATCTGTGTGGATTTGGCGCTGAGAATGGCATCACGGTGGATCGGGTCGTTCATCCACCATGTTACAGCCGCCTGCGGACCGCCGCCTCCGTAAATGATCTCTTCTGCATAAGAAGGCGCGTACCCGAAAGCGACAATACGCGCGTGTGCGGAGGAGCCGTCGGAACCCGTATGGCTGATCTTGCCGGCACACGCCATCTCTGCCGCATGAAACTGGGCGGCATTGCTTAATATCGGATCAACAGTCAAGGCAGGAAGCCCCGCGTTCGCGCGTTCTTGATTAATAAGCGATATGATCTGTTGAACATACCCCGAATTTTGGCTGTACTTACAGTTCCCGCCTCCGCTGGCAGCCGCAGGGGAATTGCCGCCTGAAGAACTTGTCGCCTGCGGAACGACGGTATTCCCGACAACGATCTTCACCCAAAAGGTCTTTTCAGTTCCAATTGGAACATCTTTGCCGGTTGGGTCATTAAGGGTGAAGTAGCCAGTGTACGCGCCGTTGGCTGTCGGCGCGATCAAATTGACCGAGACTTGAACCGTTTGTTTGATCAGCGTATCCGGGATTGGCGCAGAGAGCGGCGCATTCATTGGGTCGCCGGCCGCGAACTTGATAGTGTAACCATACCATGGGCAGGCGCCGTTGTTGATGAATTCCCAGGTCTTGGTAAAGGGTTCGCCCGGCTTCATTTGTGTGCCATCCGGGATGGTCACATCGCGGACAAGCACGGCGCTGTCTTGGCAGTTTGGGTCAATGGTGACGACGAAGGTTGACGTGGCAGTGATGGCTGGCATGGCGGTTGGGGCGGGCGCAACGTAACCAGCCTTGGTGGGCTCAAGAGTCGCTGTGACAAAGTTCGAAGGAACGGGGGTCTTTGGTTCCTCCACATTCACCGAAATGCAGGATGATAGACATGCCAGGGCGAGAAAAAAAAGAAAAACCTTTCTTCGCATACTACTCCGCTAAAACATCAGCATTTGACCTTCTGCTTTTTCCACCGGGTCGCTTTTTACCATTTCATCGAACGTTGCCTGCGTGAGGATCGGCAGGTCGAGTACGCTTCGCAGCAGGCGGTACTTAACCAGCTTGAATTTTTTCAAACGCTCTTTGAGAGCAGGGTCGCGGTCCTGTTTATAAGCAATGAGTGTGGAACGCCCGCCGGGAAAAACGATAATGGTTTGCTCGTCGGCGTCTTCGGCTGCGCGGTGAACAAGCGCGGAAGCCAGCACATGAAACCTGCGCGCAGGCTTGCCATCCTCCAACCAGGTTATTTTTTTATCTTCGATGCGCGATTGTAACCCAAGCCGCTTTCCAATCTCTTCAAGTTGACCCAGGATCGTTTTTATTTCCTCGCGGCGGGCGCTGGCAACGTCTTCCTTGCGAAGATTCCAAACCCCACCATCTTTTTCCGCATACGATTTTAAGACAGCATAGATCAGACCTTTTGAGGGTGTCATCAATCCGGTAAATTGCAGATTCAATTCATTCTCAACGTCCAGAAAGATGATGTTGCGATGCTTTTGCAGATGGTTCACGATGGCCATCTCAACGCGGTCTGTAAGCGACGCGCCCGACGTCACAACGCCCCACATGCCGGTATCCACCCCTTCGCCTGTGGAATAATGCACAAAATCACGACCGTCTTTCAATGCTTGCTCTAGGGCGCTTTGAGTTCGCCGCATTGCAAAATCGAACTCATCCTCGGCTTGTTTCAAGGCATTTGCTTCTGCCAAGGCAATCAACCCTGCCGTATGCAAATACAAATAGCCTGCCGGTTCGCCGCGGGCGGATAAAAATTCCCGCATTGCAGTGCGAATGACTTCAATATCCATCGGCATAGGTTGAGGTTTTGCCCCGCTTTTCCAAAGCAACTGCACCGGGTCATGTTCGGTTCGCAAGGCGACGCTTTCCAAATGGAATCCAGCGGCATGCGCGGCTGTGATGGCTGATGTCATAAACGGCGCTTCCGGTTCCGGCATAACGCCAAAGACCGGCACGCCATCGGCAAGCAGGTCGTTCAAACGGTTAAAAACGGCATGCAAGGCTGTGGCATTCCATGCCCAATCATATCGTCTGCGGCGCAGGGCAGTCTTATAGGGTTCCACGGCATCTCTGCCCCATAACCAGCCAGCCCACAATGCGGAAAGAGTCCAAAATGCCTGGTTGGGGCGCGGGAGGGATCCAATCACAGCCGCAATTGGAATTTCGCGTTTGACCTCCAGCGCAAGGTCTTTGAGACGTCCTTCATAGATGCAGACTCCGCCCGTCTCTGGGATTTTTGCCGGCCACGCCTCCACCGCGACGGGCGAGCCTGACTCAGCAAACAAAGCGACTCCCCGCTCCAGCTCGCTCCACAAATTATTTTCACGGAATTGATTTGGCGTGCTCAATTGCTTCGGTCGCGGGCGCTGCGCCGGATGCGCCCAAAGCGTATTGCCCGCATCGAAGGCGAGGAGCAATAGCGCCGTTAGAGCCTGTTTGCGAATGGGCGCGAGATTCATGCCTTCCAATCGGTTCAGAATGGTGCCAATCACATACAGCGGGCGCGGCAAATAATGCTCAACGGCTTCTTCCGCATAGATGCGGTCTTCATCTTTCAACGAAACTACACGCTCGAAGAGACGAGTGCGATGCAGGGCATCTGTTGCGGCGATCTGCAGGGCAAGTTCTTGATCAGAGTCTCTGACTGCGCGCTCGCCTTCGTCTTTGCAATGCGGACACTGATAGATACGGGCGTAGGGCGCATCTTCCCCTTTACGCCAGAGGAAGGATTGGGCTTGAATTTGTTTTTCACACGCTTCACACTGTGTCAGATACAGGGCTTGCAAATGGTGTTGGAGGCGCTCATCCCCTTTTCTGGCAGCGCCCAAGTCTGCCAGGGCGGCGGCGAATTCGCTGTGGGGCGGCGGGTTTGCAAATACTTCCAGCAGGAAACGGGTGACGGGATTGTTTGCTGTGACCAGCACGCGATATCCACTGCGGGCGGCTTCGAGCGCAAGTTTCGGAGAGAATCCGAATGGGTCGAGCAGCCAGGCGCCGGTTAGGGATTGAGCCGCAAGCCACCCTGAGATGGCGCCATCTTCCAACGCAGGCAGGAAGCGTGAAAGAGGGCCAGCCTCTGCGGGTTTGAATCCGGGGATGTAGGGCTTGAATTCCATGTCAGACCAGCGCTTTGCTGATGGCTTTGCGTGGAGTGGCGTTGAGGTCGATTTCGATGGCGGAAAGCAAGATTTGAATGCCAAGGATGACGGCGAGAGTAGGCAGGATGACCGTGCCCGTGGGGGCGGAGATGCCGATCTGGTTGTATTGGTACCATTTGATCGAGCCGTAGATCAGTCCGATGAATAGCAGTGGAATGCCGGTCAGCAGGTAGATGGACATCATCGAAAAATCAAAAATGAAATATTTGAGGATGATGCGTTTGATGAATGTGCGCGTGAGTTTGAAGGGGAACTCAAAGAGGACGCGCCGAATGGAGAGGCTGGAGGTTTCGCCGCGATAGCGGGCCGGGATGGTCACATCCTGTACGAAGGCATCCAGCAGATACAGGCGCGAAAGCATGGAGGTTTCGAAGAAGTAGCCTGGATCGAGTTTATCCAGCGGTAACTGCGCAAGCATTTCAGCGCGGATGTCGAAGTAGCCATTGGTTGGGTCGAAGATATTCCAATAGCCGGTGGCGGCTTTGGTGAGAAAGCTCAAGCCGAGATTGCCAATGCGGCGCACCAGCGGCATTTGTTGCAGCGCGGAAAAATCACGAAAGCGATTGCCCTTGGCATAATCGGCTTCGCCTGTCAGCAGCGGCATAATCAACGCGGGAATGTAGTGTGGGTCCATTTGCCCGTCGCCGTCCACTTTTATTACAATTTCAACGCCAAATTCCAGGGCTTTTTTGAACCCTGTTATCATGGCGCCGCCTACGCCCTGATTTTTTGCGTGCCGCAAAAGCGTGATGCGCTTGTCACGTTTTGCGGCCGCAGAGACAAGGTCTGCGCTGGAGTCGGGCGAAGCGTCATCCACGACGATGATGTGCCGGACGAAAGCCGGTATTCCTTTGAGTACCGCTTGAATCTCTTTGTCGGTTCGGTAGGAAGGAATGACGACGGCAATCTTGAATTTGGAAAAATTCATACTTAAGATTGTAATCGAAAAGGTGTTAGAATCTTTCCAAGGAGAATTTACTTGTGGCAACCGGGGAACAGATTTTGATTGTAGAAAACGACCCAGATATTGCCGATCTGATCGGCAGGCAAGCCCTCAAACCACTTGGCTATCAGGTGACGGTGGTCGGAGAGGCGGGTTCAGCCATTAAGCTTGCGGTTCAGACTCCGCCCGACTTGATCCTCGCCAATATCAATTTGCCCGGTTTGAGCGGAAAAGACCTGCTGGCGGCGCTCAATTCGCAAAGTGTGAAGTCTCCTGTGATCGTGATCGCTGAAAAAGGGCAGGAACATGATGCCATTCAGGCGTTCCGGCTTGGCGCAGTGGATGTGTTGTTCTGGCCCCTGCGGGATGCCGAAGTGGTGTCCATTGTCGAGCGCGCCTTGCGGCAGACACAGGAAACGCGGGAACGTCAAAAGCTGGATCGTCAGCTCAAGGCGACCAATGAAGAACTTAAACGCCGTTTGCGCGACATGACGACTATTCTTTCCATTGCGAAGGCGGTTACATCGGTCAACGATCAACGACGCCTGTTTGATTTGATCCTCGAAAGCGCCTTGCAATTGGGCGAATCGGATATGTGCTGGTTGATGCTGCGCGAGGATAAAGGCAATATTTTCTTGCTGCGCGCCCAACGCGGACTGCCCGACGCCTGGTCGAAGAAAATGAACCAGCCTGTGGATGACGGCGTCAGCTCGCTGGTGGCGCTCTCGGGGGAGAGCCTGTTCATGAACGGGACGCCCCTGCAAAAATTCAAGATTGCATCTCTAGGGCGAGCCTGCGGGGTTGTGCCGATCAAGATCAAGAGCGAGGTGATTGGTTTGCTGATTGTAGCGCGCCAGGCAGACCGTGAGTATTCGCGCGATGCGCAGGCGATGCTTGAAGCCATGGCAGATTATGCTTCCATTTCGCTTGTGAATGCGCAGCTTTTCCGCGCGCTTGAAAAGACGGCCGAAAATGCGCGCACGGGCGAGAAGACCCGTCATGCCGCGTTGGAGACGCTGCGCAAATCCATTCGCAGCGAAGTCGAGTCGGCGGTCTATCCGCTCAATCTTGTATTGACCGAAATGCCCGGCGCCTTAAACCCGGAACAGAAAAAAGCATTGGAAACTGTGAAAGATGCCCTGCAAAGACTTTCACGATCTTCCGAAAATACAGTTACCGGACCAAAATAATTCATTAATGTCGAAACAAGATTTGATCCTACTAGCATTAGATGCATCCCCGGCGTTGGAATTAATGGCGCGGACTCTGCGCGCTTCGGAGTTTGAAGTATCCACCGTGCAGGATCGTGAAGGGCTTGAAAAACTAGTAGATCAGTCTGTGCCAGCGCTGGTGTTGGTTGGGGAAAATTTTGGCGGGGAGGATGGGCTGCTTGTTTCTCAAGCCTTGTTAGAGCGCTTTCCCACCCTGCCCATTATCCTGTATGCGGCTGGGGTGGTTTCAGCGGAGACCGCCCTGCGAGCGGGGCTGAGCGGCATCCTCCGCCCGCCATTGAAGGGGGAAGATGTTGTCGGCGAGGTTCGGCGCAGTATGAGTCATGCGCAGAAGTTGGGGGATTGGGTGCGCCGCGAAGTGAAGCGCACCACAGCGTCGTTGGAACAAAAAGCCAAAATATCAGAGGCAGAACGAAACAAGTTAGAGGCGATCATTTCCAATATTCAGGATGGGGTGATCGTCCTGGACGATCATCAGCAGATCCTGCTGGTGAATCAGACCGTTTACGATATTTTCGATTTGGAAAAGGAATCTCTTGTTGGAAAAAAAATTCGCGAAGTCATTGCCAATGCCGACCTGAGCGCTTTGATCGATCGCGCCCGTAATGGCACGTTGAAATATCATGAGATCAATTTCGACGATGGACGCGTGTTCAATGCGCAATATACGCCTCTGCCGCGCATTGGCAGCGCGGTGACCATGCAGGATATATCGTACTTAAAAGAGATCGACCGGCTGAAGAACGATTTTGTTCATACGGTCTCGCATGATTTGCGTTCGCCCTTGACGGCGATTTTGGGGTATATGGAGTTGATCGAACGCACGGGTCCGCTCAATGAGTCTCAGCTTGAGTTTATTGAACGGTTGCGCGCCAGCGTGCAGCATATGACCGGGCTGGTGAATGAATTGCTTGATCTGGGAAGGCTTGAAGCCGGTTTCGATACCCGCCGTGAAATGGTCTATCTGGATACCATCCTTCAGTATTCTCTTGCTGTCTTTGATAACCAGGTCAGGCGCAAGAACATTCAATTGACCAGCGATGTGGCTGGCGATCTCAAGCCCTTGCGCGCAAATCCAATTCGCATTCGCCAGATGATCGATAACCTGATCGGGAATGCCGTCAAGTACACGCCGCCCAATGGCATGGTCAAGATCAGTATGGCAATGCAGGAGAACCAGCTCATTTTGCGCGTCACGGATAGCGGTCCCGGCATTCCGACCGAGGAACAGAACCGTATTTTTGAAAAGTTCTTTCGCGCTTCGAACCGACCTGCCGGTGTGGAGGGGACCGGGCTGGGGCTGGCGATTGTGAAATCTATTGTGGAAGCGCATCAAGGACGGGTCTGGGTCGAATCGAAAGTGGGAACAGGCTCGACGTTCGTGGTGATTTTGCCTGTCCATCAATAAAAACATTTCGCATACTGAAATAGATTAAACGCTGACGCCGGGTGAACAATCCGACGTCAGCGTTTGCCAAAGGAGGAGACCGGAAAAACCGTGTTGGAGGTGTTAATCACCGTTTCCCTCCAGCATCTTTTCATGAATTCGTCTTGCGCCGAAGGGAAGAAAGAGGAGAACGCAATTATTCGAAGGCGGTAGTTGAATGCCATTTGCGCGCGCGGATTTTACACATATCGCCAAACCAAGAATAAATTCAGCAAATGCAAGCGGGTATTATCGAGTATTGCACTCGAACCATTTGCCCCAGCCCGTGGATTTTTGCAAGACCGACGCTTTGATATCGCCCAGCTTTTGTCCGCGCGCCTGACAGGCTTTGATGTAAGCCGCGCTTCCATCTTTGACCTGAACCGTTTGCGTTTCAGCGAGTTGACCC
>JACAEP010000281.1 GCA_013388795.1 Chloroflexota bacterium | reverse complement strand
GAACTGCAAGCGCTGGGCGTGAAATTATTCAAAGGCGATGTGACCGATAAGGAGTCCATGCGCGAGGCAATGACCGGCTGCCCCCGGAATGATGAAAAAGCCATGTTGGCGCTGGTCAAGCCATTCGATGCGCTCCTGCCTGATTCGTATACATCGGAAGGGTTGCGCGTGATCGCCGGAACAACCGATCTCGGCGATAATTCCAAAGCCAAACGCGAGCTTGGGTTCAATTCACGCCCAGTTAATGAGGGGTGGGCAGAAACCGTCAAACACGAACACGAAATGGCAATGCTTAAAAAGTAACTCACCTTACGCAGTTGTAACTCTGCGGCTGGGTTTCAAGGTAAGTTTGACCGCCGACCGCGGACGGCTGACTTGTAAGCAAGCGCGGCAGTCAGCCGTCTGCGGTCAGAAGGCACAGGTTTACCAATGGCGCGTAAGATGAAAAAGTAATATGGAGAACCAGCCTGGACAACTCGGCTATACAAATTGATCATTGCAAGCCAAAGAATCAGGCAGGTCATCGAGAACCCGCCATACAATTCATTGAAATTTCCTTGCCGCAAAAGATTCTCGAACGATGTAAAGGGTATAATAACTACAGACTTGAAAAATTGAAGGTTCTTGGAGAATTTTGAAAGCAATGGCAAAAATCTTGATCGTGGATGATGACGAAAAAGTGACTACTCTGCTTGGACGATACCTTTCGTCAATTGGGTATCAAGTCACATCGACCAACCATAGTTCCAAGGCAGTATCCATTGCCGAGCAACTTCGGCCAGACCTGTTTATCCTTGACATCATGATGCCCCCGCCAGACGGTTTCACTTTAACTAGTATGCTTCGCGATGATGTAAAATTTGCTCGAACCCCGATCCTTATCATTACAGCATTAGACAACAGCAACACCCGCGCCGCCACCCTTGGCGCAAATGGATACCTCGCAAAACCTTTCAACCTTGACGAACTGGCAGCCAAGATCACCGAACTAATCGGAGAATAACGCTTTCCATCAGGAGCTGAGTATGGCCAAGATCCTTATCATTGACGACGATGCCGAGACAATTCGATTATTGGAAACTATTACCCGGCTGGAAGGACATGAAACCCTCTCCGTATTAGAAAGCCGAAATGCCCTGCAAGCAGCCGAAAGTTTCCGCCCGGATCTAGTCCTGCTCGATATCATGATGCCGGAGATCAACGGGATTGCAATTTGTAAATTGATCAAGTCAAAACCTGAGATCAGCAGCGCCAAAGTCATGATGGTTTCCGCTTTGAGCGATGAAGGCACGCGCAGAGACGCTGCCAATGCCGGCGCAACTCAATTCGTAACAAAACCCATCATCCCCAAGGCATTAACAAAACAAATAGATGAACTGCTCAATAGATAAAGATGTAAATTTCAACTCAGAATCAGGACTACAGTATGGCAAAAATAATGATGGTCGATGACGACAAATTGGTCACAGACCTATTGCAGAAATTGCTAAAAGCAGAGGGCTTTGAAACCGTTTCCATTAATGAAAGCCATAAAGCCATTGAAGTTGCAAAAAACGAGATGCCCGATCTAATCTTGCTAGACTTGATGATGCCGCAACCGGATGGTTTCCGCCTTTGCCGAATGTTGCGCGAAGATTCACAATTTATCCGCACCCCCATTATCATCGTAACAGCCCTGGATGACAGTGACAGCCGAGCCGTGGCATTTGGGGCAGGAGCCACAGATTACCTCACAAAACCCTTCCACCCCGGCGAGCTGAAAGAAAAAATCCTCGAAGCGTTGGAAAGCTAATAAACGTAGAATCAAAAAACACGCTCCGGCTTTGAAGCGTGTTTTTGATTCCATCAATCAATTACTTCAGGGTGCGAATGAAAGCCACTGCCTGCCAAATTTGATCTTCGGTCAAAATGCCCTTCCAAGCAACCATGGCCGTGCCTTCCTTGCCAGTATTGATACGCCAGTATAGATAGTCATCACCCGCTTGCGCGGCAACTTCCACCAAATTCTTAGGAGCCGGATCAAGCGCCGCACCCGCAGGCCCATCCCCGTATCCTTTTTCCCCATGGCAAGATGCGCAATTTGCAGCAAACACCTCAGCGCCTGCCGAGGCGGCATCGGGACCCAAAGGATTTGTAACCCCCGCATACTCTGCAGGAACAGGGTCAAGACCGGTGGAATTACTTGCCCCGCCGCCACAGGCCGCAAGCGCCATTGCGCCAAGAGACAAAACCAACAACCCGATAACGATTTTTTTCATAAAAAAACCTCCAGTTGATTGAAATCAAGAAGTTCATTATAGCCGCTTGGAAATAAAAATACTGTGATATTAGTTACTTTAATCAAGTGACATCCATCAAGAATTTTACGCGCAGCCTTATTTCTTTTTCCTTCCGCCCGTCAACCTTCTCTGCAATTTCTCAAATCCATCCCAATCTCCTTTTGCCGCCAGCCTAGCCTGGTCAATCCAGCCTTCCGGGTTCATCATGTGCAACCCAGCCCGATTGAGCACAGTCTGCACATCCTCCTTTTTTGCATTTGCCAAATCAGCAAAAGTCAGGATGCCCGCACGCGCCAGAACCTTTGCGGTCTTCGGTCCAATTCCTTCGATCTTGACCAGATCGTCTGCAAATCGTTTGGCATCCGAAGATGAAACCGCCTCTTCCTTCGCCGAAACAGAATGCGGCTTTCTCGAAGCCGCCAGCCAGCCGACAATCACCGCCAGGGCAATAAATCCCAATAAAACCATCAACAACCACAGAAGCTCCGTATTCGGACCTTCCCCGCCTTCTGCCAACAAGCGTAACGCAAACATATCCGCCTCCACGACGCAAAATGAATTATTCTTGCACTTATACGTGAAAACAGAAAGCATGTCAATTCTTGGCGGCAAAATTACCGTAATCCATCACAGAGAGGTAAAAAGCCTGGCTTACAGTCTCGACTTTCGCGCGCCTGCGTTTTCCCTGCCTTTTGACCGCAGACCGCCATTCTTACTCTTGATTCGGTCGTCTGCGGTCAGCAGTCAAATTGAAATTGAAGCCTGACGGAAAGACGTAAACTGCGTAAGGTGAGTGACAGTTGATTTTTGCAAGAGTCCGATTATTTGATCACTCAACCCAGGTTACGCGGTCCTCAAACCCAACACGGGTATATGGTTCAGGCGACGACTCCGGATAGCCGACATAAATAAAACCCACAATATGCTGGTCGGCGGCAAAACCGAGGAATTCTTTAACTTTCACATCACGCGCCCACTCGCCGGTGCGCCAAATGGCTCCCAGCCCCAAAGCGTGAGCCGCTAGCAAAATATTCTGGCACGCGGCAGAAGCCGCCGCAATATTTTCTTCTTCAATGATCCTTGCCTCAGAAGGCTTATCGGCCCCAACAGCAATCACCACTGGCGCGCGCAACGGCAAGGCTCGGGTTTTATCCAACCCGTCGGCTGGCGCGCCCGGATTCCGGTCCGCGAAAGAAGCGGCCATCACATCGCCAAGTTTCATACGCCCGTTTCCCGTCAAAACAACAAAACGCCAGGGTCTCACCTTGTGGTGATTTGGCGCCTGCACTGCGGCGCTTAACAATTTTTCGATTGTCTCGCGTGGAAGCGCATCTTGCTTCACTTTGCTGACCGTTGTTCGTCCATGAAGCGCTTCAAATAGTTCCATCAATTCCTCCAGATTCTATGATACTTGGATGCTTACGGGTACAATTGTCTTACCATGAAAATCTTTTATTCCGAAAACCACCGCCATCATTTTCCGCCGTTCGAAGTGTTTGACGGCGGCAAGCGCGTGCCATATCTTGAGAACCCCGACCGCATGGATCGAATTCTATCTGCCTTAAAACAAACCGACTGGGCAAAATTCAGTGAACCGCAGGATTTTGGACTCGACCCAATTCTGGCTGTGCATGACCGGGATTATATTCAATTCCTCGCCTCCTGCTGGGACGAGTGGCTGGCTTCTGACTCGGAAGCGGCGGCGGCGCCCGAAACGCATGCCTTTTTGCCAGCGACTTTTGCATTGCGCAGGCAGACACGCCCAACCGCCTCGGTGCGCGGGCGCGGCGGCTATTACATCATGGACCTTTCTGCTTGTATTGTAGCAGGGACCTATCAAGCTGCATTGACTTCTGCAAATATTGCTTTGAGCGCGGCATCGGCCATTGTCAATGGGCGGCGGTCCGCTTTTGCGCTCTGCCGCCCGCCAGGACATCATGCCGGCAGAGACTATGCCGGCGGATATTGCTTTATCAACAATGCCGCGGTTGCCGCGCATTGGCTTTCAAAAAAGGGAAAGGCTGCCATCCTCGATGTGGACTATCATGGCGGGAATGGCACGCAGGATATTTTCTACGAGCGCAACGACGTTTTCACGATCTCGCTTCACGGCGACCCAGACTTTGAATACCCGCATTACACCGGCTTTGCCGATGAAACTGGCGCAGGCGCAGGGGCTGGCTTTCACCGCAACTTCCCGCTTCCCCAACATACAGACGATGGGAGTTATCTTGCCGCGTTGGATGAAGCCTTGAAGTTAATCTATGGATTCGATCCGCAATTTCTCGTGCTTTCGTTCGGGGCAGATACGTTTGACGGCGACCCACTGGGAACCTTTCGCGTCACTCGCGAAGGATTTGACGAAATAGGCAGAAAGGTGGCTGGTCTTAACCTGCCCACAGCCATTATCATGGAAGGCGGTTACGCTAACGCCGCCCTTGGCGAAAACACCCGCACTTTATTGGAGAATTTCAAATGAGACGCTGGTACTCGATCTTGATCATTTTTTTGCGATCACAGCCTGCACCCCAAGCCTGCCGCTACCGACGCCAGAGCCGCAAGAAAGCGCCATCCCCATCATCATCTACATCACCGCCACACCTCCGCCCACTCTGACACCAACCGTCACCCCTACCCCCGCTCCTACAGACACGCCTGCCCCAACCAGAACAACCACTCCGGAAGTGGCCGGGCCGATTGTCACAGTCAACAAGCAGGCGCATTGTCGTTACGGTCCCTCGGCAGCCTACCTGCACGCCGCCGATCTTTATGCAGGCGACAAGGGAGTAGCAAGATACCGAGGAATGTACAGCAACTGGCTCTATGTGCAATTTGAAAAACTCAGTTATTCGTGTTGGGTCGCCCCTTCGGTTGTGGATGTGGTCGGAGATGTCAGCACACTGCAAAAGTTCGAGCCAGACTTACAGCGCATTGGCAGCAATATGTATGGTCCACCGCAAAATGTGCAAGCCACCCGCAACGACGACCAAGTGACCATTACGTGGAACCAGGTCAACATGACCGCCGACGATGACCGCGGCTATCTCATCGAAGCATTTGTTTGTCAGGATGGCGCGTATCTTTGGTGGACGTTCTCCTATCCCGATCAGTACACTACCAGCTACACGGTTAAAGATGAACCTGGGTGCGCGGCTCCGTCTTGGGGAAGGATTTTCACCGTGGAGAAACACGGTTTCTCGCAACCAGCGGAAATTCCGTGGCCGGCTCCATAAACTGAATTAAATGCAAAAGGCTCCCGGTTTGTTTTCTGGAGCCGTTTGTATCTTCATCGTACTATAAGATTTACTTGACGATGCCCGCCTTCTTAAATGCGCCTTCCAATACTTCGATCGTAACAGGCTTGATCACCATGGCTTGCGCGCCGCCCCGCATGACGTGCTGGCGGGTTTCCGGCTGATCATCAGAGGTAATGATAATAACGGGGACTTTCATCAAACGAGGTTCACGGCGGATGTACGCCAGCACTTCAGTGCCATCCACGCCGGGCATATTGATATCTAAACAGATGAAGTTTGGAACCACGCTTGCCAATACAGACATCGCCGCAGCAGAGCCGTATGCGGTTCGGGCAGGCAGGTCCAACAGGTCAAGCATCTGCTGCAATGCATCCGCCGTCTGGCGGTTGTCGTCAATAATCAATCCTTCGGTCATGAGTCCTCCAAAATGATTGCGCCCGGCAAGGCGCATTTATTCATTAACCAACATAATACAGCCTATTGAAACAGCCATGCCCAAGGCAAATGCATTAATTGTTGCTCAACAATGTTCCAAACTGTTTTCCTTCTGATTATAGCCCATAATGAAATTAGGAAACATGAATCTGGTTGCAAGGTGAAAAACAACCACCCGCAACGCCTATGCCATTCCATCCATTGCCGCGCCCAAGCGCTTCACAATCTCATCCACTTCATCTTCGGTGATGGAGAGCGGGGGCGAGAATGCCAGCGTATTGCCAAGCGGACGCGAGCGCAGAACGCGCGCTTCGGCAGCCTTGAAAATCTTCATGGCAGTGCCGGGGTCGGCGGCTTTGGTATTTTTATCGGAGACGATCTCCACGCCGCAGACCAAGCCCAGTCCGCGCACATCGCCCACAAAGGGGAATTCTTCGAGCTTCTTCAAACCTTCGAGCAGACGTTTACCCAATTCACGCGCGCGTTTGGGGAACTCCTCGCGTTCCATGATTTCAAGATTTTTCAGCCCAACCGCGCACGCCATGGCATGCCCCGAATAAGTATAGCCGTGCATGTACGCTTCGGTATCCGCCGCCGATTCCATTGTCTCACGAATTTCATCTGAGATTTGAATGCCGCCGAGCGGAGCGTATCCGCTGGTGATGGCTTTGGCGAACGACAAAATATCAGGCTTCACATTCCAATGCTTGAGCGTGAACCATTCACCCGTGCGCCCAAAGCCGGTGATGACTTCGTCCGCGATGAAGAGGACTTCGTACTTATCACAAATTTTTCGGATAAGTGGGAAATAATCGTCGGGTGGAACGATCACGCCGCCGACGCCCATGACAGGCTCGGCGATGAAAGCGGCGACGGTATCGGCTCCTTCGCGGAGAATGGCTTGCTCTAGTTCCCAAGCCGCCGCCTGCCCGACGGTTTCCCCATCTTTCAGCTTGCCTTCATAACGATACAGATTCGGCGCAGGGATGTGAACAAACCCCTCCGGCGCGGGACCAAACATAGTGTGATATTTTTCAAGCCCGGTGGCAAACGTGGTGGAAAGCGTCACACCGTGATACGCGCCTTTGCGCGCAATGACCTTGTACTTGCCCGGCTTGCCTTTGCGCTTCCAGTAATAACGCGCGGTCTTAAACGCGGAGTCATTCGACTCGGAACCGCCGGATGTGAAGAGCGTGGTATTCAACCCTTCATATGCAAAGCCAGCCAGTTTATCCGCCAATTGAATGGATGGCAGGTTGGTCATGCCCGAAAAATTGGACGTGAACGCCAGTTGCTTCATCTGATCATAAGCGACCCTGGCAAGTTCTTCTCGTCCATAACCCGCATTGACATTCCACAACCCCGCCATGCCGTCGAGAATTTTGCGCCCGTCTGTGAGATGCAGCCAGACGCCCTCCCCCTTTTCGATCACCATCGGGTTGGCGTGCGTCTTGGGATGATAGGTGGGATGCAGTTGCTTCTTGTCTTTTTCGATCCAGGTTTGGGTTTGGTTGGTCATGGGGT
>JACAEP010000269.1 GCA_013388795.1 Chloroflexota bacterium | reverse complement strand
TCGCCCCCGATCTCGTGGATGCGTATCCGCTGCCGCCGAAAGACGCGGTGGTCGAGATCACCATCAACGACGTGAAGCGCTGGCTCGGCATTGACCTCACGCTCGAAGAAATCTCCAATCTCTTATCTCGTTTGGAATTCAAAAGTGAAGTTACAGGTAACAAGTTACAAGTGACCGCCCCGCCGCACCGCATGGACATTGGCGAAGGCATCGTCGGTGTTGCTGATGTGCTCGAAGAAGTTGCCCGCAGTTACGGCTACGACAACATCCCCGCTGCCACCATGGCAGACGCGCTCCCGCCACAGGTTGGCAATCCCATCCACGAGTGGGAAGAACATTTGCGTGATCTGCTCGTCGCTCTCGGTTTGCAGGAAGTCGTATCCTATCGCATGACTTCGCCTGAAAAAGAAGGTCGCATCGCAAAGCATGATGATTACGTCCGCCTTGCGAATCCCATCGCGCCAGAGAAGAGCGTTTTGCGCCGCAGCCTCGTCGCATCCGTGATCGACTCGCTTGAGAAAAACATCCGCTACAGCGAAGCCTTTTCGTTCTTCGAGATCGGCTCGGTCTTCGTGCCGCACAAGAACGAACTCCCCGACGAGCCGCGCAAACTCGCCATTGCCATGACCGGTCTGCGTGAAGCAACGGCATGGGATGTGAAGGATTCTCCCAAACTGGACTTCTTCGATCTGAAGGGACGCATCGAACTCATGTTGAGCGGGTTGCGCCTCACAAACATTTCCTACACTGCGACTTCTGCCTACTCTCACTTGCACCCAGGCAAAGCCGCCGAAGTCAAAGCCGGTGACGTAGTCATCGGCGTGTTCGGTGAACTGCACCCGCTGGTAAAGGAGCAATACGAGTTGGGCGACTCGCCTGTCCTCGTCGCTGAATTCGACCTCGACCTCATGCGAACCATCAGCCCGACGTATGGAATCAAAGTCATCCCTGAAACACCACCCATTTATGAAGACATCGCCCTCATCGTGGATGAATCAGTGAAGGCTGAAACCGTCGAAGCGCTGATCAAGCAAACAGGCGGAAGAAGCGTGACCCACGTCCGCTTGTTCGACCTGTATCGCGACGAAAAGATCGGCGAAGGCAAAAAGTCTCTGGCGTACGCGTTGACGTATCAAGCCGAAGACAAAACCCTCACCGACGCCGATGCTGCCGTCATCCGCAACAAGATCGTCAAACGGCTGGAAAAAGAAGTGGGCGCGAAGCTGAGAAGTTAAAGAAAAACAGGCTGCCTCCGCAGCCTGTTTCTGTATAGTCGCTAATCGCAAATTCGATCGCCAGTAATGTTCGGATTGGCGTCCGTTCCGGTTGCCAAACGTGAAAGGAAGACCAGCCGCGAGTTTGTCGTAATTCCGGGGATCTTTCCCAGCATGCCGATGGTCTTTGCCTGCGGATCGAATTTTATCGCAAGCATATCTGCACGGACGTAACTACCAGCTACGGGGTCAAACTTTAAGATGGCACTGCCAAATGCGGCAGGGTTGCCGCCGCTGGCAGGGCGCACCACCACCGACAGCCGGTATTCAACGCCGAGAGTGTCACAGGTCAGTGTGTTGTTGTCAACATCCACAAGCGCTTCCCAGCCATTGAACACTTTAGTGATACCGGGCGTGGTGTACGCAGCCAGATCTTCAATAGCGGCGTCAAATTTCATCACAACCTCCAGGGTTTCTCCATCAAGGCGCGAGGTCGCTTCCAAAATATCGAATAACACCGAAGAAACATCCGAAACGGTTGGGTTGATTTCATCCGAATAGGTTTCGCCGGGGTGGCAGGCGTTATCCAGCGGAATGCCTTCCGGGATTTCGAACGCAGGTTTCTCACTCAGCCATGCATGCGGGCAGGTCTTGACTGCATTTTGAAGCGCTTCTGGCAAACTGACCACCCTGGAGGCGGCAGGGCTGAATGCTTCAATACCACCTGGCGCTCCGGCAAACCCTGCCTTTTCATAGATGAGGTTCCCATCCGGCGCCCAGGCGCAAATGCGTACATCGCGCGGCAGTTCGATCAGGCTGCCTGTTTCAATGCGAACCACCTTTCCCAATGGCACAAGCCCCGCGCTTCTCTCTTGACCTGTTTCTGGTCCCGGTTCATGAAGGTATTTCACGCTGACAAAGGTCTGGTCGCGCGACCACGCCATCGAGCAGTCATAACGCGCATCAATGTCATATTCTGTCAGCAGGGTGGGGTTGACAAAATCGGAACGGGCGACATACACCCAGTCGTGGTCTTTTGGAAGTTCCCGGCGGATCACAAACGCCACTTTGGAATTATCCGGCGAAAAGGAAAGACACTCCATGGCATCGTTCCAAGCCAGTTCTGGGATGGAAATTTCCTCCTTGCCGGAGCCATCCACAAAGATGGATTCAAAGTTGGTAATGAAGGTCATTGGCAAAATCACCCGCCCGCCGGGGTGCCAGGCGATTCTCCACCGTCCATTATTGACAGCATCCAGGGTTTGCAAACCGGCGCCATCAGCCCGCACAGAATAGAAACGAGTGATCTGGTACGCGGCGGCGTCATACGTCCACCCGGCGCCTGCCAGGGCGGCGCTGTCTGAAGACCACTGCCAATAGATGCCATACGTGTCAGCAGGGGCTGGCAGCCTCGTTACATCTTTGCTTTCAAGGGAGTATATGAAATATTCGAAAACACATCGCAGACGCGCATCCAGGGAGGAGCAGATGGCGAGGAGCGCTTTGGTGAGGTCGGGGGATAGGTCAATGGCGATTGGGCGTTCATAGCCAAAAGTATAGGATTCAGCAGAACGGTCTGGCGGCAGGATGCGGGCGAGCTCATCGTGTGAAATGAGCAAGGTTTTCTCGCCGCTCACAGGATCGATGGCGGAAACAGTCTTGCCATCATCATGGATCACTGCGCCGTTGGCGGGTTGTTCCGGTATGGGCGTGGCAGTCGTTTCGGGTGGGCTGGCAGGCTCCGGCGTCGAAGTGGGAGGCGGGGTATCCGTCACAGGCGCAGGGAGGCTGGGCTCAGGGCTGACTGTGGCGCCAGTAGTAGAACAGGAAAAAAGAAGCAGGCTGGCGATTGATAAGCAAAGGATGACTTTGTGGCTGGCTGGCATTTGCAACGCTCCAAAATAGGATGAGATGAAGAATTATACCCTTTGCAACCTGTCAGCCATTCCGAGCGGAAACCCTATTTCTGCAAGCCAAACGAAGGTTTTTTGTAAGGTTTATGCAGGGGGGGGCGTCTCTTGTAATTCCCACAGGAGTACGATACAATTCTGATGAATTTGTTAACGCACAGGTAGAAAGGAGAGTTGCAAATGAAAAAAGGATTTATGACAATAGCAATTTTGCTGGCACTGCTTGCCAGCACGGTTGGCACCGCCCTTGCCGGTTCTGCTTTGGAACTGGTTGAAGTGCGCAATGATGATGGTGTGCCGACCTTCGTCTTCCGCGTGACGGGTGAATTTTCAAAGAGCGATCTCGAAAGCGGCTTCGTGCAAGTGGATGGCGGCGGAGCCTACCCGCTGTACTGCGCCCAGGTGGATGCCGAAACGGTTGTCTGCCATACCTCGCAGAAGGTGGCCGGGCAGAATGTGGTGGTCGGCTTTGGCGGCATGCGCGCCTGGGTTCGGGTGCCCGAAAAAGCCGCAAACAGCCAATATTGCTACAATGTTTATGACTGGAATAATGTAGGGATGCTGGCTGACGGCTGGGCTTCATACGGCGTTTATTGCCAAGATGAACCTGCAAATATAGGTGACTCCATCTATTTTGATACCGGCTTTTTCTCACCTGACACTTATTTCTTCTTGACCGGATCGGGCGGAGCCTGTGGCTGGGCTGACCCCGGCGAAGGATATTACTATCCTGATTGTCCTGGTAGTTAAATTTTTTCAAGACCCTCGTTGGCTTTTTTTGATCGAGGGACCTGAAAAATGAGAAAGCCTTCTGAATAGAGTGCGGCTGCAAAACCAAGCTCAATCAGGAGGCTTTTATAGTTAACCCGCTTGATCAGTTTGCTTTGGATTTGCAGGCGGCTTCATTGGAATTTTATCAAAATCTGCTTTCATCCATGTTTATTCTCCATAAAGAGTTTTAACTTGCCGACGCCGGGCTGTTTTTATTTTCCCCATCTTGGCTGCCAATCGGAGATGGGGCTGTTTGTCAGGCGCATTAAGCCTGTGCCATCGGGATGGATGATGTAGAGTTCGTTGTTGCCATCCCGAAATGATGTGAAGACGATCCAGTTGCCATCGGGCGACCAGGATGGGCCGAGATTGTCGCCGCCGTCGGTGAGTTTAACCAGCCCGGCGCCGTCCACGTTAATGATGTAGATATTGCGATTGCCTTGTTCGCCGCGATAAAAGGCAAGGCGGGTTCCATCCGGCGACCAGGTATTGCGTCCGCCCATGTTGGTGAGGTCGGTCACCTGGCGGATGTTGGAGCCGTCGGCATTCATCACAAACAACTGGCGAGCGCCTGCGCGTGATGAGGCAAAGGAGATCATGGCTCCATCAGGTGACCAGGAGGGGTCGATGTCGTCTCGGTTGGTGATGCGTTTTACATCCGAACCATCGGGGCGCATTTTCCAGAGTCCGTCGCCGTTTTTGGTGAAGACGATCCACTCGCCGTTGGGAGAAAGTTCGGGCGCATAAAGCGCGCCAATCCCATTTGTGAGTTTTTGCAGGTTGTTCCCGAAAATATCAATGGAATAAATTTCGTAATTGCCGCTGTCGCGTGAGGAAAAGTAGATGGTTTGTCCATCAGGCGAGACGGATGGATAAAAGGCGGTGGCTTTAAGGTTGGTGAGTTGCGCCCGTCCGCTGCCATCGGCGTTGAGCAGGCAGATCTGGTCGATCTGGTTGACGTAGCAGGTGAAGGCGATTTTGCCGGCAGGTGGCGGGGTGTCGTTGAAGGCAGGCTGGGGCGTGGGTATCTGCTCGATGGTGGGAGGCAGTTCAAGGGTAGGTTGAGGCGCGGCAAGGTCGGTAGGGGAAAGAAAGGTTTCGGCGGTGGGTGAGGCGATGAGGAGAAGATTCGGCTCAGGGGTTTGTGTTCCCAGCGGTTCGTTTGCGACGATGATGAGTGCGTAGCCGATCAGCAGGCAAAGGGCGAGGGAGGCAATGGCCAGTCCGATAAGGAGAGCGGATTCAAATAATGTAAGTTTGCGCATAAAAAGTTGCAGGTCACGCTTCACGCGTGACCTGCGTTGTTATTTGAGCAAGATTCTATTCCAATCCATCAGCGGCTTGAGGTTTTCAAGCGGAACCTGACCTTCGGGCACGTAACCGACGAAGGAGCGGTTGTAGTTGTCTTCCGTGCCATCGTCGAGGTTCCAGCGCAGGGTGTTGCGGAAGATGCCCAGGCAGGAGGTTCCGGCGAAGTCGTCGGGCAGGGAGGTTTCAAAGGTGTAAACGTAGGTTCCATCGGCGGTATCCACCACTTCGATGACGGTGGCTTCGTGAATCCAACGCAGCCATTGCGATTGGGTGGATTTCTTTTTATCTGCTCCGATGGTGGTGCGCGAGCGGGTCATGCCGCCGCCTTTGTACTCCCACGGCACAGGAACAGGCGCGGCGTTCTTTCCACCTTTGGGCTGCGGGCGTTTGCCCATGAATTCAGCAGGCACCAAGCCCACACCGTTCGAGTCTTGGGTCGGTTTTGGAATTTGCCAGACGCTCGGCTCACTGTTGACATACCGCAGCCAGAAGATGCTCGCGCCCTGGGTGTAGTGTTCTGCGCCAGTGGGTTTAATGAAGTACGCGCCGGGTATTTTTTCGGCGGCGGCTTTGACATACCGCGCGGCGTTGTCGGTGAGCCCGCCGGGGGGCAGATGTCCGCGAATGTGTTGGGCGTGTTCTGCGGTTTCATTGCACACGGCGCGTGTCACGATGATCTCCTGTGTGCGCCCATGTTCGGGCCGCCACATGCCGGTGTTATCGCTCGCCCATTTGCTGAAGATGGGATACAGCTTCGTATCGGCAAAACGGATTTTATCTTCTTCGGGCGTGAAGGTTTCCCAGCCGTCTGCGGTGGCTTGATGGACGCGCAAGGATGTGAGCATGACGATCCACTTCCACGCCCAGGCAGGCAGTTGGGGTTTCATCGCCTCCAACTTCGCCAGGGCTTGGTCAGTCGTCATGGACAGGAACTCATAGCGGGTTTCTTCTTCCACCAGGGCGGCAAGACCGGCGCGCTTGGTCCTGGGTCCGTTGGCTTTGACGCTTTTCATGTGCAGGGCAACTTTATCCTGCCAGGTTTTTTCCGTTGCTTTGGCAAGCGCGGGCTTGTGTGGGTCTGCGCCTTCGTATTGGGCGATCTTCTCGGCGCATTGGGCGCTCACATCGGCGTCGGTCAGCGCGGCTTGGGCTTTTTTTACTTCGTCCACGCGCAGGCGGATGAGCAGGTCTTTCGGGTCGGCCCATGAGCCATGCGCCGATTTGTAACGCATGCCTGAAAAATGGATGACCATGTATTGCAGCCAGAGCGGGAAGTGTTTTGGTTCTTTTTCGAAGCGCGCGCGGATGTCGGTCAGCAGTTGATACTGGTCTTTGCCTTCGAGCGTTTTGGCATATTGCTCAACTTTCAGGCGCACAATATCCTTGACGGTGACGGGAATCTTTGGGTCGTAACTGGCAAGAAATTCCTCTTCTGTGACCGTATAGTTCGGGTCGGCTTGGGTGAGTTTATACCATTCTAATTTGGGGGTTTGGAGTTTATCGTAGGTGGCGTCGAATTGGCGCAGTTTTTCCATCTCTTCCAGCGCCATCGGCATGGCGGAGTCGTTCTTGAGTTTGAACTCTGCTTCCACCTTGGCGCGGTTGGGATGTTCGGCGGGCATGCCCTCCAACTGGCGCTGTAAAAAACGGACGCGGTCGCGCAGGAAACCGAGATTGGTCTTGAACGATTCAATGCGGCTTTGAATAAAGGTTCGCTCGCCGCGAATGTCTTTGGGCCAGGCGGCGGCGAAGAGGTCGTGGTTCTTTTGAATGAGCGCCATGGCTTCTTCTTCGATGGGTTTATATTTGACGAAGAAGGGCTTCACATCTTTGGTGAGAAAATAGGTCTTGAGCGTGGAGTAGGTTTTGAATTCGGTGGCGCGGGCGGCATCCATGCCGTCTTCATATTCCTTCACATCCTTTGAAAGCGTGGAAATATCCTTATCCTTGTATTCCGCCCACAGGTCAGCTTCCTTGTAGAATATGAGAAAATCGCGCAGCTTCGGGATGCGCATGGGATAAATATCTTTGAGTAATTGCGGGTTTTGCCATTGAAAGCGATAGACTGCGGCCATGATTTGCTCCTCGGGCAAAGAGAAGGGAAGTATCATCTATTGTAGCCCATTTAGACCGTTTTTTTGCCAATGAGCAAAAACTTGTTTTTGAGCGCGCTGCATGAGCGGGGTATGGTCAACATAGGTCTGCCGCGCCAAATGCGTTTTGATCAAACATCGCGCGGCAAATTGCCGGGGAACATCCATTATAAATATGATCAAAGTGATAAAATGACTCTGTTGCAAACACTCTCAAACTCTGTCACTGCGAGCCAAGCGAAGCAGTCTTCCTGCCAGCGCGGGGATGGCTTCGCCGCTTGGGGCGGCTCGCAATGACATCCTTGCAACAGAGCATAATAAAATCAAAAAGCGCGATTGGCGCATCAACCCCGCCAGCAGGCGGCGGTTTTGGCTGGTATGTCAAAAATTGTGTAAACGTGTGCTGCGACATTATGATTAACAAACAAATACCGTAACTGCGTAGTTGGCGTTCTCTTACGCCAACAGGCGCGTTAGAGAACGCGCCCTGCGCC
>JACAEP010000213.1 GCA_013388795.1 Chloroflexota bacterium | reverse complement strand
TTGTCCATCATTTGCGCTGTTCTGAACTGCGCCCAAAGTGGCAGAATGATCTTTACCGCATGGTGGAGAAAAAATATCTGCAAAGTGTGGATGGGTTTATTTTCAATTCGGAGACGACAAAGAGAGTAGTGAATGGAGTCATAGAGAATAGTAAACCGTGCGTAGTGGCGTTCCCGCCGACGGATCGGTTTGGGGAGGCGATTGAGGAGGAAAAGATAAAGGAAAGAGGAAAGAAGAAAGAATTAAGAATCCTCTTCCTGGGGAATGTTATAGAGCGTAAAGGTTTAAGCACCCTTCTACAATCTGTTCGACTTTCGACTTTTGACCTTCGACTTGATATCATCGGCTCCCTCGCCACCGACCCCGCCTACGCCAAACAAATGCAGGATTTTGTCGCCTCGCATAACCTCTCATCACGCGTCACGTTTCACTCTTCACTCAACAACGCCCCCCTCATCGAAAAACTTCGCGCCGCACATGTCCTCGTTGTGCCATCTTCGTATGAGGGCTTCGGCATCGTCTACCTCGAAGGGATGGGGTTTGGTCTGCCTGCCATCGGCACAACGCTTGGCGCGGCTTCAGAGGTCATCGAACATGGCGTGACCAGATTTCTCATCCAGCCGGGAGACGCTCAAGGGTTGGCAGACCAACTCCAAGTCCTGGCAGAGAGGCGCGATATCCTCCTTGAAATGAGCCTCGCAGCGCGGAGTCGCTACCAGCGACAGCCAACGTGGAATCAGACGGCATCCAGAATACGTGAATTTTTGCTCTCGTTTTTAGGACGAATGGCTGAAACGCTTGGGGGCGAAAATCCGTATAATGACTATGATGGTTCACAGTTATCAAGTTAACGGCGTCACCCTGCAAACGGGCGACATTATTTGCACCATGAACGGTAAGCCGGATATTCTGCCCGGTGAGTTTTGGCGTTTGGTGGGGCGGCTCGTGCCCGGCGACGTGGACCACGTCGCCGTGTATCTTGGTCCCGATGGGCGCTGTGCCGAAGCGGGCGCGCGCGGCGTCATCACATTCAACATTCCGGATGGCGAATGGAATACCGAACGCATGGCAAGACAGCGCGGCTTGTTGTTCGACACGTTTTACGGGGTCGTTTCTCCGCTGGATGTGCTTGGGTATTCAGAGGAAGGCGAACGCCTAATGCGTGAATCAGTTTCTCACTATATTTTGAAACAGGTCGGCAAGCCCTACAACCTCAACTTCCTCGACGCTGAAACCGAAGACGCGTTTTATTGCAGTCAGCTGGTGTATAAAGCCTACCAAACCATCGGCATTGATATGAACACCGGTCTCGCCATGGAGCAGTTTCCCGGCACGAACCAGATCATTTACCCGCAGGAAATCTGGGAGGGCTTCTCTCATTGCAGGACAAACGTGCAAGCGATTGCCGCCTCTGCATGATCTCCCCAGCACAGGGGAGATTTTTTTCGGGTATCGTTGCCCGCTATGAAACGCCTCCCTAGAATTTTGCTCATCGCCATCTCGGCCGCTTCGTTTGCATTGATCCTGCAAACGAAGCAATGCTCTCTGCCATTGAACCCATCGTAACGGTATTGCTGCCAAACTGGCGATTTGGCGGTCAACTCCTTTCGATTGTCCTCTTCGGCGGCGGGTTGATTCTCACGGCAGTGGGCCCTCCCCGACGAAGCAATCTCGCCCGCAAATCTTTGGATTGCTTCGCCGCAAAGAGCGCGGCTCGCAATGACGGAATTCTAATTATTTTCCAACTACTTAACAAAAGAGATATAAGGGATATAATGAATTTATAGGTCGTCAACACGCAAAGGATTTTATGGATTTTAAACAATTTCAGCTCGCCCCCCGCCTGATGCAGGGGATTACCAAAGCCGGTTATGAAAAAGCAACCCCCATCCAAGAAGCCGCCATCCCCGCCGCCCTGCGCGGGCGGGACATTATCGGTACAGCGCAAACCGGCACCGGCAAGACTGCTGCGTTTGTATTGCCCATTCTGAATAAATTGCTCAGCGGACAACGCAACGTGCCCCGCGCGCTCATTGTGACGCCGACGCGTGAATTGGCAGAGCAAATCAACGATGTGATCAAAACATTGTCGGCGGGGACGAAGCTGAAGAGCGCAACCATCTATGGCGGAGTCGGAGCCGCGCCGCAAATTCAGGCATTGCGCAACGGCGCAGAAATTCTCGTCGCCTGCCCGGGGCGTCTGCTGGATTTAATCGCCCAGGGTCATGCCAAGATGGCGAACATCGAATTGCTTGTGCTCGATGAAGCCGACAGAATGTTCGACATGGGCTTTCTGCCGGATGTGCGCCGCATTGTCAAAGCCGTGCCTGAAAAACGACAGACCATGATGTTCTCTGCCACCTTCCCGCCCGATGTGGAACTGCTGGCAAAGCAAGCCTTGAAAGAACCGCAAAAGATCGCCATGGGCATCGTCAAACCGGCGCATACGGTGGAGCATGCGCTCTACCCTGTGCCGCAGCATCTGAAAACCAAACTGCTGATCGAACTGCTCAACCGCACCGACACGAATTCGGTGATCGTTTTCACGCGCACCAAACATCGCGCCCACCGCGTGGCAGAGCAGATCAAGAAAGCCGGTCTTAAGTCCACCAGCCTGCATGGTGGCCGTACACAGGGGCAAAGACAGGCAGCCATTAAAGGTTTCAAAAGCGGGCATCACAACATCATGGTCGCCACGGATATTGCCGCGCGCGGACTCGACATCGAAACCGTTTCACACGTCATCAACTACGACATGCCCGATACTGCCGACGCCTACATCCACCGCATCGGTCGGACGGGCCGCGCGCAACGCACAGGTGATGCATTCACATTGGTGACGGATGAAGACAAGGATATGATCCGCACACTTGAGCGCATTATGGGAACGGAATTAAAACGCGAAACACTCGAAGGGTTTGATTACAAGGCTCCTGCCCCGCCGCGCTCTGAATCGGGCGGCAGAGGCAGGGGCGCCGCCCCTCGTGACGGGCATCGCCCGCCCAAGCCAGCGCCCACCCCAAAGAGCTATGGCAGGAATCGGCTGGCGCCAAGGAAGAAATAGAATCAAAAAGAGTCCCGCGAGATCATCGCGGGACTCTTTTTGTCTACTTAGCTCAGAACGGTGACGTTGCTGGCTTGGGGACCCTTCGGTCCCTTCTCGACGGTGAACTCAACCTTCTGTCCTTCCTGAAGGTTGCGATAACCATCGCCCTGAATGGCGGAAAAGTGGACGAAAACGTCCGCTCCACCGTCGCGAGCGATGAAGCCAAAGCCCTTGTCGCCGTTGAACCACTTCACTGTTCCAATAATTCTTTCAGACATGTTTTGCCTCCTATGGCAATTGAAATTTTGTAGGTAAATCTGTTTGTTCCATCGGAGGTCAAAACAAAACAACCCACAGTCAAACTGTGAGTTGTTGATGTTCTTCAAACCAATGTAACTACCGTTTTCCTATCTGACGTCAACAATAACACAGCGCCTCCCAAAAGTCAATAAAAAAACAGGCGCCAATTTTCGGGCAAAAAGCTTCCTTCTTACGATTTGAGATCCGCATCCACCTCATGCGTCAGATTGAAATCCGATGCTATAATCTTTGTATGAACTTTCTCATTACCGGAGCCGCGGGATTCCTCGGCTCTTCGCTTGCAAACCACCTCGCCCGCGAGGGGCATCAAGTGCGCGGTTTGGACGATCTTTCCACTGGCGATCCCAAGGCGCTCTCGCCAGATGTTCACTTTACACGCGGGGATGTGAGTGACCGCCCCAAACTGTGGACTCTTCTTCAAGACGTGGATGTGGTCTACCACCTCGCGGCTCGAGTTTCTGTCCAAGAGTCGATCCTGTACCCACGCGACTACAACACTGTCAACGTCGGCGGGACGGTGGCGCTCATGGAAGCCATGCGGGATGTCGGCGTAAAGCGTGTGGTACTCGCTTCTTCTGGCGCGGTCTATGGTGACATGAACGATGGCAGCCTGAAAGAAACAGATATTCCCAATCCGCGCTCACCGTATGCGGTTTCAAAAATATCGGCTGAACATTATGTTCGCACCATTGGCAATTTATGGAATATTGAAACCGTCAGCCTGCGGATTTTCAACGCCTACGGACCGGGTCAACACCTGCCGCCTTCTCATCCTCCCGTTGTCCCCCACTACCTGCGGCAGGCGCTGCGCGGCGGGACCTTGGTGGCGCACGGCGACGGCAGCCAGACTCGCGATTACATCTATGTGGATGACGTGGTCAGCGCGATGGTCGCAGCCGCCACCGCTCCCAACGTGAATGGACAGGTCATCAACGTCGGCTCGGGTGTGGAAACATCCATCAAGGAATTGATCAACACGGTATTGGATGTGACCAACAGCAAAGCCAATGTGGTCTACAACACCCAAACCTCCGGCGGCGTCTCCCGCATGAAAGCGGACTTGGCGTTATCAAAAGAAAAACTGCGCTTTGCCCCATCCATCAATTTGACAGAAGGGTTAAAGTTAACGTTACAACGAGATGCAAGGTTTAAGTAATCTGTTTACACGTTGGCAAGTTTGAACGTTCGAACGTTTAAACTTGCTAACCTTTCAACCAAATGATCCTTCCCCGTAAATTCTACAATCGTCCCACTCTGACCGTTGCACGCGAATTGCTAGGCGCGCGGTTGGTTCGGATTCTCGATGGCGTGAAGTTGGTCGGCTTGATCTCCGAGACCGAAGCGTATTTCGGGTTCGATGACCTCGCCAGCCACGCCAAAGCCGGGCGGACCAAGCGCACTGACCCGATGTTTGGCGCGCCGGGGCATGCCTATGTCTATTTCACCTATGGTAACCACTGGATGTTGAACGCCGTTACAGAGAAAGAAGGCTTTCCGGCGGCGGTGCTTATCCGTGCCATCCAGCCTATTGAAGGCGTGGGGATGATGATGGAACGCCGTCAGAGACGGGATACGTTTGGACCGGGAAAACTGACTCAGGCGTTGGGCATCACCAAGAGCGAGAACTATGCCGATTTAACGGAGTCAGGCGCAGGTTTATGGATCGAGGCGGGGGTTAAAGTCCCAGATTCGAGCGTGACGATTGGGCCTCGTGTGGGGTTAAATACTACGCCAGAGCCGTGGTTTTCCAAGCCGTGGCGGTTTCTGGTGAAAGAGCCGATACTCGACATTCGATAATCGAGTATCCAATATCGACGATCGAGGAGTGTTTTATGGGATTGCTTGAAGGAAAAAATGCGCTGGTCTTTGGGCTGGCAAACGATAAGTCTATTGCGTGGGGCATTATTCAGTCGTTCCTGCGCGAAGGCGCGAATATTGGCATCAGCTATGCCGGTGAGGTGATGGAGAAACGCGTGAAGCCGCTGGCGGAGAAGATCAACTGCAAGTGGGTCGAAGAATGTGATGTAACCAAGGATGATCAGATCGAAGCGGTGGGAAAGAAAGCCGAAGCCCATTTCGGCAAGATTGATATTCTTGTCCATTCGATTGCTTTTGCCGGGCGCGATGAACTAAGCAGGCCTTTCCATGAAACCAGCCGTCAGGGTTTTCTGACCGCGATGGATATCTCGGTCTATTCCTTTGTGGCATTGACCCATGCCTTCCTGCCGATCATGAACGATGGCGGCTCGGTGATGTGCCTGACCTACGGCTCGGGCGCGGCGAAGGTTGCCCCCCACTACAACGTGATGGGCGTTGCCAAGGCAGCTCTTGAATCTGCCACCCGTTATCTCGCGTACGATCTCGGTCCGCGCAAGATTCGCGTCAATGCAATTTCGGCGGGCGCAATCCGCACGTTGGCAGCGGCGGGCGTGGGCGGCTTCCGCGATATGTACAAACACTTTGCCGATAAATCTCCCATGCGCGAGAATGTGACCATTGACGATGTGGGCGACGCCGCCGCCTTCCTCGCCAGCGACCTCTCGAAGCGCATCACTGGCGAGATCATGTACGTGGACTCGGGCTTCAACATCATGGGCGTGCAGATGGTGGAAGAAAAGGGCGAGTGAGCAAAAAGGTAAACAAGTAGACAAGGAAACACGTGAGTTGAGAGACTCGCGTGTTTTTTCTTGTGTGCTTGTTTTACTTGTATACTTTTTCTACGGTAAAATTGCCTCCATGTTCAAACGAAACCCCACCCCTGCTGAAACCGCACAACCTGTCCAAGCTGTCGAGCGCATCACCTCGGTGTTGGGCTCTGGCGTGATCTGGCATGGTTCCATCAACGGCTCCGGCGGTGTACGCATTGAAGGCGCGTTCGAAGGGGAGATCGCCCTGCGCGGTATGCTCGTCGTCGGCGAGACGGGACGCGTGACCTGCCAAAACGTGCGCGCCAACACCGTCATTGTTGCCGGTGCAGTGCGCGGAAATATCACCACCCAAAAATTAGAAATCCGCGCGACCGGGCGTGTGTGGGGTGACGTGGTCACCACCGCCTTCGTGACTGAGGAAGGCGCTTTCCTCCGTGGTCAAATTCGGATGGAAGAATCGGTTGACCTTAATCTCGAGCCTGCTCCTGAAGCGACACCTTCAGAAGCCGCCCAAGCCGAAGTCATCGCACAGACGCCGCTTCAGATGCCCGAACCAACCCCTGTCCCTGCATCAACACCTGTCAGCACACAGCGTTTGCCACGCAAGAAAAAGACAGGAGAATCCTAAAATGCACGGGCGACCCTTGTGGTCGCCTTTTTCTGTAAGGACAGGGCTTGCCCCTGCCCTGCTTGTCAAAACAAGGATGGAGGCACGCCCCATCCTTACGAGAATCTATGAAATACACCTACCTCTCCATCCAAACACAACGTGAATTCCCAAATAATGCCCGCACGCAGGGTTTCGGCTGGCTCGTCCGCGCCGGGTATTTGACTCGCGAGAATCGGGTCCTGCCGCTGGGAGAAGCCATGCTGGCGCGATTACGGGCAAATGATCCTTCTTTCCTCTTTCATCTTTCCCTGCCGCTTCATAAAAACGACAAAGCCATCTACTTTCCACTTTCCATCGGGGATATAGAAATCGCTCATTGCCCATCCTGCCGCTACACCGAGCGGTTGGAATTGGCGCAATTCAAAAAGACCGCCCTGCCGCGGGAAGAAGCAAAGCCGCTGGAGAAAGTATCCACGCCGGCAACACCATTGAGACGCTGGCAAATCTGTTGAACATTCCCAAAGAGAAAACCGCCAAGGCGCTGATGTACGTCCGCAAGGCGGATAATCAATTCTTCTTCATCGCTGTGCGCGGAGATATGCAACTGAGCGAAGCCAAGTTGAGCAAACTCATCGGCGAGGTGGGGCTTGCAGATGCAGAATCCATTTCAAGGTCTGGGGCTGAGGCGGGGTATGCGTCGCCCATTGGGTTGAAAGATGCAATTATCCTCGTCGATGATTTGATTCCCGAATCACAAAACCTAGTGGCAGGCGCGAATGAGAAGGGCTATCACCTGTTGAACACGAACTATCCGCGTGATTATGCGGCAGAGATCGTTGCGGACTTGGCGCAAGCCAAAGCCGGAGATGCATGCGCGAAGTGCGGCAATCCGCTTGAAGTGTTATCGGCGCTGCAACTGGTTTCAAATGGTGAAACGAACCTCACGAACTTAATGCTTGCCCTCGCTGAAACCCATCACGATGACAAGGGCTTGACCCTGCCGATCTCTGCGTCGCCTTTCGATGTATATCTGATGCACGTGCCCGGCAAGACGATGGACACCAAAGCCAAAGCCGAAGAAATTTATAACACGCTGCAAAATGCTGGCATTGCGGTCCTATTCGACGACCGCGACGAACGCGCCGGAGTCAAATTCAACGACGCGGACTTGATCGGTTGCCCGCTGCGCGTGACCGTCGGCGAAAAAGGTCTTCAAAGCGGAATGGTAGAATTGAAGTTGCGCAAAGAAAAAGAAACTACAGCGGCGCCCCGCAGCGAACTGATCAGCCGCATAAAAACGCTCACAGCCCGATTGATCATTCCATGAACACTGGTCTCTTCCCACCGCCCAAACAACGCGGACTTCTCATTCACGGCATCATTCTTCTCGTTCTCACGGTGGTGGTCATCGTTGGCTTTATCCAACTCACCGCAGCAGATGTTGGGCCTGCCTTTCTCATTTGGCTGTTGGTCTCACTGGCGGCGTTTGCGCCGATTCCATTTTTTGCGTATCGTGTCTTTGCGCTGTATCGCGCCAGTTACGAGATCGACCGTGACAGTCTCGCCATCCACTGGGGTTTGCGCGTGGAAGACATCCCTCTTTCAGATATTGAATGGATTCGCCCCGCCGAAGACCTCACCAACCCGCTCCGCCTGCCTGCCCTGCCGCTCCCCGGCGCATTGCTTGGCGTCCGCCGCCACCCTGACCTTGGCAGTGTGGAATTCATCGCGTCAGACTCAAAAAAACTTTTGATTGTCGCAACCGCCAAACGCGTGTTTGTGATTTCGCCAGAAAATCCCGCTGGGCTCACCCACACCTTCGCCCGCGCCACCGAATTGGGAAGTCTCGCTCCAACAGAAGCCAAGTCGGTCTATCCTTCGTTCATCGTCTCGCAAGCGTGGGAAAGCGGCATGGCTCGTTATCTTTGGCTTTCGGCGCTCTTCCTCAATATTGGCTTGTTTGTTTGGGCGAGTCTCATCATCCCATCCACGCCGCAAGTGGCGCTTGCCGTCCAAGCCGCAGACAGCACGATTGAAACCGTCCCATCTTCTCAACTCATTATCTTCCCGGTTGCGAGTCTTCTACTCGCTGTTGCCGGTTGGATCGCTGGTCTTTATTTCTATCGCTGGGACCGCGAACGTACGCTTGCATTCATCGTTTGGGGCTCGAGCACATTCACCAGCCTGCTGTTCCTTTTAGCAGTTCTATTCATCATCACCACGCCCGTTTGAAAGCTCAAAACTGAAGGATACAAGTTCAAAACCTTCTGCGCCCTTCAACCTTCAACCCATTTCATGCAACTCCTCCTTGGTTTTCTCCTCGCCCTCATCATCGCCTTCCTCGCCTACAAAGCCCGCAGCCTCAACAAAAGCGGAGCCGCCGCCGCCGCCCTCACCGGGGCCATCATCTTCGGGATTGGTGGTCTGTCATGGGCAATTCTATTACTCACTTTTTTCATCACATCGTCAGCATTAAGCCGCGCCTTCAAAAAACGCAAAGCCAAACTCGAAGAAAAATTTTCCAAAGGGCATGAACGCGATGCCGGTCAGGTCTTTGGCAATGGCGGCATCGCCGCCGTCTTTGCTGCCCTGAATTATTTTTATCCCAACGAATCCTGGGTATGGGTCGGTTTTGCCGCCTCGCTTGCCGCCGTCAATGCCGACACCTGGGCAACCGAACTCGGCGTATTGAATCCCAATCCTCCGCGTATGATCACAAACTTAACCAAAGTCGTGGAAAAAGGCGCCTCGGGCGGAATCTCGCTGGCGGGCACACTCGCCTCTCTAGCCGGTTCAGCGTTAATCGCCTTCCTCGCTTCTTTCCTGACTGATAACTGGTCAATATTCCCACTAATCACTCTCGCCGGGTTGGCTGGTTCGCTCTTCGACTCGCTGCTCGGCGGAACCGTCCAAGCCATGTACTATTGCCCCAAAGATCAAAAGGAGACCGAGAAACACCCGCTCCACACTTGCGGCACACAGACCGTTCACATCCGCGGCTGGACGTGGCTGGACAATGACTGGGTCAATTTCTCCTGCGGCGCATTTGGAGTGGTCGTTTCATTGCTTCTCTTAGGAATCTTCTAACATGACAATTTCAAGCAAGCCGACTCTCGTTACGGGTGCAAATAGTTTTGTTGGCATCCATGTCATCATCCAATTGTTGGAACAAGGCTACACCGTGCGCGGAACGATCCGCTCTCTATCAAAAGAAGGAGAAGTCCGCGAGGCGGTTGCCAGATTTGTGCAAGCCAATGACCGGCTGGAGTTCAAAGCCGCAGATCTGGAACAGAACGCAGGGTGGGATGAAGCGATGAACGGCGTCGAATATGTTCTGCATGTCGCGTCGCCGTTTCCATTGTACGAACCTGAAAATGAAGATGACCTCATCATTCCCGCTGTGCAAGGGACATTACGCGTATTGCGAGCCGCGCACAAGGCAGGCGTGAAGCGTGTGGTACAGGTTTCTTCTGTGGCTGCCATTGCGGCAGGCTGCAAAGAAACGTTCAAAATTTTCACAGAAGAAGATTGGTCGTTGATCGAAAATAACATCGGCGCCTATGCCAAAAGCAAGACCCTCGCCGAACGCGCCGCATGGGATTTCATCAAAAGCGCTGAGAATACCAACGGCATGGAACTGGTCGCCATCAACCCGCCGCTGATTCTAGGCCCCGTGCCCAATAAAAATTTCCGCACCTCCGTGGAATTGATCCGTACATACATGCTTGGGCAAGTCCCTGGTGTGGGGCGCATCAAAATGGGCTTGGTGGATGTGCGTGATGTGGCTTCGGCAATCATCCTTGCCATGACCACTCCTGAAGCGGCAGGGCATCGCTTCCTTTGCTCCGGCGGGACGTTGTGGCTGAAAGAAATTGCAGGCACACTGCACGCCGAATTTTCAGGGCGCGGATATAAGATTCCCACCCTTGAATTCCCAAGTTGGATGGTACGCTTTTTGGGTCTGTTCGATAGGAAGATCGCGCGCGTTGCCGAAAGCCTGGACCACGACTTTGAACAATCCAGCCAAAAAGCAAAACACATTCTCAAATGGAATCCCCGTCCTCTACAAGAAGCTATTGTTTCCATGGCAAATAGTTTGATCGAACACGGGCTTGTATAAACTGCCGGGGCGCCCCCCAGCAAGAGCAAATAACCCGAACAAACCAGGCGGGTTGCCCCTACAATATGAAAAGGAATTTTTATGAACCATCTCCCATCCGCCTCACGATATCAATCCATGCAATACCGCCGTTCGGGGCGCAGCGGACTAAAACTCCCCGCTGTATCACTTGGCTTGTGGCACAACTTCGGCGGTGTGGATGTGTACGAAAACAGCCGCGCCATGGCGCTGCGCGCCTTCGACCTCGGCATCACGCACTTTGACCTCGCCAATAATTATGGCCCCCCTCCCGGCTCGGCAGAAGAGACGTTTGGGCAGATCCTCGCAAAGGATTTACGTCCATATCGTGACGAACTCGTGATCTCATCCAAAGCAGGCTATTACATGTGGGAAGGTCCATATGGCGAATGGGGTTCGCGCAAGTATCTCGTCTCCAGCCTCGACCAAAGCCTCAAGCGCATGGGCGTGGAATACGTGGACTTGTTCTACCATCACCGCCCCGACCCCGATACCCCGCTCGAAGAAACCATGCAGGCGCTCGATTTCATCGTCCGCAGCGGGCGGGCATTGTACGTGGGCATTTCAAACTACCCCGCCGACAAAGCGCGTGAAGCCTCGCAGATTTTGAAATCACTTGGCACGCCATGTCTCATTCACCAGCCAGTGTACAACATGTTCAACCGCTGGGTGGAGAATGGTCTGCTGCAAATACTGAACGAGGAAGGCATTGGCTGTATTGCTTTCTCGCCGCTTGCACAAGGCTTGCTAACTGATAGATATTTGAGCGGCATTCCCGAAGGCTCGCGCGCCTCGAAAGCGCATGGCTTCCTCAAGCCTGCTCACATCACCGACGACAAGATATCCAAGGCGCAAAAGCTCAACGCCATCGCCCAGCAGCGCGGACAAACCCTCGCGCAAATGGCCTTGGCATGGATTCTACGCCACGAAACTTTGACCTCGGTATTGATCGGCGCAAGCAAGGTCAGTCAGATCGAAGATGCGGTTGGGATGCTCAATAAGCTGGAATTTTCAGCAAGCGAGTTGCAGGAAATTGAGAATATCCTGAAGTAACAAAAAGACCTCCGAGGGTTTAAGAATCTCGGAGGTCTTTGTATTTAATTTACCCGCGCCAAATCTTGAAATCTTTCAAACTTGAACCGCCTAAAAATTCACGGACGATGGAATTGGCGGGGATTAAACTCACATCCAACGGCAGGAACCAATCAAGAAAAGCCAGCAACCTGCGGGCTTCAATGTATGCAGGCACATTGTGCGGCACTTGTCGCAGCAGCGGTTCGGCGGCGTTCTTAAGAGCAGATAGTTCATACACCAACGCCGAATTGAACATCACATCCGCATTTTCTTGATACGGGAAGATATGCCGTTTCTCGCCGCGCCGCACCGACTCCCAGCGCGAAATGGTGGCGCGCGCAGAATATCCGCGTTCACGGGCATCGCGTACAATGCGGCGGATAAGTCGCGTGTCGGTGGTGGAGACGCGGTTATGGCGGTCTAGGTTGAGCTGGGTCAGGGCGGAGACATAAATCCGAAACGCTGAATCAGACCAACGGTCTGGGATGAGGCGCGGATTTAATCCATGAATGCCTTCAAGGATAAGCGGCTGTCCGTCGCGCAGTTTGACCACATCCCCATCTTCGCTTCGCCCGGTTTTGAAATTGAATCGCGGAAGTTGAACTTCTTCGCCGCTGATAAGTTTTTCGATGTCGTGTCCGAGACGGTTTAGGTTTAAGGCTTCGAGGGCTTCAAAATCATGTTCGCCATTTTCGTCGGTTGGTGTTTTTTCGCGGTCAACGAAATAATGATCCAACTCAAGCGGATACGGCGAGATGCCGCGCGCGAGCAGCTGCACGGCAAGACGGCGCGACGATGTGGTCTTGCCAGATGACGACGGACCCGCGATAAAGATGATGCGCGAATTTTTCTCTGCGATCTGTTGAGCGGTGTCTGCAATGCCCTGCTCATGCAAGGCTTCAGAGACAAGCACGATCTCATCGGCGCGACCTGATTCGATGGCATCGTTCAATGCGCCGACGCTGTCAATGTGTAAAGTTTCGAGCCAATTGCCATACTCGCGAAAGGTTCGGATCAATTTTGGATAATCACCCAGCGGTTCAAGTTTGGTCGGCGCATGGCGGCGCGGATATTGCAGGATGAAACCGCCGTTGACTTTCTTCAACGCGAACCATTTGAGATAGCCCGTGGAAGGCGTCATGTAGCCGTGCATATAGTCCATGCGGTCATTCAAACTGTAAAGCGTCAGATATTCCTTGCGGCGATGTTTGAGCAAACGCAGTTTATCGTTCTGCCCGTGTTTGGTGAAATATTGTACGGCTTGCAGAATGGGGACTTCACGGCGTTCAAAAGGCAGGTCTTTGGAGACCAGTTCGCGCATTTGCGACTCAAGCGTCTGCAATTCGGCGGTGGAAAGCGGCTGCCGCTCTTTAACCTCGCAATAAAACCCGCCCGAAGAAACGGAGTAATCAATAGTGAGAAAGCCCTGCTTAAAACATTGGGCAAAAGCGATTTCCAGCAGGAACACTAATGAACGGCGATAAATACGCGCGCCATCGGCGCCATCCATAGTGACGGGAATGCAGGTCGATTCGACTTGGATGGGAAAGGTCAGTTCGTGGATCTGGTTGTTGATGATCGCCGCAACAATGGGCGTGGGAAAGTCATCTTTGACTTCGGCCAGAAAATCTCCAACGTTCGTCCCACGCAGACCTGTGAGAGTTTTTCCGTTCGGGAGATGGACTTCGACATTGGGATTGGGTTGGGTGATTTTGATCATGCGGTCAAGGTTGAAGGGTGGAAAGTTATCAGGTTAAGAATGACTCAACTTGTAAACCTTCAACCCTCCAACGTTTTTAACAATGCTTCCGGCTTGCCTGCGAATTCTTCGAGCGGAATTTCTTTCTTTGTAATAGCCATGAGGGTTTCGGTGAGCGCTTTATTGACCGGTGTTGGAATACCGCGCAACTTGCCTTCACGGACGACGGCTCCGTGCAAAAATTCCACTTCGCTTTCGGGTCTGCCGGAATACAGGTCAATGTGGAAGGATGGCATCTTGCCGCCGCGCCCGCTGCCTGCGGCTTTGGCGAGGAAAGGTTTGGAAAGCCAAAGCGGAAGTTTGGTGGCGAACGCCAGCAGTTTCACGGGGGTGCCGGGCAGATCAGTCACTTCGAGTTTCATAGCGTCCATCACAGCGAGACATTCTTTGAGCATGTCGATCTCGATCTTATAGAGCCGTTTATCTGCAAAGACTTGCGCAGCCGTCATATTCAAAATAGCAGAAGTGGGATTGGCAACCAGGTTCGTGAGCATCTTTGACCATTTCATGCTCAACGCGTCAGGATACAAACGACAGTTGAGATAGGCGTTATCCAACACGGCTGCTAATTTCTCCGAAAGCGGATGCCCCGTCGCCACGCCCACGCCGCGCAATTTTTCGAGCACGATGCTGCCGGGTCCGCGCCTGCCGATGGCGGTGGTGACGGTGCCGTAAATGACGTTTTCCTTGCCCAATGCTTTTTCAATGGTCGGTTCATTGTCCACGCCGTTAGAGAGGCAGAGCAATGGCGGGAGTTTATCGGCAAACGGTTTCAATCCCTTCATTGCAGAGGCGGTATCAAAAGATTTCAGCGCGAAGATTGCCGCGTCGAAGGGACCATATTTCAGCGCTTCCTCCAGTGAGGGCGCAATCACAAAAGAACGCGGTTCGATGATGCTGACATCCTTCGTCTTTCGCCTTTCGTCAATGGTTAGGTCGAGCCGTAAACCTTTTGTCCGTAATTCCTCCACCATCTTGGGTTGTTCCACAAAAACGACCTGATACCCAGCCAGCGCCAGCGAGCCGCCGATGTATGTGCCAATGGCGCCCGCGCCGAAGACAAGAAATTTCATTTCAGAAGATTGAGAGAAAGCGAGAGACATGGTTGGTTTTGATTCCATTTAATCAAGAATGATGGTTGAAGAATGAAACCTGATGTTTGCAAATCAGGTTTCATTCTTGATGGCATCGTGTGTTATTCAGCGTCCTGCCAGTGAGCATGGTCATTGAGTTTATCAATTGCCCAGCGATGTTGTTTCGGGAAATATAGAAGTTGGGCAAAGGCAGTATTACTAAATCGGAAGCGCGCCCCGGCGTTGTTTGCCTGCGGCACAATGCCCACAATCGCATGCATGATCTGATTCAACAAACCGCCGTTAGAGACGATCAGATAACGAGCCGGTTCGCGCTTGAGCAGGCCATGAAGCGCCTGCCCGGCGCGCAGAAATAACTCCCAATCCCCTTCCCCATCGTTACCGACAGGGTCGTAGGGTGTGGTAAAGTCGGGATGAGAGAAATTATTGCGAACTTCGTGCGCGGTCAGCCCGGCGAATTCGCCGTTATCGCGCTCCAGCCACAGCGGCTCAAATTCGACCACCAGCCCGAGTCTGGCGGCAATGATCTCCGCTGTCTCTCGCGCCCGCGAAAGCGGGCTGGAAATGACAAAGTCGAACTGCATCTTTTCGCGCTTCCAGCGTTCTGCCAGAGCCTGGGCTTGTTTTCGTCCACGGTCGGTAAGCGGAAAATCCGATTGCCCCTGCCAGCGCGACTCGGCATTCCCCACCGATTCTCCGTGCCGCAGTAAAGTGATAGTGAATATCTTCGGTCGATTTGTCTCATTCATCCGGCGTTTTCCCCTTTACAAGATAAATTGGGCGGCGCTTAACTTCCTGAAAGATATAGCCTACATACACACCAATAAAACCCAACAAGATCATGATAATGCCGCTAGCGATCAACAAAACCCCCATTAATGAACTCCAGCCAGGTTCGACGCGCTGGGTGTTGTCAGTGATCCACAAAGACAAAACATAGAGCAATTGCACGCCTGCCAAAATAAAGAAGACAAAACCAGCGCTCAAGCCGATGTAAAGCGGCGCAAGCGAAAAGGAAAAGATGGCGTCAGAAGCCAGCCTGAACATTTTTCCAAACGAATACTTCGATTTGCCGGCAATGCGCTCCGGTTCGTGATATGGCAGGATGACGCTGTTATATCCCATCCACGCGATCATTCCGCGCAGAAAACGGTGATACTCGCGCATTGACCGAACGCCGTTCAACGCATTGCGGGAAAGCGCGCGGAAGTCTGCAGCGCCCTGCAAAACTTGTGTGCCGCTGATGCGGTTGATGAGCCAATAAAAAAAGTTGGAGGTGGCTTTCTTGAACGATGCTGCGCGGTCTTCTTCAATACGCTGCCCTTGCACCACATCGTAGCCTTGTTCGATCAAACTGATCATTTTGGGAATCAACGCAGGCGGGTGCTGACCATCGCCGTCCAGCGAGATCATCACATCGCCTTGAGAGGCGTCCATCCCGGCGGTGAGCGCGGCTTGGTGCCCAAAGTTGCGGCTGAGTTGGAGCAGGGTAACTCGCGGGTCGTTGGCACAGATCGCTCGAAGCGTATCCGCTGTCCCGTCGTTTGAGCCGTCGTCCACATAGAGGAATCGAAAATCATATGGCAGCGCATCCACCGCCCGGCAGATGTCGGCATACGTTTGCCCAAGCGCTTCGGCTTCGTTATAAACGGGAATGACAAGATCGATTTTGAGTTTGGATTTTTGACGTGGAGACATCGCAAAGATTCTACCACGCAGGCAAAAACACCGCCGATGACGGGGGCGTTCGCATTTGCCGCTTCACAACCGAACCCGGTGCCGGTCTGCCAATAAACGGAGCGCTCTCTCCGCCTCGGCATTTCTACGCTCCAGGCTCCAGTGCAGCGCATCCGCCATCAACATGGCGCATTCAATAATGGCATCACGCGAGAGCTTTCCCAGCATGGCAAGCATGGTGCGGCGCAGAAGCAGATCGTCAAGATGTTCCGCTTTTTCATGTTGGATCACGAAAAGCAATTCGCGCCTGGAATAGCCAGTTAAAGAATCAAGCGGGGCATCAGCCGCAAGGTTCATGAATTCAGCAATTGTTTCAGTACGGGCGCCATACCGTTCGAATAAAGTTTCAAGACGTTGGCGAGAAAGCCCCGTCCATGCGGCCAGCCCATTGATGTATTTCTCGCGCTCTTCCGTTGTGCGCGGGTAATTGCGCCCGCCTCCAATGGGAAGGTCTTGTGTGCCCTTGTTGCGTTTGAGGCCGAGAAATTGCAATGACTTGTCCGTCACTTCCTCTGAAAAGGCGCGGAAGGACGTCCACTTGCCGCCCACCAAAGAATACACGGGGAAAGCAAGGTTGGTCCAATCGCCGCTGAGGACTTCGATGTGATGGTCGCGGCTGTATTGCCCGGTAGTTTTTGCCTTGCTGCTTGCCAATGGGCGGACTCCTGAAAACGCAAACACGATGTGGTCACGGGTGACTTTTATGGTCGGGAAAACGCGTGCGGTCAATTCGAGGAAGTAATCCACCTCTTCATCGGTGCAGCGAGCGTCATCCGGGTGATCGATCTTGATATCGGAAGTGCCGATCAACACCCGATCTTGCAACGGGAAGATGAGCACAATACGACCGTCTTTGTTCTCAAAGAAAAATTCATTATCGCCAATGGCGGCGCGCAATTCAGGGTGATTGAGCACGAGGTGTGAACCCTTCGTGCCGCCGATAAATTTTGTGGTTACCCCAAGGCTATGGTTGGCAAAATCGATCCACGGACCGGCGGCATTGATGACCAGTTTCGGCTCGATCTCAAAGGCTTCATCGGTCAGTTCATCGCGCAAGATGACCCTCTTGCCAAAACCACTCACCAAACTGACATAATTCAAGGCGCGGGCATGCGGGTTGTCCGCTTCGGCATCCAGCATAATTTCCAACGCCAGCCGTTCGGGATTGGAGATCAAACCATCGTAATAAACCGCTGTGTTGACAATCGCAGTGTTGAGTTTGTCCCATCGCTTTAGCGATTCGGCGCGCGAATAAAACTTATGGCGCGGCACTGTACGCTGCGCGCCTGTATAGGCGTCATACATCATCAAGCCTAATTTTATGATGACCGATCCGCGTTCGGAGGGTTTATCGAGCCAGCCCATAAACTTTAACGGCGCATTCAAGATGCCAGAAAAATACTTGAATATTGGGATGGTCGTCGGCAGCGGCTTGACAATATGCGGCGCATTCTGAATCATGCGATTGCGTTCTTTCACCGCCTCACGCACCAGACGAAACTCGCCGTTCTCCAGATAGCGAATCCCACCGTGAGCCATGTGAGAAGATGCCGCGCTTGCGCCAGAGCAGAAATCTCCCCGGTCAATGAGCAGCACATCCACGCCGTTCAATGCCAAGTCACGGAAGGTTCCAATGCCGTTAATGCCCGCGCCAACGATCAGCACGGAGACCTGCGGCGTTTCTTTGAGTGAGGAAAGGATTTTGGTTCGGTTCATGTAAATTCCAGGTTAAAGGATGAAGGTTGCAGGTTCAAAAAATTGAACCCTTCAGATTGCAGCGTTCAACTTTTTATTCGATCCAATCAAACGTGCGCGTGACCGCTTTCTTCCAACCTGCATACAGACTTGCGCGGGTCTTCGTATTCATATCCGGCTTCCATTCTTTATCCTGCCCCCAATTCTTTTTCAATTCATCAATATCCTTCCAAAAGCCGACGGCAAGTCCCGCCGCATAGGCCGCGCCGAGGGCCGTAGTCTCTGCCACTTTCGGGCGCACCACAGGCACATTCAAAATGTCCGATTGGAACTGCATCAGCAACTCATTGAAGACCATGCCCCCATCCACCTTAAGCGAGCGGAGTTTTACGCCCGAGTCCTTTTCCATCGCATCCAGCGCCTCGCGAGTTTGATACGCCGTCGCTTCAAGCGCAGACCGGGCAATATGCCCTTTGTTGACATAACGGGTCATGCCCACAATCACGCCGCGCGCGTTTGACTTCCAATATGGGGCGTACAGCCCGCTGAAGGCGGGGACGAAGAAGATGCCGCCGTTATCTTCGACAGATTTCGCCAACGCCTCCACCTCCGACGACGATTGAATTAGCCCCAAGTTATCTCTCAGCCACTGAATCAGGGCTCCTGTGATGGCAATCGAACCTTCCAGCGCATACACCGCATCGGCATCGCCAATTTTGTAAGCGAGCGTAGTCAGCAAACCCGCCTTGCTTTGAACGAGTTTCTTCCCCGTGTTCATCAGCATAAAACAGCCGGTGCCGTAGGTATTCTTTGCCTCGCCTGCCTTAAAGCAGGTCTGACCAAACAACGCCGCCTGCTGGTCGCCCAAGTCGCCGGCGACAGGCACGCCGCGCAAAGGCGAGCCTGCCCCCACATAACCATACACCTCTGAAGAGGACTTGATCTCCGGCAGCATCGCGCGCGGAATGCCCATCACTTTCAAGATTTCGGCATCCCAATCCAAAGACTTGAGATTCATCAACATGGTGCGTGAGGCGTTGGTTACATCCGTGACGTGTTTGCCGGTCAGTTTCCAGATAATCCAGGTATCCATATTGCCGAAAAGCAAATCGCCTTTTTTGGCTTTTTCTTTCGCGCCTTTGACGTTATCCAAAACCCACTTGATCTTGGGACCCGAAAAATATGTGGCTAACGGTAAGCCCGTCTTTTTTCTAAACCTGTCCTGCCCGCCTTGTTTCGCAAACTTGGAAATGACGGCATCCGTCCGCGTATCTTGCCAGACAATGGCATTGTAAACTGGCTGCCCCGTATGTTTGTCCCATACGAGGGTTGTCTCGCGTTGATTGGTCACACCAATCGCAGCAACATCCGCAGAGGAAAGCCCCCCCTTTGCCAATGCGCCCGCCATCACTTCTTGCGTGCGCGCCCAAATTTCAAGCGCATCATGTTCCACCCAGCCTGGTTTGGGGTAGATCTGCTGATGTTCCTTTTGGTCCACCGCAATGATATTTCCGCTATGATCGAAAATGATAAAACGTGTGCTGGTCGTACCCTGATCGATTGCACCAACATATTGAGTCATAAGAGCGCCTCCAATGGAATAATTGTAAAACAAAAAGCCTCCATCTTGAAGATGAAGGCTTGATCTTAAAAACAGGGATGACTATTTTTTTGATTTTGAAACGGCTTTGCGAACCGGCGATTTGGCAACAGGGTTGGCGGGAGCTTTTACTTCAGCCTGAGCGGGCTCGGCTTCTGCACTTGGTTCCTTGAAAACGCTAAATACCAACACTGCCAACGTAGAGCCGATCAACGGGCCAAATAGATAAATCACATAGGTATACACATTCGTCAGGCTTGGTTCAGCATAAATGGCTGGCCCAAGAGTACGGGCAGGGTTCAGAGAAGCGCCGGTCAGCGGACCTCCCACCAAAATCGCTGCGATCAACGTCATACCGATGGCAAGCCCTGCCATAGAACCGCCTTTGCCTGCCACCGCCGTATGAAGGATAGCGTTGACAAGGAAGAAGGTCAATACCGCCTCGACGATCATCGCGGCAATTGGCTGAGAGTCTGTTAACACGCCAACCGTCGCGCCTGCATTGATGGTTCCGCCCAACTGAGTGGCAACCCAATGCAAGGCGCCTGCCGCCGAGATGGCGCCAACAAACTGAACAAGCCAGTAATATACAGCATCGCTCCATTTCACCGACCCCTGCAAAGCCAGACCAAACGTCACGGCGGGGTTCAAGTGAGCGCCAGAAATATACCCAAAAGTATATACAAAGGCTGCCACGGTTAGACCATGAGCAAGCGCCACACCCACCAATCCGGCATTCGCAGCGCCAGCGCCCGCCCCAATGAAGACCAATGCAAACGTGCCAATAAACTCAGCAAGAAATATTTTCCAATTGAACATGCTTCCTCCAGATATTAAGTTAAATGTTATAACCCCGCCCTGCTCAATTTGCTACGATGATTCCCAATTTCGCGCGCCGGATACAAACGCCTTCCCGGACATCATCTTCTTGCCAGGCGGTTGAACTTCCTCCAGAATTAAGACTCCATCCGCACACATTACCGCGGGTCTTCCCTCGACGATGAGCCGGCTTCCAATGCACAAGCCTTTTGCTTCGCTGACAACGCCCCTACCCACCTTAAGCAGATTGCCCTCCCACTCGAACCACGCGCCGGGCCACGGATTCATGGCGCGGATTCGCCGCTCCAGTTCGACGGCAGAATGGTTGAAATTCAATTGCCCATCTTCTTTTTTGAGCGTCGGCGCGTAGGTGACGCCTTCTTCAGGTTGAGGCTGGAGAGTAAGCGAACCGTCCATATAGGCGGGCAGGGTTTCAATGAGGAGATTCGCTCCGAGTGTGGATAACGCTCCAAAGAGTGAACCCGCTGTATCGTCCGGTTTGATGCGGACAGAACGGTTGGAAAGCATGGGACCTGTGTCGAGTCCCACATCCATTTTCATGATGGTTACGCCCGTCTCTTCATCGCCTGCCAACACGGCCGCGTTGATGGGCGCCGCGCCGCGCCAGCGCGGCAGCAGCGAAGCATGGACGTTGATACAGCCATATTTCGGTAAATCCAAAACATCTTTTTTGAGAATTTGACCAAAAGCGGCGACCACAATGAGGTCAGGATTCCATTCATGCAATTGCTGCATGGCTTCGGGCTCGCGCAATTTCTGCGGCTGCATCACGGGGATGTTCAATTCCTGCGCCAATAATTTAACCGGCGGCGCTTTGAGCTCACGTCCGCGCCCGGAGGCACGGTCTGGCTGGGTGACAACGCCCACAACTTGATAATTCCGCGCTAGAGAGCGCAGACTGGGCAACGAGAATTCGGGCGAACCCATGAAAACAACTCGAGTGGACATGCCTTGATTCTAGCATACAGTACTATTGGGTGAAGGCGGCTGGTTGCATGTTAATGGGATTGGTTGTAAAATAATTGAAATTCAAACTCAATTCATTTGGAGGAATAAACCATGTCTCAAGCACCTATGTCGGATATTACCAGTGATGATAAACTGTGGGCGATGCTCAGCTACCTGCTCCCCATCATTGCCATCGTTGTGTTGCTCATGGAAGACAAGAAAGCCCGCCCGTATATTAAATTCAACGCGGTCCAGTCGCTCGTTGCGGCTGTGGCTGTTTCCATCATCGCCACGGTCACGCTCGGGTGTGGCGGTATTTTGGGATTTGCCTTCCTTTGGTGGGCTTACCAGGCGTATCAGGGACAGGACGTCCGCATTCCGGTCATCAGCGATTTCATCCGCAACCAGGGCTGGGCATAACCTTCTCTCGTTCTCAAAAGCCCCGCGTTTGTTACGCAGGGCTTTTTTTGTTTGTCCACTCGCCTAAGAACTGCGATTTAAAGAGGGTGTATCCCGTATTAAGAAGTATTGCTATAATTTTTTCATCGAAAAGTGTACTTAATCGGGTACGAACAGTAGCCCCATAACAAAAGGAGAATGCTCTGTTGCAAGGATGTCATTGCGAGCTGCCGCAAGCGGCGAAGCCATCCCCTCGCTGGCAGGAAGACTGCTTCCGCTTTTCTCGCAGTGACAGAGTTTGACAGTGTTTGCAACAGAGCAAAAGGAGAATGTTATGAACGAACAAATGTCCCAACAGCCCCCTGCCCTGCCTCTTACCCCCCAAGAAGAGCGTCAATGGGCAATGCTTGCCCATTTGGGTGTGCTGGCAAATTTATTTTCAGGCTTTCTGGGTCCTGCCGTTCCATTAGCGATCTACCTGATCTACAAAGACCGCTCGCGTTATGTTGCATATCAATCGCTCCAAGGGTTGGTTTTTCAATTGATCTGGTGGGTTGGCGGCGGGGCGCTGACCGGCGTTGCCTGGGCGATCACGGGAACCTTGAGCACAGTGCTGATCGGCTTGCTTTGTATTCCAGTTGCGTGCGTTATTAGCGCCATGCCGCTGGTGGCATTAGTCTATGGCGTTTATGGCGGCATTCAATGTAATCAGGGCGCAGACTTCAAGTATTGGCTAATCGGCGACTGGTTCCGCAATACGTTGAACGGTTAAGACGAAACATCCCCTTTCTTTAAAGAAAGGGGATGTTTTTTTTGAAACGCTACGGAATGCTTGGCGCAATATCGGAGCCGAGCCGAATTTCGATATCCACGGTTTGGTTTGGGTCGGGGCTGAAGCGGATCTGCCTTTCATTGATACCAAAGGTGGCTTGCAGCCATTTGATCGTATACAATTTGGGTCCGTAAACGATCACAACGGTTTGGCTGTATGCCTCTGGCGAAGCCGCAATCTCGGTCACGTGCATGCCGTAAGATTGGAATACGGCCCCGGCACGCTGGTCGAGCCCGGGAGAAAAGGTGCCATCCATGATGCGGACACGAGCCTCTTCCTGCTGCATCAATACAGCGGCATCCCCCTGGGCCAGCGGGCTGGTGGGTCCTGTGGAGGTAAATATTTCATCCCGCAAGACGCGAATCTTATCCATAACCGGTTTAAGGATGCTGGCATCCTGACCGCCAAGAATGGTTTTGTCAAAGATCGCCATGCCTTGCTGCGGGTCGATCACGCCGGTCTTGATACTTTCTGGAGAGATCTCACTGCCAAGCACAGCCAGTCTTAGCGCATCATCGAACGCCATATCGGTCTTGATGCCATAGGAAAGTTCGTTATATAACCGCGGTGCGGCGCTGATAAAGTTCGGAAAATTTTTCGGGTCCACGATGATGGTTTGCAATGCCAGCACTACTTCCTGCTGACGGCGGGCGCGGTCGGCGTCGCCGCCGGAAGTCTTGCGGTTACGAGCATACGCCAGCACCTTCCAGCCATCGCAGAGTTCACGCTCGCCGCCCGGCGTGATGACCACTTTATCCAAACCGGGTCCAATCGGGTCAAGGATCATTCTCTCGGTTGGTTCGACATAAATACACCCGCCGATCTTCACCAATTCATCCACCATACGGACAAAGACGTTGAAATCCACCTGGGCATAGTAATGCACCGGTACGCCCAGAAATTGTGAGACCGTCTTCATGGCAAGCCCGGGTCCACCGCCGGGCAATTTCGCGCCTTCCCCGCTGGGATACGCCGTATTAATGCGGCTATACCCAAAACCGGGGATATTCACCCACATATCGCGCGGAATGGACAACATCCCGGCTGTTTTGCTGACCGGGTCAATCGTAAACAAAATCATCGTATCGGTACGCGGCGGGCCTTCTGTGTCGGGCGCAAGATCGCGCTCGTCCAACCCCAGAAACAGAATGTTAATGCGGCTGGCGCCATCCCAACTGGCAGGCAGGTTGGGCTGTGGAATCACATCCGGCGCGGGCGGCAAAACCTCAGATGCTTGAGGAGTGCCTTCTGTCACCGAAAAGCCGCCTTCTGCAGAAGTCACACCGCATTGCGCAGGCGGAATCCCGGGCAATTCAGTGAACGTCCAGCATTGTGTAAAGTTATTCACCACAACAAAGGCCGTAATGGCAAGCGCCGCCGCAACCGCCCAGAAAATGATCTGGGAGATGGACGGACGTTCCATTTTTATATTCTTCAAAAATTCATTCATGTACCTTGTACCTCAAGGTTTAATATATACCATATCCAAGCCAAGGCGTTCCAACCCCAACTGCGCCCAATATTGCAGCGCCGCCGAGTCTTCCTGAATACATTTCATCATGACCGGAATGGCGCGCTGATCGCGAAGTTCGGAAAGCGCGCGCGCAGCCAGAATGCGCGAGTTTGAAGGACCGTCATTTGCCGCCTCAATGAGAGTTGGAACGGCCGCCCCTCCAATTTTGACAAGGGCATTCGCCGCCAACCCCGCCGTGAGCGGATCGCTGTCTCCCAAACTTTGGGACAACGCTGGAATGGCTTCTTCACTGGGGTGATGCGAAACCGCCAACGCGGCAGCGGCTCGGACCTCAGGGTTGGAGTCGCTCAGGAAGGGAATCAGGTCCGAGGTCCGCGCATGAGGCGAAGCGGCAAGGGCGCGGATCGCCCACCAGCGGGCATCCACATTTTCAGAGCGCGCCATATCCAACAGAAGAGCAACGGCTGCCGCGCCTTGTTCCACAATGGATGGAATGGCCCGTTCGGCGCGTTCGTCATCCCCGCTGGTTAATTCTAGGAGCAGGTCGTTCATCCGTTTGGCTATTTGGCTGGGGGTGGAACAGGTAGGGCATCTTGCGGAGTGTTCACCCATTTATCGCCTTCATCAATCAGCATGATAGGAATGTCATCGACAATGGGGTATTTGCGGGCGCAATCCTGACAGACAAGCCAGGCGTCTTTGTAAAGCGTGAGCAAGCCTTCTTTTTCGCGCACGCAATTGGGGCAGCGCAGGATCTCGAGCAGTTCGGTACTGACCATGATGTCTCCTTTATTCGGGGAAGGATTGTACCATGCGGGCTTAGGGGCTTCCGCCGCATATTTGGTATTTTCGCGCCAGTTTTTTGGGGCTGTCGGAGCCGGGCCCATATTGGCAGACCGCCGCCCAGGGTTGATAGAAGGTGCGAAACTCGTCTGTAAAGTAAACCTGTCCGCCGCGCCACACTGTGCGGGTGACAGTGACGTCGGCGCCTTCGGCGGCATAATCCACCTGTTTCATTTCATTGGCTTCGAGTTCGGGGTTCTCTTCAAAGACCGGCTCTGGCGCAGGCACGACATTTTGCGGGCCTGTCGTTTCCCATGTGACAGAGCGGCCATCGGGTGTGGAGTAGATCTTCCAAGTGAGGGTTCGCGCCGAAACGTTCACATAGGTTTCCATCAACAGCCAGTAGGGGGTGTCGTTCTGAAATTTAAAATCCACAAGCGGGAAGTACACCGTGGCATCCAAACCGGCCAGGCTGGTATCGACGGAGCCGCTGGCATTCATTTCGTAATAGGAGACGCGGTAGGCGTGCGAGTAACGTTCCACAACCGGGAAGCCTGCATAAAAAACCGTGCGGAACAAGGTCGTGCTGACTTGACACACCCCCCCGCCAACTCCCTTAATCGTACGCCCACCGTAAATGATGAGCGCCTCGGCGTATCCATTCTCCAGACTGACATCACCCAGAACACTAC
>JACAEP010000212.1 GCA_013388795.1 Chloroflexota bacterium | reverse complement strand
GCTTGTGCCACGCCGGAAGCACCGACGGGATGTCCCTTTGCCTTCAAACCACCTGAGGTATTGATAGGCTTCGCGCCGTTGCGGGCAGTCACGCCATCTTCCGCGGCTTTGAAACCTTCACCTGGAGCAAAGAAACCAAGATCTTCAGTGGCAATGACCTCGGCGATGGTGAAGCAATCATGCACTTCCGCAATGCGAATGTCTTTCGCGGTTACGCCTGCCATCTCATAAGCATTCGCCGCCGCGGTCTTCGCGGCAGGGATGCTGGTGAGTGACGGACGGTCATGCAACGCGGAGCCTGATGCTTGCGCCGAACCGATGATGTGAATTGGATGGTCAGTAAACTCATGAGCAATTTCTTCTGCCACAAGTAGAACTGCCGCCGCGCCGTCGGATACAGGTGAGCAATCAAATAAACGAAGCGGGTACGCAATCGTCGGGTTGCCTGATTCGTCGTGGAGGAAATCCCAAATGTTCGCCCAGGTTGGGGCGGGCTTCCCTTTTTTGAGCGCAGCAGCGATGCGTCCTTCCATCCAGGTTTGAATGGTGACACCGAATTGCGCGTTCGGGTTGAGCGCGGCATTATCGTGATTCTTGATCGCCACGTTCATGAGGCGCTCAGACTTCATGCCATACTGAGCCATATACGCGGACGCCATTGCGGCATAAAAACCGGGGAAGGTGAAGCCCGCGGGAATTTCAAAGGGAACATCGGCTGCGGTTGCCAACGCTTCGGTAACAGCCGCCGTGTTGAGCGCGGTCATCTTCTCCGCGCCGCCGACGAGCACAACATCTGCCATACCTGAGGCGATCGCCATCACGCCTTGACGCAAGGCAACACCACCCGAAGCACAGGCATCTTCCACGCGTGTGGCTGGGATGGGCAGCAGCCCTACCGAGTCCGCGAGAATAGGCGCGAGGTGCGCCTGATGCTCGAACTGGTCACTGGAAAAATTACCAACATACATGGCTTCAATGATCGCTGGATCGAACCCCTTATCCACCGACTTGGTCATTGCCTTGTAAGACTCAACGAACAGGTCGCGCGAGTTCTTCTCAGCAAACGCGCCAAACTTCGACATCCCCGCGCCAACCATGGCTACCCCGCGCGGGAGGTACTTTACTTTAGGCATTACGCCTCCTTATAGTGGATGGTGAATAGTAAATGGTGAATAGTGGGTAGTGGTCAGTGAGTTTTTCCACCCACTTTCCACTACCCACTATTCACTATTTCAATGCTTTCCCAAACGCCTTCATAAACTCTTCGGGCTTTTCCACGAAGGGAGTGTGACCCGTATCGGCGATGACGACTTCTTCAAACGAGCCGCCCTGAGCGGTGTACTTCTCAAGCAGGCTGCGGGTTTGCCCAACCATCGGCTGAGGCGGGTAGACTTCTTCACCGGGCCAGCCGGGGACGTATCCCAACTTGCCGAGTGTTCCGAAGTCAAAGAACGAGTTATCTGAAACGATCATGTCCGAGTCGCCGCGCACCCAGAGGATGAAAGGCTTGTTCGCCGCGCCGACGAAATTCTTCACGCTGTCACCCACATACTTGGGCGAAAGCGCATTGATCGGACCGAACTTGCCGGGCGCCACATTGGGCCAATTGCCCGAAGGGACAAAATCGCCGGGGTATTTCTGGTCACCAATCTTCTCGGTCATGAGCGAGGAGAGCAAGTCTTCTTCACGAGCAGGGACAAAAGGCGGCTTCCAATAGAAGCTGTTCATCACCACACGCGGAGAGGCTTGCGGGTTGTCGCTAGAGCGGTCGCCAGCAGCGATTAACTTAGGGAAATCCGGGTTGACCACGCCGCCGCCTGAACCGGCAAAGTCGTCGTAACAGGGAGCGCCATCGAGGTCTTTTGATCCGCCGAAGCCGTAGATCGAGCCGGGGTTAACGACGGTGCCGCTCAAGACGCGTCCGCTCAGTGAGCCGACCAAACCGAACACAATCGTCCCGCCCATCGAGTGACCAACGACGTGAGTCTTTTCGACCTTGAGCGCATCAAGCAAAGCGGCGATGTCATCGATCCAATCGCCCATGCCGCGGGTGGCATCGATCAACTTATCTTCAGTATCGCCATAGCCACGCAGGTCGGGTGCGATGCCACGGAAGCCCGCAGGCAATTTGAGCATGATTTCTTCCCAAAACGAAGCGGAAGACGCATTACCATGCACGAACAAAACCGGCGTACCGTTCTCGGGCCCGCTGAAAAGGACGTGCTGTTTCAAGCGGGGGGTATCCACCATTTTGGATGTGATACCGGGTAAAGTTGGAACTGTGGACATATTTTCTCCTTTGGATAATTAGTGGGTAGTGGTTGGTGGATAGTGGATAGTAAGAGCAGATACTGCCCATTATCCACTGTCCGCTATAAACTGAGCTTTCAACTCGCGCTTGAGAATTTTCCCTGCGGCAGAAATGGGCAGGGCTGCCATGAAACTCACAGACTTGGGGACTTTATATTTTGCCAATCGTTCGGTCATAAATTTAAGAAGGTCATCCTCCGTCGCGCTTTGATTGGGTTTCAACACAACACACGCCTTGCCCACCTCACCCCACTTCGCATCAGGCAAGCCGATCACAGCACACATATGAACGGCTGGGTGCTGATACAACGCCTTTTCAATTTCGGCGGGATACACATTCTCGCCGCCGCTAATGAACATATCTTTCTTGCGATCGACGATGTAAAAATAACCTTCGTCATCATATTGCGCGACATCGCCCGTGTGAAAATATCCGCGTTCATCGACGGCGGCTTGGGTCGCTTCGGGATTGTTGAAATAGCCGGAGCTATACGATGGACCTTTGAGGATTAATTCCCCCGCCTCATTCGGACCGAGGAACTGATTCTGCTCATCGACGATTTGTGCGTCAACGAAGAAGTTTGGTCGCCCGATCGAGCCCGCCTTGCGGATGGCATCTTCTGGGGCGAGCGCAAAAATGCCGGGACCGAACTCGGTCATGCCAAAGCCTTGCTTGAAGCGAATGTTCTTTTCCTTTGTATATTTCTCCACCAGTGGAACAGGCAACGGTGCGCCGCCTGAGGTGCAGAACCGCAGCGCGGACAGATTCGCAGAGTCCCAATTCGGCGCGGTGGTCAGCATTTGGTACATGGTCGGCACTGCGGCAAAGATGGTGACCTTCTCGCGTTCAAGCAAATTCAAAACCTGCGCAGGGTCAAAGGCGCGGATGAGAATCGTCGTCCCGCCAAAGATGACCTGTGGCAGGGTGTAGACGAAGAGTCCGCCTGTGTGGAACATCGGGAAGACGTTGAGATATACGTCGTTATGCGTCACATCATGGATGACGGTATTGAGCGTATTCCACGCGATCATGCGGTGCGAAACTTGTGCGGCTTTGGGCAGACCCGTCGTTCCGCCGGTAAAGATCAAGGCGGCGGTATCCTCTGCTTCGAGGTCCTCGCAAGTCACGGCAGAGTCGGAGGCGGATTGGAGAATGGATTCGAAATACAGACTCCCATCGAGCCCGTTTCCATCTAAGTGGACAGTGGTCAGTGGGTAGTGGGCAGTAAGTTGCGCGACGCCTTCTTTGAAATCATCGGAGAAGACGAGGATTTTGGGATTGGTATAGTGGAAGATCTCAAGCAGTTCGCGCCAGTGCGAGCGCCAGTTGAGGGCAGTGTGAACAGCGCCAAGTTTTGAGCAGGCAAAGAAGAGATCAAGATGTTCGTAACCGTCTTTGGCGAGAATGGCGACGCGATCGCCTTTTTCAATGCCCCGCGATTTCAGCCAGTTGGCGAGTTTGTTGGCACGGCGATTCGCATCACGAAAGGTCAACCGCCATTCGGGAGATTTGCCCGCATCGATGAAGGCAAGTTTGTCGGGGGAATAAAGTTCTCTGCGTGCGAGGTAGTCACCGATATACATGTTCACTCCGTTCACCAGTGGAAAGTGGATAGTGAGTTGCGGGAAGTATTAACGCGGAAGTTTGTTGATAAGGGCATAGGTCATTTTGCGAATTTCGAGTATGAGATCGAAAACCGGCTGCGCGTTTTCAGCAGAGCAATAACCCAATTCAACAGCAACAACAAGTTGGGTATCCAGTTCGGCGGCAGAGCCAATGGCAATATGTAAAAACTGACGGAATTCGCCCGTGTGTTGTCTCCCTTGTCCTTCGGCAATGTTGGATGGAATAGAAACCGCCGCACGCTGCATTTGACTGGCAAGCCCATAAGTTTCTGATTTTGGAAAACCTTGAGTCAATCCATAAACCATCTTGACCAACTCAATCCCTTTTTGCCATACCTTCAACTCACGATAACTTCTCACGGTTTCAGTCACAGGCATCTCCTTTTACTGAACACTACCCACTTCACACTGACCACTATTTCGTCCACCTCCACACAGATGACGCCATCGTAATGCCGCCGCCGCTGGCGCAGAAGAGGATCACATCGCTGGGCTTGGGACCTTTGCCTTGAGCAATTGCATCATCCAATGCCATGATGACACATGGAGAGCCGGTGTAACCCCACTTGTCCATTACCCAGTGAGTCTTTTCGATGGGCTGCTTGAGCAAATCCATCATCACTTCAATCGTGCGGACGTTGAGTTGGGTGAAATAATATTGGTCAACATCATCGAAGGTTAGTCCCGCTTTATCAAGTGCGCCTTGCATCAGCTTGGGCCAGTATTCGGTGTTGAAGGTCTTGGGGAATTTTTTGACAAACTCCACTTTGGGTCCGCCAAATTGCGCCATGTTTTCAGGTGTGCATGGACGATACGTTCCGCCCGTGTAAATTCCCAGCGCATCGTGGAAGGAACCGACCGCCAGCAGATTCGAGCCGAGGAATCCCTTCTCTTCGCCCACCCCCAAAACGACAGCGCCAGCGCCGTCCGCGAAAAGATTGGCAGTCTTCTTGTCTTTGTAGTCAATGAAGCGGCTCATGCCATAACCGCCAGCCACGAGGATGTATTTCATCTGCGGTTCGGTCATTAGGTATTTTGCACCCTGGTCGAGAGCCGTCACCCAGCCTGCGCAAGCAGAGTTGATATCGTAACAGCCAGCCTTCTCTGCATTGAGTTTGTTTTGCACAACAATGGAAGTGCTTGGGGAGAGGTAATCAGGCGTATCGGTTGAGACGATGATTAAGTCCAGATCGGCAGCGGCGATGCCTGCGCGTTC
>JACAEP010000172.1 GCA_013388795.1 Chloroflexota bacterium | reverse complement strand
TTACTCGTCCTTACCAAACCTATCCCGCATGCTTTTGACCTTTGATTGCAAATCCTGAAAAAAGTCGCTTTCAACAATCTCATTCACTTGCTTGGTCAGTTTAGAGCGGTCAATCATGATCTCCAATTGTTGAACCCGGGCTCGCAGGGACTGTTCGCGTTCCTTCACCTTCCCCACCATCACCTGAAACACTTCTGTAAGAGTGTCAATCTCATCCCGATAATTTTTTGCTCCCGCAGCAACATTGCTCCAGTCATGAGTGTAATCGCCCTCGCCAATCTCCTTGGCAACCTGCGCCAAACCTACAATTGGACGCGTAAGAAAACCGGAAAGCCAAAACACCAATAAAAAGATCAACACATAACTGGCAACGAATGCCAGTGTACCGTTGGTTAAGATCTCGTTACGAACTTCATCCACATACGAAGCTTCAATATCAACACCAATGGCGCCGATAATATTCCCATTTTCATCAGGAATGGGGGCATACGTCGTAATCCATGTGCCAAAATCATCCTTGTAAGATTCCCAGGCATTGGTTTGAATCGTTAAACCTTGATAAATTCGAGAGGAAGTTGATGTATATCGCTGGCAAAAACGAAAACCGCCTCGCGGGTTACGAAAATATCCGGTGCTTCCTATGGCAATGATCTCGCCTTCGTCAATCCCCTTGATATATGTATAAATACGGGTTTGAGGCTCAATATCCTGAACCTTCTTAAGCCAATTAACATGTTCAATATAAAGCGCATTCTCTTCTGGATAATACCCATTTTCTTCCTTGGGGGCATCCTTTTTGGGCGGGCACAACGGGTTATTCGTGCTCTCCTCTGCATACAAAGTTTGGAAGCCCGCTTTATCCATACCTGTGATAGCGCCAGAGATCGTTTCCTGAAGATCGTCGGTTACGGTCTGAAAAACCCGCTGGGTAGTGTATTCAAAAAACCAGTAATAACTGGCCACAAATACGGGGGTAAAGATGAGAATAAATCCAATCCAGATTTTCAAACGCAGGCTAAAAAATCTTCTGGTCTGTTTTTGAGGTTCCGTCTTTTTGTCAGTCATGGGAATTAACTTCCTATTCTTTTAATCGAATCTAGCACATTCATCATAACAGGGTGATCCTTCGGCAGGCCATAATGATCAACCAAAAATGCAAGCACAAAATTCTCAAGCATGTCGGGCGCAAAGGGGTTAATCTTCATATCAGGGTTTGGTAAAAACCCCATGTGCATGGGAGAAAACCTGATACCAGCAATTTCCTGGTCACGACTCCTGCCTTCAACCTCGGGCGGGAAAATTGGCTCCACATATTTTACCGGTAATTTCACCAAACCATTACGGGTGTAATGCTCCATCAGGCGATCAGGCTCCACCTCATTAACCATCCCAAAAGGCGGCAGATCCCCTCGCACTACGGCATCCCGAATCACTTGAGCAAGGCATTCATAAATAAGAAACACAGAAAGCCGCTTTCCCAAAACATCCACATCGCGAAATTTTGGATCAACCGCCAGTGCATGAGCCAAACCGCACCGTCTCTCTCGAATATAGCGAAACGTTCTCAATCCTGCAGGCCGCCCCCCCACCTCCACCAGCCAATAATGGACGATATGTCCATTTCGATGCTCAGATGAAAATTGCGCGCGGCGCCTCATTCTCGGAATGTAATGCTGGTATTGCGGAAAAAGCCCGCCATACATTTCAAGCATCGCCTCGATGCGCGCTTCATCGCCTGAACCAAGAACATCATACACGCAAACGCTGCCCACCTGGGTGATTAACGCGGCAGGCATTATTTCCCTTGATCTCCAAAATCCAGTTTATCCAAGACGCTCGATCCGCGCGTCCTTCTTTTTAATTGCCAGTTCAACATGCTTTGTTCATATGTGGCACGAACCCGAAACGCCGAATAAAATGCCAGAATCGCAAATGCCACACCAGCCCCAAGATAAATTCGAGTGTAAAGATCCCGACCTAAACCAAAAGACAAGCCAAAGAGAAGGATCCCAAATGTGACCAGGCTGCCAATGATCGTGCCAGTGGACGGAAGGTAACTATCGATAAACATGCTTACCCGACCGCGTTTTTCATTCGGCACCATGGCCTGAAAAGCCTTTCGCGCAGACAAGTCCAGCGTATCGTATGAAGCGCGGGAAACGCCTTGAGATACAGAACTGCTCAAAAACCCCGGAAAAATAAAATTGACAATCGTGGACAACAACATCACGAAAGGCTGGATCAGGAAACTGCGCTTTAAAGAAATCTTCTCGATTAATCGCGCAGAAAAGCCTTGCATAAAAATAGAGGCTATCGCAATTGCCAGGTTATACAAAGCATAAAAAGATTGAAACCCGCCGCCAAGATCGAGTTTGGCATCAGAGAGCGAATCGAACAAAAGGACAGTCATCACACTGCCCGTCGCCAGCATCCCCAGCGCCAGATAGGCAAAAGCCGGCACGGTTTTGATAAACTCCCAACCTTCTGTCAGAGTCTCCTTCATTGAATCAGAAACAACAATGGGGGGGGGAAGTTTCACAGTACGCATACGGATCTGCGTCACCAACCAGGCGGTCAGAAAAATACCCGCATTTACTAGAAGTAAATTGATCGTTCCAAAACTGAGCTGCGCATCAACAGCCGCAACTGCCAGTCCCGCAATCGTTCCGATGAATGAGAAAACGGCAATGACAGGCATTACGCGCCTGCCGGTGGCGGGGTCGTAAATGTCATTGACGAGGATCCAGAATACGACAGGAAAGAAGCGCCATTGCTGGTCGTTCAACAAGTAGATCAAAGTATATCCAACAGAACTTGGAAAACCATCTATGAGAAATGTAAGCGGAAGAAGCGCATAAAGCGCCGCAAATGCCATCAACACGCCTGCAAGGAGCTTCATACGGTCGAACCGATCCACGATCAGAGATTGAACCCCCGTGGCAAGTATCAATAAAACCATGTCAACCGCCCACACAAGCAAAATGTAATGGTCTTTGACCTCGCTCAAGAACCCGCTCACAGATACTACCTTGGTGATGCCCATGGCAGCATAATTTGCAAACAAGATGAACCCCAGAGAAAAAACCAGCCCTGCTTCGCCCTTGCGCAACGGAAACCATGTCCGAAATCGTTCCTGCATAACTCCTCGTATCAAGCCTTGTTTATTTAATGACCAGCGTTCAGGCACAAAAAATTCAATAAAAAAACACCGGTTGTGATTGGCCAATTTGGGTTCAACCGTGCAGGTGAGAGAGAGCATCTTCCAGGCGGCAATTATAGTACAAAATCTGTTGGTAAACGCAGCGCTGCGTGAAATTCAACAAGGTATAATGAAACTATGCCAGATGACCCATTAAAAACCCTTTCTCGCAGCAAAGTCGCCATGCTGATAGACGGCGATAATGCCCAGGCCGCCCTTCTGCCCCAAATGTTGGTGGAAGCCGGCAGGCACGGACAGGTTACCGTGCGCCGGATTTATGGCGATTGGACAACCAATAGCATGAACTCATGGAAGGAGATCCTCAATTTCCACGCCTTCCAACCCATCCAGCAGTTTCGCTATACCATTGGCAAGAACGCCACCGACAGCGCCATGATCATCGATGCGATGGACATTTTACACTCCGGCGTGGTGGATGGGTTTTGTCTCGTTTCCAGCGACAGTGATTACACCAGGCTGGCTACGCGCATCCGCGAAACCGGCATTTTCGTCATGGGAATTGGCGAAAAGAAAACGCCAAAAGCGTTTGTCAATGCCTGCGATGTGTTCGTTTACACGGAGAATCTTATCGCTGCCAAGAAACCAGCGCCACCGGAAAAAACTCACAAAGGCGGAGCAAAAAAGAAAGAGGAACCTGACCCGCTGCCATTGCTGACGCAAGCGTTTGAAATGGCCGTGCAGCAAGACGGCTGGGCGGCATTGTCGAACATGGGAAATGCGCTATATCAACTTGACCCGGCATTCGATCCGCGTTCGTATGGACACAAACAACTTTCGAAGATGCTCATGAAATTCAAAGACCGTTTTGAAATCCGCTTGCAAGAGATCGATGGCTCGACCCTCTTCCATGTCAAATTGAAGGAGTAAGCTTGGGGGCAGCAAACCGCCTTGAGATTAAATCTCGAGGCGGTTTTTCATCTCATACTATGGCGCAGGCATTTTATGAGAAACTTCTTCATACAAACGAATCATGGCAGAAGCGATCTTCTCCCACGCATAATCTTTGGCATACGCGGCGGCACGCTCGCCCATTTCTTGACGCAAGTCATTATCGCCCAAAAGTTTGGATAATTTTTCACACAGCATACCAGGGTCACTGTCGGGAATGGTGTAGCCGGTCGCGCCATCTTGTACCAGATACCCCAGCCCGCCCACTTCTGAAGCGATAACCGGCGCGCCGCACGCCATTGCCTCCAACGCCACCATGCCAAACGACTCGTATAAAGAAGGCATCACTAGCATTTCCGCGGCAGAGTAATAATATGGCAGGGTATCCTGCGCGCGCTTGCCCAAAAACACAACCATGTTGCCCATACAAAGATCATCACACATCCGCTGCAAACGAAGCATTTCCTGAGACATTTTATCCGGCTCCACATCTGGCTCGCCGCCAATGATGGCAAGATGAACAGGCCGGTCGCGGCTGGACAAACTCAGATCGAGGCAGGACATGGCTTGAATGAGCGTATCCACCCCTTTCAACGGCTCAATACGCCCCACAAAAAGAATCATGCGATTCTCTGGTTTTAATCCGATGAATTGTTTGGCTTCATCGGAAGGGATGGGATAAAAGCGCCCTGTATCCACACCGGGGGGGATGACCGTCATCTTGGAGGCTTCTGCTCGATACAGGAATCGCAACTGGGTCAGCTCTGCCAGAGTGGCGACGACGACCCGGTTCGCGCGACGGAGAACCTGCCGCTCCCCATCGAGCCGGTCCACGCCCGCTTTTTCATCCTCCGACCTCGCCACCCGATTCTTCATTTCGCCCAGAGTATGAAACATGTGAACAATAGGTGTCCCACCCCAGGCATCGCTTAACGCTTCTGCCGCCAAACCAGACATCCAGTAATGGCTGTGAATGACGTCGTAGCAGATGTCTTTTTCCTCTGCAAATTTCTTTATTCCATTTGCAAATTCCGGGACGTATTTTGCAATATCGCTTTTGCTGCGCGGTTCTTCAGGCCCTGCCGGAATATGCACCACGCGATTGCCAAATCCCAGTTCATGCACAACATGCGGCACATGTTCATCCTGCGAGCGCGTGAATACATCCACATGAATGCCCTGACGCCCCAATTCGCGCGTGAGATCGCGGACGTATACGTTCATTCCACCGGTATCTTTTCCACCCAGGGTTGCCAGCGGGCAAGTGTGATAGGAAAGCATTGCAATTCGCATTTTTATATCTCCGGTCTACTAGACGACCTAAAGCGCTTAAAACTTGCGGGTTTGGTTTAAATCCTTTATAATCTCGCCCGCCCAAAAAATAAGCCACCATAGCTCAGCTGGCAGAGCAGACGATTCGTAATCGTCAGGTCGTGGGTTCGTATCCCACTGGTGGCTCATGGGAACCCCTTCTGAAAGGGGTTTTTTGTTTGGCCAGAAAAATTGCAATTTCTCGCGCGGCATGGGTAGAACATCGGACAACCGCAAGAATGCAGTAGAATTTAATCACCGCAGAACGATGAAAAACCACAAAACACCATTTTCTGACAATATGAAATATAACCCGGCAGAGTTGCGAACCATTGTATTGACGGTTCTGTTCTTATCAATGATCAGCATCCTGACGCTGGCAATCATGGACATTAACCGTCCGCTCATGATCGCGCTGGCGGTGGTGATTGTCGCTGCCTCGCTGTTGGTTTTTCGCGGACACATTGCCTCTGGCAGCTGGCTGACCCTCATCGCTGCGCTGGTCGCACTATCCACGCTTGTATTCTCAAATAACGGCATCCGCGACACAGCCATGATGGGGCTGATCGTACTTTTAGCCGGCGCAGGATTATTGGCTGGCAAAACCGGTACCATCGTCATCGGGGCCTTGGTCATATTGGAGATTGTCGCTTACGGAACGCTCGAATCTCTGGGAATGTTGTACAGTCAATTCAGTGACGTGAATTTCTTTGCAGATTATCTTGCGCTAAGCATTTCTGTGTCCATGATCACCGCCCTACAGTGGCTGTTGATCAACCGTCTCAATACCAACATCCAAAACGCCGAACACGAATTGGCAGAACGAAAAAAAATTCAAGCGCAGTTAGAAGAAGCCGAGGCGCTCTATCGCAAACTGGTCGAAAGCATCCCCGCCGCAGTGTACATGGCGGAACCGGGCATCATGGGCGCCTGGCATTTCATGAGTCCGCGTATTTTTGCACTGACCGGCTACGCGCCCGAAGAATGGACCAATGACCCCGGGTTTTGGCAATCCCATGTCCACCCTGACGACCTGGAGCAAGCGCTTGCCAATGAAAGTCAGGCGCTTCAAGAGGGCAAAATGCCCCGCCTGGAATATCGTTTCCAAAAAAGCAATGGCGAGTATGTTTGGTTCCATGACGAAAGCCTGGCCATCTTACAAGCCAACGCCCAGATTGTGCAAGGGTTTTTACTGGATATTACCGAACAAAAAAAAGCAGAAGAACAACTTACCCGCCGCATTGCCGAACTGCAGGCGGTTCACGGCATCAGTGAGAAACTGATCCAAAGATCAGACCTGCAAAAACTAATCCATGATACTGGCGAACAGATTCAACACCTGCTTGGAGCCAATAATCTGCTCATCGCCATTCACGACCCCAACACCAACCTGATCCATTTCCCTTATGATTTCGATCAAGGCATCCTGCGCCGCGACGCGCCAATTCGCTTCGGAGAAGGCATGACCACCAGAGTCATGGAAGGAAAAAAGCCGGTCATCATCGAAAACGATTGGCAAAGACGGGCAGGCGAAATGAATGTGATCAATGCGACCAGCCTCCCGGCAAAATCCTCTGTGTCCGTCCCGATCATGACCACCGAACGGGTGATCGGCGTCATCTCGGCGGAAAATACCGAGCGTGAATACGCTTTTAACGCGAATGACGCTCAATTACTGATGACCATTGCTTCGAACCTGGCGATGGCAATCGAAAAGACCCGCCTGCAAGACTCCATCAAGAACGAACTGGAAATTCAAGAAAAACTGGTGCGGGAACTGGAAATGAAAAACGAGGAACTTGAACGGTTCGCCTACACCGCCTCGCACGACCTTAAGTCGCCTTTGATCACCATTCGCGGATTTTTAGGCTACATCGAAGAAGATGCGAGAAAAGGAAATTTTGAACGTCTAAATTCAGATATTAAACGCGTTTCGGAAGCGACCGAAAAAATGCACCGGCTCTTGACAGAACTGCTTGAGCTCTCGCGGGTTGGGCGAGTGGCGAATGAAAAACAAAAAGCGCCTTTTGATGTCATCATTACAGAAGCGCTTAAACGAGTGGATGGGCAGCTCAAACAGAAACAGGTTTTAGTGCGGGTCGGGGAAAACTTCCCTACTGTTTATGTCGATAAGGAGCGCATCGTTGAGGTTTTACAAAACCTGATAGACAATGCCATCAAGTTCATGGGGCAGCAGCCAAATCCATGCATCGAGATCAACCATCAACAAATGGAAAATGGGCACGCTGTCTTCTATGTGCGCGATAATGGCATTGGCATTCGCAAAGAAATGCACCAACGTATCTTTGGCTTGTTTGACAAACTCAACCCAGACACAGAAGGCACAGGCGTGGGGCTGGCATTAGTCAAACAGATCGTGGAAGTGCATGACGGCAAGGTCTGGGTGGAGTCTGAAGAAGGGATGGGATCAACCTTCTTTTTCACATTGGGCAACTCAAAAGCCTAAAGCAAAATAAAGCAAACTGGTTTGAAACAAGCCCGGACGGGGTTTGAGGCGTTTAATCCCCCTTGATGGGCATATCTTAATAAAATGTGATATCTGCCGGCGCTTTTCGTCTACCCGCTCGCCGCTCTCTTGACCTTCGGCTTGGCGCTGCTCTTCGGCGTTATCTCAACGGATGGCTTTGCCTCCCAAGGATTCGGCGTATATCTTGCTGCCGTCGGCATGGTCTTCACCGGTTCGCTGATGAAGAATTTCTTTGAAGAGTTTGCCTGGCGTAGCTATCTCACTCTATGGCTGGAAGCGCAAATGCCAGAGTAACAGAACAAAAAAAGTTGACCGGGTCAGCGCCGGTCACTTTTTTGTCAGCCAAATAAACTCTGTACAGCTTCTCTAAACACCTTCGTATGATACTCCACATCCGCTTCGGTGGTGTCGGGCGAGATGAGCGCCATGTTGTGGAAGG
>JACAEP010000211.1 GCA_013388795.1 Chloroflexota bacterium | reverse complement strand
GCCTGTATCCGCGCTCGCCGACGATGGTGTCGTAGCCTTCGGGCAGGTCCATGATGAAGTTGTGGATGTTGGCGGCTTTGGCGGCGGATTCGATCTCTGCCTGAGTTGCGTCGGGTTTGGCATAGGTCAAATTGGTGCGGATGGTATCGTGGAAGAGATAGGTCTCCTGCGTGACCATGCCGATGGATTGAGACAATGACTCAAGCGTGACGTCTTTGAGGTTGTGACCATCAATGCGGATGATGCCGTCGCTGGGGTCGTAGAGGCGCGGGATGAGATAGGTCACAGTCGTTTTGCCAGCGCCGGATGGACCGACGAGGGCGATCAAATTTCCGGGGCGGGCAGTAAAGGAGATTCCTTCGAGGGCGATGTCGCGGGCTTGGGAGGTGGAATCCGCTTCGGCGGAGTCGGGGGCGCTTATCCGACGGCGGACGGCGGACGACTGACCGTTGTCGGCTGTCTGCGGTCCGCGGTCGTTTCCTCCCGAAATCACAGCCTTGACATTATCCATACTCCCATAGCGTTTGACATCTTTCAGTAGAATCGATTCGTCCACTTTGTAATTGAAGGTGACGTTGTTGAATTCAAGTTCGCCTTGGACGTCTTTCAACTCAACGGCATTTTCTTTTTCAACGATGTCCTGCGGAAGGTCAATGATCTCGAAGACGCGTTCAAAGCTGACCATTGATGTGGAAAAATCCACCGGCGCGCTGACAAGCCCTTGCAAGGAACCATACAACTGACCCAGGTACGAACCAAAAGCAACGATGGTGCCGACGGTGAAAACGTCGGTGATGACGAAGTAGCCGCCCAGACCATAGACGAGCGCCGTGCCTACTGCTGTGACCAAGCCAAAGATGACGAAGAACGACGAGCCAATGACGGCGCGCCGAATGCCAATGTCGCGGACGTTCGCGGCGCGGTCACGAAAACGTTTTTCTTCTTCGCGTGTGCGCCCAAAGAGTTTGACTAATAACGCGCCACCAATGTTCAACGTCTCGTTCATGTGCGCATTCATCTGGGCGTTGATGTCCATGGCTTCGCGAGCAATATCTCGTAAGACAGTTCCAATGCGCTGAGCGGCAAGGATGAACAAGGGCAGGATCAATACACTGATCACAGTCAGTCGCCATTCGAGGGTGAGCATGACGGCAAATAAGGCGATGGTTTGAATCAGGTTGGTGACGATGTTGACAATGGTATTGCTGATGGCGTTCTGCGCGCCGACCACATCGCTGTTGAGGCGCGACATGAGTTCACCGGTTTTGGTATTGGTGAAGAAACGCAGTGACATGCGTTGCAAGCGTGCAAATAAGCTTGAACGCAGATCGTAGATCACACCCTCGCCCACGGTGGAGTTGAGCCGCCGTTGAAGGACGTTGATGCCGCCATTGAGCGCAGGGATGAAGAGCAATCCCAGTCCCAGCCAGAGGAGGCGCTGAGTATCTTTAGCGGGCAGCGCCACATCGATCATGTTGCGGAAGATGAGCGGGGTCAGCAGCGATAAGCCTGTGCCAAGCAAAATGGTCACGAGTATGCCCGCGATGTGCCACCAATAAGGTTTGGCATAATTGAGGACGCGCAACAAAAGTTCGCGGGTCACTTTGGGCTTTTCGTCGCCCTGACGCATTGCCATGAACCAGCCGTATCCGTGCATAAAGGTAGTCTCCGGGTTGTGTGAAGGTAAATAGCCAAGTAAACAAGTAGACAGGTATGGAAGTTTTACTTGTGTACTTGTATACCTTATCCCTTTCCATCCGACAACTGGACGAAGGGGTGGGTTAATGAAAGTCTGATGCGAAACGCCAGTCTACACTATATGGAAGGTCGCATTTCTCAAAATATAATCTGAAAGCGGCGGTCACACTCAGGCGATAATGCTATAATCTTTATCGCGTTTTATTGAAGACACAAAATGACATATACACCTTATGTCTGGCTTTTGTGGATCACCGCAATCATGAATGGAGGGCTGGCATATTACACACAACGCTACAACGATGCGCCCTCTGCCAAGCCCTTCCGCTTCATGATGTGGAATGCCGCCATCTGGGCGTTTTTATATGGGGTAAGCGCATCTACAGATATTTTTTCCTTCAAACTGTTTATCATCAACCTCATTTACATCCCGGCACAGCTTGCCGCCCTGGCAGCCCTGGCGCTTGCCCTCGAATACACCTGGCAGGGAGGCTGGCTCACGCGGCAAAGACTCATCCTGCTGCTCATCCCGCCCGTTTTTTTCGTAATCTTCGCATTCACAAGTCAGTCGCATCAACTCTGGCGCTATGACTATCAATTGGTCTGGTCGGGGGCGGTCTCGGTGATCGTTGCCAGTAAAGGACTCGTGTACTGGGCATATATTGCTTACATGCTGGGGCTGGCTCTTTCCGCCTTCGCTATTCTTGTGATCTCCATCCGGCAGCGCATTCATCTCGCCCGCAACAATCTCGTACTTTCCATCGGCGTCCTCATCCCAACCATCGTCGGCGCGCTCTACGTCTTCGGGCTCACCCCTGTGCGCGGTTTCGATTGGACCTCCTCTTCCTTCGTCGTGATGGGATTACTCTATATCTGGGTCGTCACGCGCGGCAGGTT
>JACAEP010000034.1 GCA_013388795.1 Chloroflexota bacterium | reverse complement strand
TTGGGTGATCTGCCGAAAGGGGTGGGGCTGGCGTCGAACGTCCGCCCGCCGGTGCAGGCGGCGCATGTCTTTGCCACGGAAAGCGCTTTCCTGAACGCGGTTCTTTCAACCCTGCGAAATGAACTGGCTCAGGATGGATTTGTGTGGGTTTCGTGGGCGAAGAAGACATCGAATGTGCCGACTGATATTACCGAAGATGTGATCCGTGAAATCGCGCTGCCGCTGGGCTTTGTGGATGTGAAAGTTTGCGCGGTGAGCGAGGTGTGGTCTGGGTTGAAGCTGGTGATACGAGTCTCGGAAAGGAAGTAGATCAAAATTCGGCTTTATTTTGAAAGCGAATATACGCTAAGTAAAACGCCAAAAGAAACTTAACACCACAAGCCGACCGCCGACGGCGGACCGCGGTCTATGGTCTGCGGTCAGTTCTTAAGCGTTGAAACTTGTCTTTTCTTTCACGGTATTAGGAAGTTCCGGTAAATGACTACGATCTACGAGAAATGTTGAAACCTCGGTAAGTTCTTTGAAAATATAATGCTGCCGCAGCGCGCCCTCGAGATAGCCCGCTCCGCTGGTGCCGCCCGTGCCGGAGCGCATCCCGATCATGCGGCGTGCCATCAGCATGTGTTTGTAGCGGAATTGCGAAAGCATTTCGTCAATGTCAATCAGGGTGGTAAGCAGGTCGAACGGTTGTTGGAAGATGGGCAGGTTGCGGTACATCATAATGAACAAGACCGCGCGCATGGCGCCGACTGAGAATTCACCCAAACCTTCTTTATAAAAAATCTTTTCCAATTCATCGAACTGACGCAACTCCACCGAGCCGGATAAACTGTTCTTATAAATTTGTTTGTAATCGCTCCAGAATTTTTGCTCGCCTTCTTCCAGCGGGTATTTGGATTGGAAGTCTTGCCACAAGGCTTCATCAAAGAAGGGAGTTCGCTCTGCCCATTTGATGACCAGCCCTTTGAGCGTCGCCTCGGCTTCTACGCCGGTAATTGCATCGTAGTCTCGTTGATTGAACCCACCTGGACGCGTGTTTTTGTAGTAGTTGGCTTTGTGGCGCTGCTCCATCTTGAGTCCCAGTTTGGCTTCGATGATGCGGAATTGCAGGCTTTGGAATCCCGATGACGGCACAAGCAGGTCGCGAAACTCAAGGAAGTCCATCGGCGTCATCGTTTCAAGAATGTCCACCTGGCGGTTGATCACATCGAAAATTTTGACGATGCGCTTCAGTTTGTGTACGGCGATGCTCATCTCCCCGGCGTTATCGCGGACATTATCTGTGTCAAAAATGCGGCGCACATGGTCCAGTTCATGGATGATCATTTTGAACCACAGTTCGTATGCCTGATGAATGATGATAAACAGAGTTTCGTCTGTGTCGTTATTGCTTTTGGGATGCTGGGCGTTGAGCACTTTGTCGAGTTCGAGATAGTCAGTGTAATAAAGCAGTTCTTCGGTCATGGGGATTTCTCCTGCACTGGGCGCCAATAGGTTTTGAAAATTTTACCTGAATGCCTGATTAGAAATATTAGGCATCCGTAACTTTAAGCCTCTTCGTTCGACATTTCAACAAATGGCATAAAACAAAGATGCTTAAAATGAAATCTTTACGAATGGCTGTGATTATTGTTACGCTTTTTATTCCGGGACGTCGTTATGTGCTGATGTGTTTTTTACGCCCTGCGCTCACAGACTTATGCCTTCAAATCGAAGCGATGACGATCCGGTCACAATGGATGGCGTTGCGACATGTCAGACTATAGCGGCTCAAACCGCGCCGTGAAGTGGCGCAACAACTCAGGGGCGTAGGTGAACCTGTAGCCTTTCACCTTGTCGGCGCGGGACTTGATAGCGGCGAAACAATCTGCTACATAGTTGAGATGGCTTTGCGTGTAGGTTCGTCTTGGAATGGCGAGGCGCAATAATTCAAGCGCCGGGTAATGCCATTTGTTATCTTGTGGGTCGAGGCAGGCGAACATGACCGAGCCGATCTCCACGCCGCGGATTCCGCCTTCGCGATACAGTTCCACTGCAAGCGCCTGAGCGGGGAATTCATAATTGGGGATGTGCGGAAAGATGGCTCCGGCATTGACGTACACGCCATGGCCACCGGTCGGTTGAATGGTGGGGATTCCGCTCTCGTTCAGGCGTGAGGCGAGATACGCCGTTTGCCCGATGCGATAGGTGAGATAATCTTCGTCCAAGCCTTCGTAGAGTCCAACTGCCATTGCATCCAGATCACGCCCGGCGAGTCCGCCATAGGTGGGGAAGCCCTCGCGCAGGATCAATTCATTCTTGAGATTTTGGAAAAGAGTTTCATCGTTCAGGCACAACAGCCCGCCGATGTTGACGATGGCATCTTTCTTGGCAGACATGGTCATGCCATCTGCCAGCGAGAACATTTCGCGCGCGATCTCTTTGACCGATTTATTTGCATAGCCCGGTTCACGTTGCTTGATAAAGTAGCAGTTCTCAGCATAACGCGCCGAATCGATGAAGAAGGGAATGCCGTGCTCATGATAGACCTGTGAGACGGCTTTGAGATTTTCCATCGAAACAGGTTGACCGCCTCCGGCATTGTTTGTGACGGTGATCATGCCAAAGGGAATTTGCTCACGCCCATACTTGGCGATGAAGGCTTTGAGCTTGTTGATGTCCATATTGCCCTTGAACGGATGACGATTCTCAGGATCGCTGGCTTCGTCGATGACAAGGTTGGCGGGGCGACCCTGCCGCGCGCGGATGTTGGCGTCGGTGGTGTCAAAGTGCATATTGCTCGGCACCCATTGACCGGGTTTCACCATAACTGCCGCGAGGATATTTTCGGCAGCGCGACCTTGATGGGTGGGCAGGAAGTGCTTGAAGCCGAAGACATCGTCCACGGCATTCTTGAGGTGGTAATACGAGCGCGCGCCCGCATACGACTCGTCGCCGCGCATGATGGCTGCCCATTGCTCGGAGCTCATCGCGCCGGTTCCGGAGTCGGTTAACAGGTCAACAAACATGTCTTCGGCTTTCATCAAGAAAAGGTTGTAGCCTGCTTCTTTCAGCGCGGTTTCTCTTTCCTCACGTGGAATGAGGCGGATGGGTTCGACAACTTTAATGCGAAACGGTTCGGGGGGATAGATGGGGGTCATTTTTTCTCCTGAAATTTGAGGTTGCGTCAAATTTTGGGTAGCGAGCCTGGCGTGCGCCCCTGTGTGCTGCCATTCGGTCTCCAATGACCTGTTTATTTTACGTCCAATCCCTGTTTGGGCGATGTAATAAATGTCATGAAAATAGACTTTAAACTGAAAGCGGATAGGAGTGAACATCTGCCAGATAGATGCTTATACACCCCGCTTGAACTCATAGCGTTGAATGACTGCCTCAAGGATTCGCGTTTGCTCCGGCGTGATGTCCACAAATTCGAAGCCAGTATTGACAAATTGTGCCTCGTCGTGTTGCGAGCGTACCACGCGGGCGTTGATTGTAAATGGGGTGGGCAGCAGGCTGGCGGTGTCTTTGGGAAAGTTGATCACGAGGGTTACGATTTTGTCGGCTTCGAGGGGCACATCTCCCACCACGCGGGCGCCGTGAATCGTCAGGTCTTCCAGATAGCCAAGCAGGGTTTTGAGTTTGAGTATGTACACGGGTGTGAATGCCATCAATTTTTTGCGGGGTTCTTTGCGTTTGTCGAACATGGCTGCTCCTATCGTTATGAAAAACTATAGCATGGAACTCGCAAATCGGCGCAGTTGTTGTGAGAAAAGATACAAGCCGTAACTTTTTCGCCCCACTGGTGATGTTAATATTGTCTTCACACTCTATTAACGAATAGTATAATCAATTCCATCACGACCGTAACACCTCTGCAAGCCAATCTCAGCCAAGAAGGATTTGCATGTGACCACTATTTTTTTTGCAACAGATATTCATGGGTCTGATATTTGCTGGAATAAGTTCTTGAATGCGGGGAAGTTTTACAACGCCGATCAATTGATCCTCGGCGGCGACATGACGGGCAAAGCGGTTGTCCCGTTTATTCATCAGGGTGGTTCAAAGTACCGTGTCACACTTTTGGAGCAAGTTTATGACATTACCACTGAAGACGAGCTGGCGGACTTAAAGAAACGCGTCCGCAGCCGCGGCTATTACCCGTATCTCACCAACCCGGATGAGATCGCAGAGTTGGAGAAGAATCCGCAGCGGGTGAGCGGGATTTTCTTGCAGGAAGCGCTCAAGGTCGTCCAGCAGTGGATGGAGATTGCCGAAAAAAAACTTGCCGGCACAGGCATGAAGGTCTATTGCTGCCCAGGAAATGATGACATGGACGAGGTGGATGAGATCATCCGCGAAAGCAAATCTGTTGTGCTTGCGGAAGGAGATGTGACGGTTCTTAACAGCGGTCACGAGATGATCGCCTCCGGCTGGAGCAACCGAACGCCCTGGAATACGCACCGTGAAGAGGACGAGGATCAGCTCCAGGCGCGATATGAGGCGATGACATCGCGTTTGAAAGACCCGGGGAATGCCATCTTCAATATCCACGTGCCGCCGTATAAATCCAATTTGGATGAAGCGCCAGAGTTGGATGCAAACCTGCGCCCCAAAATGGCGGGGCAGGCGATGAAGGCAGTCGGCTCGACGGCGCTGCGCGAATCCATCGAAAAGGTTCAGCCATTGCTTGGCTTGCACGGTCACATTCATGAGGGACGCGGTGTTTCGCGCATTGGTAAAACGTTGTGCGTCAACCCCGGCTCGATGTATGAACAGGGGACATTGCTGGGCGCAATTGTGCGCCTCGGAAAACATAAAGTGGAAGATTACGTTCTGACATCAGGTTAAGTCACGAATTACGGATGTGTAATTCGTAAAAATCAACACCAGAAGAGGAGAGTGTTATGAGCGACTTGTTTGTCCGTAAAGCGACTGGCATGGTGCGATCCTGGTCAGTCATGGACGCGTTTATCTACGCGTTGTTTTCCATCAACCTGATCACCCTTGGCTTGTACAGTTTCAGCCAGATGTACTATTTCGAGGGCGGCATGGTGAATGCGCTCATCATCAGCGCAATTTTCATTTTCTTTGAAGTGGTGGTCTATGCCGCATTGATCGCTGTGATGCCCCGTTCGGGCGGCGACTATGTCTGGCAGAGCCGCATCCTCGGCGGAGCGGTGGGATTCATCCTGGCCGTGACAGGCTGGTGGTTCATCCTGTGGCTGTGGGTGCCATTGTATGGCGACATGTTCCGCCACATTGTGCTGGTGCCAATCCTTGGCGTGTTCGGCGCGCGCGATCTTGCCCTGTGGTTTGCCGGGACTCAGAATGGCGCGTTCACCGCTTCCATCCTGACCCTGATCATCGTCAGCGTCTTCATCATGCTTGGCATGAAGACCTACGCCCGCATTCAGAAGTTCTCTTTCTATGCCGGTATGCTTGGGTTGTTGATCGTCATTGGGCTGTTGCTGTCCGGTTCGCCTGAAACCTTCAAAGCCGGTTTGGAGGCGAACGCTTCTTCCATGTTCGGCGTGAGCGGCGTCTATGATGCGACGGTTCAACTCGGAACCGATGCAGGCGCGATCACTCCGCTGATGGGCGGTTCGCTGGGGTTGGTCTTCCTTGTGATTCCCTACATGGTCTTCTTCAACTTGTGGCCCAACTGGGGCGCAACCCTGTACGGTGAAGTGCGCGGCGCGACCGACTTCAAACGCAACATGGCTGGCATGGGTTGGGCGCTCGGCGTGACGACCCTGCTGGGTATCGTCCTGCTCTTTGCGATCAACAAGAGCATCGGCTGGGAGTTTTATGTTCAGTCCGGCGCGGCATGGTGGAGTTACGCCTGGGGCTCCACCGATGCTGCTCCCGCGCTCCCGGTCTGGCCCTATCCTGCGCTGTTTGCCGCGTTCCTGACCTCCAATAAATTCGTCCAATTCCTCGTCCTTGCACTGATGAGCTTCTGGTGGTTCGGCTGGTGCGCGACGGTTTTCCTTTCCTCCACGCGCGTGATCTTCGCCGCCGCTTTCGACCGCCTCCTGCCCGAATCGGTTGCGAAACTTGACGAGCGCACCGGCACACCGGTCAATGCCTTGTTGTTGATGATCGTGCCGTCCATTCTTGTGGCGTATCTCTTCAATTACAACATCGCCAGCTTCGCTTCATTGACGCTTTGCTCCACTCTCGTCATCGCTGTGACCTTTCTCGGCACAACCATCTCAGCGATCGCCCTGCCGTATGTCAAGCCCGATCTTTACAAGGCGTCACCCATCGCGCAGTACAACATCTTCGGCATCCCGATGATCACTGTGGCAGGCGTCATCTTTGGCGGCTTCCTCGTCTACCTGCTCTATCAGTGGATTCTCGACCCGAACGCGCTCTACGGCATTGGCTACAGCATCAACGAAGCCGGGTACAAGAACGGCACCTCGCTGATTTTCATGGGCGTCAATTATCTGCTTGCCGCGCTCATCTACTTTGGTTTCAAATCCTACCGCAAGAGCAAAGGCATTGACCTGAGTAAGGTCACCGCTGAAATCCCGGTTGAGTAATCCATGAGCCTTGGGCGATAGTCGCCCGCCCTTTGGGCGACTGTCGCCTTTTGCATGGTAAAGGGTAAAATCAAAACAGGTGAATGTATTGACGCAACAATCATCTCTCGACCTCGTTCAAGAAATGCATCGCTTGATCGAAGCAGCTGGATCAAAACAAATCCTTCTGCGCGCCATTGGCGGGCTGGCGGTTGAGATTCATAATAAAAACAAGCATCCGTTATTCCAACGTGAATTTGCCGATCTTGATTTTTGCATCCCGCTCAAACAGCGCCGCGATTTTGAAGCATTCATGCCTGAGATGGGCTATACCGCGCATAGGCAGTTTAACCTCCTTAATGGCGATCAACGCCAGATCTATTACCATACTCTCACTGGCATGAAGGTAGATATTTTCGTCGGACATTTCGAGATGTGCCACAAGATTCCCCTCGAAGACCGCCTTGCCGCAGACCCAATCACCATTCCACTCGCCGAACTTTTCTTCTCTAAAGCCCAGATCGTTGAACTCAATCGCAAAGACGCTTTTGACCTTGCCTCAATTCTGCTCAATAATCAAACCGGCGAAAGCGATCATGAAACCATCAATCTCAAGATCCTCGCACAATTGGGAAGCGCAGACTGGGGGTTATATAAAACCACCTCGATCAATCTGGATAAAATCGAAAAAATGCTGACCTCGCACCAGATTCCACTTAATGAGGATGAGTGTGCGGTTGTCATGGGGCGTATCCACGATATTCGGCGCACATTTGCCGAAATGCCCAAACCGATTGCCTGGCAGTTGCGCGACCGAGTTGGCGCCCGTGTAAAGTGGTATATTGAAGTGGAAGAAGTGCAACGATGAAAAAACTGCGTTTGATCCTTTCTATCATTATCCTTGTTTTCTCCATTTATTTTTTGGTCTGGGGATTTTCACCCAACCCGCGCGAGACTCGCATCCAGACCATTTCTCCCGCTGAAATGCAGCTTCCAACCCCGTCCTCGCTTCATCCCGACCTGCAGGCTGGTATATGAACAACAAACCTAATTCTTCCCGCCGATTTTTGCTGATTGCTGCAGCGGCGCTTACGTTGGCGTTAATAGACGCCTGTAAAACCCCACTTTCAACCAGTCCTACTGATGAAGCCCCCGCACAATCGCCAACCGTTCCATCTGAAGCCATCCCGATACCTACGCCCACGGTCCTCATCCCAGTGACTGGCGGGGGAGAAGAGCCGGCGCCAGCTCTCCTTGAATATCGCCTTCTGTCATTGGAGTATCCACCTGTGATCAAAGCCGGTTCTGGCAGCGATGTCATCATCCTGACCCTGGAAGTGGACGATCAAGGCAACATCACCCCGACGGCAGTGGTGGGGGGAAACATTGTGGAAGGGGATGTGATCGAAATCCCAAATTTGTATGCAACGCATAACGTCACGGCCAGGGCGGTTTTTCAGGTTGCCAATATGGAGGTCAACCCGTCTGATACGATTGCTCAACCCTTGAAACAGGGGCGCCCTGTAAAATTTATCTGGACCATTCGCGCGCAGGATGTAGGGACGTATGAAGCGGTGGTTCAACTTTTCTTGAATTTTGAGAATCGCGAGACGGGTGAAAACGATGAGATCGCAATTTCGGCTCAATTCATAAAAATCACCGTGGAAGATTTTTTTGGGTTTTCCACCGATTTTGTGAAAACCTCTGGCGTGGTTGGTTCGGTGTTGGGGACGATTGTGGGGTTCCCATTTTTCAAGGATATTGTCAAGTTTCTTTTTGAAAGGTTGACCGAAAAATCCAGGAAAAATAAAAGAAAAATCGACAAGCCATCCCGAAAAAAGTGACAAATATCACCCTGAAAATTGACAACCAACAATGGGGGCGCGGTTTGTCCTTTATGGTACAATGCGCAAGTTGTAATACATTTCCCAATGGAGTAAATTAAATGAATGAGTGGTTGTATGTCGCTATGTTTATTGTTGTGGGTTTGATCATCCCGGTCGGTGCGATCACCGCTGGCTATATTTTTGGTCCCAAGAAACCTAATCCTGTCAAGCAATCCACTTACGAGTGCGGCATTGAACCCGTAGGTACAGCGTGGATTCAATTCAAGGCGCAATATTACATCTTTGCGCTGGTCTTTTTGGTGTTCGATGTGGAAGCCGTCTTCCTTTTTCCGTGGGCGGTAAAGCTTGGTCAACTCGGTTTGTACGCTGTGATCGAAGGCATTATTTTTGTCGCCATCCTGGTCGTTGGCTTGGTGTACACATGGCGCAAAGGCATGTTGGAGTGGGCGTAAATACGCGATTAATGGAGAGAAGGCTGATCGGAAATTTCCTTTCAGCCTTTTCTTTGTGTAATAGGAGTGATGTATGAATTTCTGGAATGACCCTCTGAGAGTCGCTGCCGAGTGGCTTGAAGGCATTTTTGCGGGCTGGGGCATGGATGCCGTTGCCGCGCATGTGCTTGTGGTTTTTCTCGGCGTGCTCCTGCTCATCATTGTATTGATGGCGCTGGATGTTTTCCTGGTCTGGGTTGAGCGCAAAGTAGTGGCGCGTTTTCAAGACCGCCTGGGTCCCAACCGTTTGGGTCCGTTCGGGTTGATTCAACCGTTTGCCGATATTATCAAACTGATCATCAAAGAGGATACCACCCCGGGTGACGCGGATAAAGTAGTGTACAATCTTGCGCCCATCCTCTCCATGATGTCTGTGTTGATCTTGTGGGCGGTGGTTCCGCTTGCGCCGGTCATGCTCGGCACCGACTTGAACGTGGGTGCGCTCTTCATTATCGCAGCGGGCGCGATCGGCACGCTTTCCATCATTATGGCGGGCTGGGCTTCAAACAACAAGTTCGCCATGATTGGCGGCTTCCGTCAGGTGGCGGTGATGGTCTCCTTTGAAATCCCCATGTTGACTATGTTGATGATCCCGGTCATTTTTTCAGGTTCGATGAACATGAATGTCATTATTCAAGCGCAAGACCCTGTCCCTTTTTGGGTTTTGTCCCCGCTGGGCGCGTTGATTTTTCTGATCGCCGCCATCGCAGAATTGGGACGCGCTCCCTTTGATCTGGCAGAAGGCGAATCCGAATTGGTTTCCGGGTTCAATATTGAATATTCCGGCATGAAGTTTGGCATGTTCTACGCCGGTGAATTGCTGCACGCCTTTACCTTTGGCGGGTTTTGGGCGATCCTTTTCTTTGGCGGGTATCGTTTCTTCGGCTTGGAGCAAGTCAGCCCGTTCCTCGCCATCCTCATCCTCATCTTCAAAGCCATGCTCGGCTACTGGGTCATCATGTGGGTCAAATACACCATGATGCGTATCCGCATTGACCAGATGCTTGCTTTTAACTGGAAATTCCTGACCCCATTGGCGTTTGCCTTGCTGCTGGTCACGGCATTGGTGAATGCGCTTCTTGCTTCTGCTCCGGCTTGGTTCTACACCCTGAGCATGATCCTTGCCAATCTCTTCACCGGCTGGATTGCGCTGGAGATTGCCCGTTCTGCCACCCGCAGTGAACGTGAACGCATCGAAGGCGTGAAGAAACCTGTGGAGGCGCATCACTAAAGGCGAAATTCCTATGACAGCACAACAGATCATTTTTCTCTTTGTGGCTCTCTTCACCCTCATCTCTGCTGTGATGGTGGTGACGACCCGTAATCTTGTCCATGCCGCGCTGTGGTTGGTATCCACCCTGTTCGGCGTGGCGGTGGTATATGCCCTACTGAACGCAAACTTCATCGCAGTGGTGCAGGTCGTCGTCTACATCGGCGCCATTGCCATTCTCTTCATTTTCGCCGTCATGCTCACCCGCAGAGACATGCGTGATACGGGTCCGCAAATGAATAAGAATTGGTGGGCGGGCGCGCTGGTGGCGGCGCTCACATTTGCCGGATTGGTATCCCTGCTTCAGGAGTGGAGCGGCTTTTCGAAAACCGCATCAGACTTTCCGTCCGGGTTCGATGCGATGGGTTTGTTAGGCGAAGCATTGGTCTCGCCAGATGCGTACGTCCTGCCGTTCGAAGTAGCTTCCGTCCTCTTGCTGGCGGCGTTGGTGGGCGCGGTTTATGTCGCGTTCAATCCCCGTTCCGGGGACTCTCAAAAATAGGAGGCGCGGACATTATGGTTCCTCTTTCGTGGTATCTCATTCTCGCGGCGTTGTTGTTCAGCATCGGCTTGTTCGGTGTGCTGGCGCGGCGCAACATCATCGCGATCCTGCTCGGTGTGGAGTTGATGCTCAACGCCGTCAATATTAACCTGGTCTCCTTCTGGCGTTACAGTGATGTGTTCTCCATGGGCGGGCAGGTGTTCTCCATTATCGTGTTTGCCGTCGCTGCCGCCGAAGTATCGGTTGGCTTGGCTTTGGTCATCTCTGTCTACCGCCGCCGCAATACGGTGATTGCAGATGAAGTTGATATGCTGAAGTGGTAGGGAGTTTATGTCTACTGAATTAATCATCTGGTTACTGCCCCTCCCGCCTGCGCTGGCATTTTTCCTGATCGTGCTGTTCACAAACCGCAGCAAAGCGTTGAGCCACACCATTGCGGTGGGCGCGGCGTTTCTCTCATGGCTGGGCGCAATGGTTGTCTTTGTGCGCGCTTTGGGCGTGGAACATCTCGCCAAGCATCCGTTCGAGTCAGCGGTCAACTGGCTGCCGACTGGCGAAACGTTCTTGAAGATCGGCGTGATCATTGATCCGCTCTCTGCCATTGTCTTGTTCTTCGTAGCGTGGTGCGTGTTAATGATCTTTGTGTACAGCGTTGGGTATCACAACTTCGGTCAACCCAAAGGCGACCATGACCATGCCGGTCTGCCGCCGCATGGCGCGACGGTTCACGGTCACACCGTTCCTTCGGTGGAGCCAATGTACTCGCGTTTCTTTGCCTTCATTGGCTTGTTTGCGTTTGGCATGCTCACGCTCGTCGTCTCCGACAATGTGCTGACCATGTTCGTCGGCTGGGAGATTATGGGTTTGTGTTCGTACCTGCTGATCGGTTTCTGGTATGGCAAAGAGTCTGCGCGCAATGCGGCGATTAAAGCCTTCATGACCACCCGCATTGGCGACGTGTTCATGCTTTTGGGGATTGCCTTCCTCTACAGCGTGACCGGCTCCCTCTCCTTCAAGGACATCTTCAGCGAAGAAGTGTTGAGCGCTCTCGCCTCCGTTCCTACGGGTGTGTTTGGTCTTTCCGCCGCAGGCTTGATCGGTCTCCTGCTCTTCATCGGCACGGTGGGCAAGTCTGCCCAGTTCCCGCTACATGTTTGGCTGCCAGACGCGATGGAAGGTCCGACCCCCGTCAGCGCCATGATCCATGCGGCGACGATGGTCTCTGCGGGCGTGTATGCGGTCATCCGCATGTTCCCAATCATCAGCCTCGACCATACTACCATGACGATTGTGGCGTTCATCGGCTCCTTCACTGCCATTTTTGCGGCGACGGTCGCGGTGGCGCAGAACGACATCAAACGCGTGCTGGCGTACTCAACCATTTCGCAGCTTGGTTTCATGATCGCTGCGCTTGGTATCGAAGCTTATGTTGCAGCGACATTCCATTTGGTGACTCACGCCTTCTTCAAGGCGTTACTCTTCCTCGGCTCCGGCTCCGTCATTCACGGCATGGAACATGGGGTTCTGCATACAGGCAATCATAAAGTGGACCCGCAAGACATGTTCAACATGGGCGGTCTGCGCAACAAGATGCCCATCACATTCTGGACCTTCCTAATCGGCGGCTTTGCCCTCTCTGGATTCCCATTGGTGACGGCTGGTTTCTGGTCGAAGGATGAAATTCTCGCCGATGCTTGGTCCCACGGACATACACTTGTCTTCTTTACTCTCGCCATTGCCGCTTTCCTGACCGCCTTTTACACCATGCGCCAGATCACCTTGACATTCCTTGGTGAAGCCCGCACAGAAGAAGCAAAACACGCCCATGAAACTCCATGGACGATGACCACCCCGTTGATCGTCCTCTCTGTGTTTGCGGTCGGTTTCGGCTGGGTGGGTATGCCAAAGTGGATCACCGCTGGCTTGGTTGAAAACTGGTTCCACCACTTTGTCGGCTCAATGCTTCACGAACATTCAGAAGAATTGGCGTTCAACATTGTTCCGTTGGCAACGTCTCTGATCGTAGCCCTCGGCGGTTTGGCAGCGGGTTACTTGGCATATCGCAACGTCCAATCACCTGCTGAAGATAAACTCCAGATCGGTGTCCTCAAGAACAAATGGTATGTGGATGAACTCTACGATGCTGTGTTCATCAAACCGGCGGTCTGGTTCTCTGAAGTCTTCGTCTCGAAATGGATGGATAAAGGCTTCATCGACGGCTTCCTCCACTTGTTTGGGCCCGCCACCGGCGGAGTCGGAAGCGGCATTCGCAATTACTTTGACCTGCCAGTCATCAATCAATTCTTCGGCGATGGCTCTGCCGAAGTGACCTGGTGGTTCGGCAGAAATCTACGCCCCATTCAGACGGGACGCGTTCAGCAGTATCTCGTCCTCTCGCTGGTTGTTTTGTTTGTCATCGGCGGGCTGCTGTATTTCCTGTTGATGGCATAGGAGCGAAGCGATGGATTATTTCAATACACATCTCCTTAGCCTGATCCTTTTTACGCCGACCGTTGCGGCGTTGATCATGCTCTTTCTGCCGAATGAAGCCCGGCTTCAGCGTTGGTTTGCATTTGCCGCCAGCCTGATTCCCTTTATTTTGACTCTTGTGTTATGGGGGCGCTTTGACCCGGATGCAGCAGGTTTCCAGTTTGAAGAAAAATACATCTGGTATGAAGCGCTCAATTCATCCTTCCATCTCGGCGTGGACGGCATCTCGTTTTCGATGGTGTTGTTGACCACTTTGCTGACGCCGCTCGCCATCCTTGCTTCATTTAGCGTGACCGACCGCGTCAAGCCGTACATGATGCTGTTCCTGTTTCTCGAAACTGGGATGCTTGGCGTATTCCTGGCGCTTGATCTTTTGATCTTCTTCGTCTTCTGGGAGGTTGGTCTCGTGCCGATGTACTTCCTCATCAACCAATGGGGCAGCGCCAACCGCAACTACGCCTCGCTCAAGTTCATGATCTATACCATGGGCGGATCGCTCGGCTTATTGCTCGCGGTTCAAATGCTCGGCGTTCTTTTCGGGACCTATGACCTGATTGCCCTCTATGAGCGCTGGAATTCACTGTCAGCGGATACCATTCTCATGGGTATGACGATTGACGCTGTCAAGACCATTGCCTTCTGGGCATTTGCGATTGCCTTCGCCGTCAAAGTGCCTTTGTGGCCTTTCCACACATGGCTGCCCGATGCTCACACTGAAGCGCCCACCGCCGGTTCGATGATCCTGGCGGGCGTCCTGCTCAAACTCGGCGCATACGGGTTTATCCGCCTCGTGCTTCCGCTTTATCCAGTCGAATCTAGGACCTTCGCTGGCGCGCTGGCATTCCTCGCTGTGGGCGCCATCGTTTTTGGCGCCTTCGGCTCCTTTGGTCAGACCGATTTCAAACGGCTGGTCGCTTATTCATCCGTGAACCATATGGGTTTTGTCGTACTTGGCATCGCTGCGGCTGGACTCGCCGCGGGAACTGCCGATGCGCATATTGCCATGAGCGGCGCCGTCTTGCAGATGTTCAATCACGGGCTTTCGGCGGCGGGTATGTTCTTTCTCGTTGGCGTAATCTACGAACGAACCCACACCCGCAGCCTTGATGACTTTGGAGGTTTGTTCCCTCTGGTTCCGGTCTATGGCGGTATCTTGATTTTTACTTCGATGGCGTCTCTCGGTTTGCCCGGTCTTAACGGCTTCGTCTCCGAGTTCATGATTGTGCGGGGTTCCTATCAGCCGCTGACGATCTACACTGCCATGGCCATGCTTGGTTTGCTCTTCACAGGCGCCTACATCCTGAAGGGAATCAAAAAAGTCCTTCACGGACCCATGAACGAGCATTGGGCTCACGGTGAACACAAACTGACCGAGATCAACACCCGCGAGATTCTTGTCATGGCTCCGCTCATGGCGTTGATGCTGTTCACTGGTCTCTGGCCCCGCTGGATTTTGGAGATCATCAACAAGGCAGAGACGGCGCTCTTCTAATACACGTTTCCGTCATTGCGAAGAGGGCGATAGCCCGACGAAGCAATCTTATGGTTAAGTCGTGAGATTGCTTCGGGCGGTAGACCATCGCCCTTGCAATGACAGGACAGAGGTGATTATGACTTTTCCCATTTTAAGTGTTATTACCTTCCTTCCCTTTGCCGCAGGCATGTTGATGTTGATGATGCCTGCCAGCCGGAAGAATGAAGTCCGCGCCGTGGCGCTGGCTTCTGCCGTGCTAGACTTGCTGCTCTCTGGCTGGGTCTACCTGCAATACCTGTTGAACAACCTGACTGGATATCAGTTTATTGAAAAATACAGCTGGATCAACGTCTTCCCGATCAACATCGAATTGCATTTTGGGGTGGACGGGATGAGCGCCCCGTTAGTCTTGCTTACCGGTATCGTGATGTTCACCGGCGTGCTTATCTCCTGGGGCGATGACAACCCGCATGTCATGGCCGGCATCCAGGACCGACCACGCGAGTTCTTTGCCTTTCTTTTCCTTTTGGCAGGCGGCGTTTTCGGCGTATTCGTTTCGCTTGACCTGTTCATGTTGTTCTTTTTCTATGAAATCGCCGTATTCCCCATGTACCTGCTCATTGCCATTTGGGGCTGGGCCAAAACCCGCGAATACGCCGCAATGAAATTGACCTTGTATCTGTTTGTCGGTTCGGTAGTGGCTCTTGTCGGCGCGCTTGCCATGTATTGGGTTCAGTATCAAGCCACAGGCGTACTTTCCTTCGACATGCTTCAAATGGAAAAAGCTGGTTTCTCTGCCGAGTTCCAGATCATCTGGTTCCTGCCTGTCTTCCTCGGCTTTGCGGTGTTGGGCGGTATCTGGCCCTTTCATAACTGGTCGCCAGATGGTCACGTGGCCGCGCCGACCGCCGTCTCCATGTTCCACGCAGGCGTCTTGATGAAACTGGGCGCATTCGCTGCCTTGCGCGTAGGGGTGATGCTCCTGCCTGAAGGCGCAAAATACTGGTCGTGGCTCATCATGGCCTTTGCAGGCATCGCAGTTGTTTATGGGGCATACATCGCCTTCGTTCAGACCGACTTAAAGTATATGATCGGGTTTTCATCCGTATCTCACATGGGCTTGGTAATGCTTGGCATCTCCACCCTTAATGAAACCGGCTTGCTTGGCGCAGGCGTTCAAATGTTCTCTCACGGCGTCATGACGGCTCTCTTCTTTGCTGTGACCGGCATGATCTATGACCGCTCTCACACGCGCATGATCCCCGAATTGGGCGGGATGGCAAAGATCATGCCCTTCGCCACCATTGGCTTCATCATTGGGGGGTTGGTTTCGATGGGGATGCCCGGCTTCTCGGGTTTTGTGGCGGAATTTCCCATCTTCATGGGCGTATGGCAGGAACAATGGCTGGTGGCGGTCATTGCCTCCATTTCCATCATCATCACCGCCGCATACATTATGATAAACATTCGCAAAGTATTCTTTGCCCCCATACCTGAAACGCTAGAAGGACACGTCGGCGATGTGACTGCGCTGGACAAGGTCGCCATCGTCACCCTTTGTCTCTGCATGATCGCCATCGGAGTCTTCCCCTCAGTCATGGTGCCGATGGTCGAAACAGGCGTCACCTATATTATGACCCTGCTGGGAGGTGCATAATGTTTACGACAGAAACCTTCGCCTCCATTCTCCCCGAGATCCTGATCCTGACCATTGGGCTTTTGGTCCTCATCATCGAGCCGTTCTGGAAGGACGAGCAAAAGCGCAATGCTGGCTGGCTTACCGCAGGCGGGCTTCTAATCGCCGTAGCCATTAGCCTGCTCTTTGCCCGCCCCGGCGCTCCAGTGGAAACTCTTGGCGGCATGATCCGCTTTGATTGGCTGGGCTTTTTCCTGAAAATGCTATTCATGTTCGCCGCTGCCGCAACCGCTTTGCTGATGATGGATCATGAACAGGCTGGAAAGCGCGGCGAATCTTATCTCATGCTCTTGGCTTCCCTGATCGGTATGAACTTAATGGCATCCTCTGCCGACTTGGTCATGCTGTATCTCTCCATTGAGACGGCATCCATCCCGCTGTATATCCTCTCCGGCTTCCTTGTCAACGATGAGCGTTCTACCGAAGCAGGCTTCAAATACCTCCTGTATGGCGCAATCTCTTCGACAGTGATGCTGTACGGTTTTAGTCTGCTCTTCGGCTTCTCTGGCGCCACAGACCTGTATGAGATTGCTGCCGCGCTGACCTCTGGCGGTACTCCGCTTTTGGCTTTTGGCGTTGTGACCTTGATTGTAGTTGGTTTGGGCTTCAAGATTTCAGCCGTGCCGTTCCACTTTTGGGCGCCGGATGTGTACCAGGGCGCGCCCACGCCAGTGGCAGGTTATCTTTCCACGGCTTCGAAGGCGGCGGGCTTCGCGGTTATCCTGCGTCTGTTCTTTATCGCCTTTCCAGAGTTCAGCCAATCCTGGACGGTCATCCTTGCAGTGTTCGCTGCGGCTTCCATGACAGTAGGCAACTTGCTGGCGCTTCCACAAACCAATATCAAGCGTCTTCTGGCTTACTCTTCCATTTCTCATGCCGGGTATGCGTTGATTGGTGTTATTGCATTTAGTCAACTCGGCGCGGCAAGTGTAGTCTTCTATCTGACGGCCTATATAGCAACCAACCTGCTCGCCTTTGGTATCGTCATGGCATTCAGCCGCATCACCGGTTTGGAAGAGATTACGGATTATGCAGGTCTCAGCCGCCGCAACCCGTTGCTGGGTCTAATGATGCTGGCGGCTTTCCTCTCGCTGGCGGGCATGCCTCCCTTCGGAGGGTTTGTGGCGAAGGTTTTCGTCTTCGCCGCGGGCGTGCAGGCGAACTACACCTGGCTGGTTGTGGTCGGCATCATCAACTCGATCATCGGTGTGTACTACTATCTGAACGTGTTGAAATTCGTCTATCTCTATCGCCTGCCGGGTGAGGATGAAGAGAAGCGCCCGGTTCCGTTGACGCAGCCTTATATGATTGCGTTGGCGGTACTGGCGCTTGGTGTAATCATTCTCGGTACGCTGTTCGGCCCATTCTATGCCTGGTCGAATGCAGGCGCCTTGAACCTTTTCTAATCAGATCAAGCGGCAGTCACTGAACGGTGACTGTCGCTTTTCTTGGCGAAGGAAAATTCTCAGAAAAATAGAGGCAGGTTCGAGGTTGAAAAGAGGCGTGTTCCCGGCTACAATTCCTGTCTGGGGCTTCTCGGTTCCCGCTTCCCCTTTCTCGGTTTGACGCTCTTAGACCTGTCAGTTATAATTCGTGCGCTATGACACAAATGGAACTGGAAGAAAAACGCAAAAAAATGGTGTATGGCCTGCTTTTCGTCATTATTGGACAGGTGGGATTTATCACGCTGATTGTGTTGTTCGCTCTGGTTTGGGGCGGTGTCTGGCTTGATAATTATTTTGGAACGAAGCCGGTGATTACATTTGTGTTGTCGTTAGCCGGTATTCCGCTTTCGGTTTTCTTAATGTTTTTTGCTTCGCGCAGAGCGTTGGCGCGCTTCACGGAACAGTACGAAGCCGAAAAGAAAAAAAATTCTGCTTAGGAGGCGGGGCTTGGAAACCCAAAAACGCACCCCCTGGCGGCGCTGGATTGTTCTGGTCTTGATGATTGCGGGTTGGATTCTCGCGGGCATGTTTGCCCCGGTGCGACCTGAAATTACAGTGGCTGCCGAAAAATTGATCGAGGAACCTCTGATTGAGAATTTCCTTGGGCAACCGTTCTATCTTGTGAATACGCTTCCCACCCTGGTTGTGACCATTGTCCTGCTGGTGTTGATTGCGTTTGCTGCCAATCGCTCGTTGGTGAAGAGCCAGAAAACCGATCTAGTTCCCACTGGCATTGGCAATGCGATGGAAGCCATTCTTGAGATGCTCTATAACCTGACCGAAAGCTCGGC
>JACAEP010000129.1 GCA_013388795.1 Chloroflexota bacterium | reverse complement strand
TACATGTACCGCGCCATTGACGTGGGTATGCGTACCATTGACGTCCGCACGCTGACCGAAGCGGCGCAAAGCATGGGCGCGAGTTGGGTCAAAATTCTTGCAGATGTCATCTTCCCCAATTTGCGCATCGCCATCCTGAGCGGATCGCTCATCAGTTTTGCCACCGTCATCGGCGAATTAATTCTCGGCGACTTCCTGCTCCGTCCGGCGCTGGGACCGTATATGGCGGAAGTCGGACGCGACAAAGCCTTCGAGCCTGCCGCGCTTGCCATCATCAGTTACGCGCTGACTTGGGCGAGTCTGGGCTTGATCCAATATTTCAGTCACGGCGGTTCCACTCAACGCCAATTGACCGGACGCTAATCATCGAGGAATTATGAGTTATCTTGAACTGACCAACATTCACAAAGCCTTCGGCACATCCGTCGCCGTTGAAAATTTCAACCTGAGCGTTGAGCAGGGAGAATTCATCTCCTTCCTCGGACCCAGTGGCTGCGGCAAGACCACCACCCTGCGCATGATTGCCGGGTTTGAAATTCCCACCTCTGGTTACATTTCTGTCAATGGGAACGACCTCACCAACCTTCCGCCTAACAAACGAAATGTGGGCATGGTTTTTCAATCCTACGCCTTGTTCCCCAACATGACCGTTGCTGAGAACATCGGCTATGGCTTGAAGATTGCGGGCAAATCAAAAACAGACGTTGCCAGCCGTGTGGAGGAAATGCTCGCGCTGATTCACCTCGAAGAATATGGGAAGCGCTACCCGTTTCAGTTATCTGGCGGACAGCAGCAGCGCGTCGCTCTTGCCCGGGCTTTGGCATTCCAACCCCAGGTTTTGCTGCTCGATGAGCCGCTTTCGGCGCTCGACGCAAAAATTCGCGTGGAGTTACGGCAGGAGATTCGCCGCATTCAACAAACACTCGGCATCACCACCATTTACGTCACGCACGACCAGGAGGAGGCGCTCTCGCTCTCTGACCGTATTGTGGTGATGAGCCAGGGCAAGATGGAACAGGTAGGCACGCCCAGCGAGATTTATAATTTCCCCGCCACCGAGTTCGTTGCCAAATTCGTCGGGCAGATCAACCTCATCCCCGTGGACGCGCACGAGCCGGAAGAAGGCTTGGTAAAAGTTGGCTCGCAGGTGGTGCGCACAACCCCATACGCAATTTTGGATAACAAACCGCTTCGCCTCGCCGTTCGACCTGAAGAATTGAACCCCGGTCATCTCGACGGCGCGAATAACCTAAGCGGCAAAGTGGACTCGCTCACGTATCTCGGCTCCATCGTCCGTATTCGTGTGGATGTGGAGGGTCATCCTTTCTCGTTGGATGTCTTCAACGAACGCAAACTGCAAATGCCTGTGGTGGGCGAGCAATTTGAAGTGAACTTCCCAGTAGACGCCTGCTGGATTTTGTAACGCGATATTTATATCGCGAACACAATGCTATTTCTGGATATCCAGAATAATTTGAAAGATCGTGAGCAAACTTTTCGACTATCGCAAAAACGCCCGCACATCTCCCATGTCCTATATTATTTTGGCAATGGGCTTGGTGTTTGTGTTTACGGCATGGACGATTAACCCTGCCACCGACTGCGTGGAATATTCCTGTCCGCTTTGGCTGCGCGGTTTGGGTGGCGGGCTGGGCGCTTTGTTTGCCCTCGGCGCGGCGAGCGCCTTGTGGAAGGGATTTGAATACGGCAGCCGCGTGGATGTGACCCGCCGCGCATTGATTTGGCGGGAGGGGTATCCGCCGGCTGAGGAGCACGTTATTTCAATGGATGAAGTCAGTGTAATTGAAATTGACTCCTTTTCAGACAATACAAAATTGAGGCTGCTCGACCCGCAGGGAAAACGGATTCACCTGCCCGATCAATGTCTTCCTTCCCAGTATGAGGAATGGGCGCGGCTGGTCAGTCAGACCTTCCCGCATATTGTTGTCAAAGAAAATAGCTTTTGACTGGAGCGCTCATGAGCATGTTTTTAGGCTTGGATATTTTAGGTTCTGATCTTCCCTCGTGGCGCGATAAAGCCCTCTTCACACCGGGACCGCTCAACACCAGCGGACCCACCAAACAAGCCATGCTGCGCGACCTCGGTTCGCGTGACACGGAATTTATCGAAGTCGTCAAAGATGTGCGCACGCGTTTGGTGGGCTTGGGTGATGGGCACGAAGAATATACCTCCATCATCATGCAAGGCAGCGGAACCTTCGGCGTGGAGTCGATTCTTTCTTCTACCATTCCGCAGTATGGAAAGTTGCTGATCCTCATCAATGGCGCGTATGGCGAGCGCATGTTGAAGATTGCAAACATCCACCGCATTCAAACTGTCAGCTTGAGAACTGCTGAGGATAACGTACCAGACCCAAAGTCGATGAGAGAGGCGTTGGAGTCTGATCCAGCCATCACGCATGTGGCAGTTGTCCATTGTGAAACGACGACGGGGATCATTAATCCCATCGAAGAGTATGGCAAGATCGCCAAAGAGTTCAATAAAATTTATTTTGTGGATGCGATGAGCAGTTTTGGCGCGTACCCCGTGAATTTGCGGGCGTGCAATATTGATTATCTTATTTCGTCTTCAAATAAATGTATCGAAGGCGTGCCGGGCTTTTCATTCATCCTTGCAAAAGTGGATACGCTAAAGCAGACCGAAGGCTATGCCCGCACCTTGAGCCTTGACCTGTTCGCGCAGTGGAAGGGATTGGAAGGCGATGGGCAGTTTCGTTTTACGCCACCCATTCATGCCATCCTTGCCTTTCGGCAGGCGCTGCTGGAGTTGGAAAAAGAAGGCGGCGTGAGCGCGCGCGGCGAGCGCTACAAACGCAATTATGTCATCACGCTTTCGGCGATGGAGGCGATGGGTTTCAAGCCTTATTTACTTGCCGAGCGGCGCGGATATATCATCACCTCATTCCATTATCCGTCTCATCCGAATTTTGATTTTCGTAAATTTTACGAGTTGCTGAGCGCCAAGGGATTTTTGATCTACCCCGGCAAACTCAGCCATGCCGATTGTTTTCGCATTGGGCATGTGGGGCGCTTGGGCGCGTCGGATGTCAAAGGCTTGATGTCTGCCATTCAATCTGTCTTGAAAAAGATGGAAATCAAACTCACGGAGTAATCATGTTTTCTTATCAACGTACTTACATCGGCAATGTGCAGGCGGTCATTTTGGATTGGGCAGGCACTACCGTGGACTTTGGTTCGTTTGCACCGACTGCGGTTTTTATTCGTCTGTTCGCAGAACGCGGCGTGACCATCACTGCCGATGATGCCCGCTCTGGCATGGGCTTGATGAAGAAAGATCACCTGCGTACGATCCTTGCTCGCCCAACAGTGGCGGCGGCATGGGAAGCGAAACACGGCGCTCCCGCTTCTGAAGCGGATGTTGATAGTTTGTTTGAAGCCTTCGTGCCCATGCAAATTGAAGTGGTGAAAGATTACGCCGAACCCATCCCCGGCTGCCTCGAGGCGATTGAAGAAATCCGCGAGCGTGGAATCAAAATTGGCTCTACCACGGGCTACATCCGCTCGATGATGGATATTCTCATGCCGGTTGCCGAAGCGAAAGGCTACAAGCCTGATTCCAC
>JACAEP010000105.1 GCA_013388795.1 Chloroflexota bacterium | reverse complement strand
GGGGGCGGAGGAGGCGATGAGTTATGGGATTCCCACCTTCAAACTCAATGGCAAGAACCTTGTCCATTTCTCGGCGTTCAAAGAGCATATTGGCTTTTACCCCACGCCATCGGGCATTGAGAAGTTTAAGAAGGAATTGTCCGCGTATGAGTGGGCGAAGGGGTCGGTCAAGTTTCCGCTGGGCAAGCCGATTCCGTATGCGTTGATCGGGAAGATCGTTCAGTTTCGAGTCAAAGAAGTAAAGGGACAAATGTCCGTAAAAGGCAAGAAGAAAGCGTAGCGACAAGACCTCCGAGGTTTTTAAAACCTCGGAGGTCTGCATTAAGACTTGTACTCAAAGTACTTTTTCAACCCCAGCATGTGTTTTTTGAGCAGATTCCATGTCAACAGCGCGATGACGACCGTGACAATATAGGTCGTAAGCGGATACAAAATGAAAGGCTTCCATCCGCGCAATTCGCTGTGCCAGAAGACATCCAGCAGGATCAATACCGCGGTCATGTGGAAGAGATACATCGAGTAGCTGTATTTGCCAAGGAAAGTCAACAGCGGGTTGGAGAAGATGCGCCGGAAAAAATTCTCGGGCGGGTGAGTGACGAAGATGCCGATCACGCCGAGGGTAAAGAGAGCCGCGGTAGTGTATCCGCCTAAGGTTAGCGGCAGGCTGGCATGTTCTGGGTGGGGCGATCCCGGTAGAGATAAAAGATGCAGCGCCACAAACACAGAAAACGAAGCAAGGAACAACGGCAAGGCATAACGTTTTACTTTTTCAAGAGCGCCGTCATAGGTCAGGAAGGTTGCCAGCAAACCGCCGAAAAGCATCTCTTCGAAACGAGCAAAGGATGTGTAGTAAAAAAAGGTCGAAGACTGACCAAGGTCGGTCCACAAAAGTGTGCCGAGAGTCCGCCCGATGATCGAGACCGCAATATAGCCAATGCTGAACTTGACCAGTTTCTCGCGGTCGAGTTTGTATACGATGAAGGGCCAGATCAAATAGAACTGTTCTTCGATTGCCAACGACCAGGTGATGCCAAGATATTGGGTGATGTGAAAGTCCTTGAACAGCAACGCCCAATTTTGCTGATACAACAACATGATCGGCAGGGCTGCGCTTAATTGGTTGGTGAATTCTTCTTCGACTTTTGGCGCCAAGAAAAGCACGAACAGGATTGCCGCGTAATAAAGCGGGAAAATACGCAATGCGCGGCGCGCATAAAAATTCCTGAAATAATGTTCGTCTGTTTTGGACTTCAACAAAATGGATGTGATCAGAAAGCCAGAAAGCGTAAAGAAAATATCCACGCCCACCCAACCGACGGTTGAAACCGTGACGATGCCTTCAAGAACGGGATGTTCAGTGAAATACCCGGCGCGTTTGAAAAGATGTAACGCCATTACCAAGACTACAGCAATGCCGCGCAGCCCATCTAATTCTTTGACGCGATTTTCCATGTTATTTCCCTGCCGCTTGTGCGCGCGATAAAACTTTCTGCGCATTCTTCAACAACGGCATATCGATCATCTTGCCATCGAGCGAATACGCGCCCTTGCCTTCTTTTTGACTGGCTTCAAAGGTCTCGACGATTCTTCTCGCATACGCAATCGCTTCAGCGGATGGAGTGAACGCCTCTTGCACCGCCTGAACCTGATTCGGGTGAATGATCTGTTTCCCGCTGAAACCGAGTCTTGCTCCAAACTCCGATTCGACTTTCAGCGCTTCCAAATCCTTGTAATCAATCGTGACGATATCAATTGCCTGCAAATCAAACGCCGCGCAAGCCGCGATCACTGCCTGCCGCGCATACAATAATTCGATGGCTTCTTTTGTCCGCGTTGCGCCAATGGACGCCGCAAAATCTTCGCCGCCGAAGATGATCGCATCCAGCCGCGGATGCGCCGCGATCTCTTTCAGATTTAAAATGCCCTTTGCGGTTTCCACCCCGATCAAAACCCGAATCGAGTTGACCTTCCAACCGTTCTTTAATTCGGCATCTTCGATAATTTTGCTCGCCCATTCCACCTGCTCAAACGATTCGACTTTGGGAATCACAATGCCATCCGGGTGATAGGGGAGCACGGCTTCGATATCGTCCTTCTCCCAGCCCGAACCGACCGAGTTGATGCGCGCCAGTTTTTCGCTCGCGCCGAAATCCAGTTCTTGCAAAGCCTTCGCTATCGTGGCGCGGGCCTCGGCTTTTTTGTTGATGGCGGCGCCATCTTCCATATCCATACAAATCGAATCCACGCCCAATGTAATGGACTTGGTGATCATCTTCCAATTGTCGCCGGGCATATAAAGTAGTGCGCGTCGTGAGTGCATAGGTCTCCGTTTATTTCGTCATTGCGAGCCCGATAGGGCGAAGCAATCTCATGTTTCGTGGGGGATTGCTTCGGGCGAAGAGCAAGAACGCCCTCGTAATGACGAGTTAGTTTGATTTCTTCAAAAACATCGCTGTCCGTTCAAACTCAACCACAATAGTCCCGTCAGGTTTACGACCAATACATTTTATTTTTACCAACCCCGCATTCGGTCTTGACTTTGATTCGCGCTTCTCGATGATTTCGCTCTCGGCATAGATCGTATCGCCATGAAAAACAGGGCTTGGATGATTCAACTTGTCGTATCCAAGATTCGCAACGATAGTACCTTCGGTTAAATCTGCCACGGTCAAGCCAACGACCAAGCCAAACGTGAAGATGCCATTCACCAGCCGCTGACCAAACTCGGTCTTGGAAGCAAAATCCTCGTTGACGTGCAGCGGCTGGGTATTCATCGTCAGCGCAGAGAAAAGCACATTATCCATTTCTGTCACCGTGCGCCCGCCGTGTTTGAAGGTCATGCCAACTTCGAGTTCGTCAAAATATTTTCCGGTCATTATTCCACCTCCACCAAAATCTGTTCGCGTTCCACCGTCTGCCCCTGTTTCACTGAAACCGATTTGACCACCCCATCCTTCAGCGCCTGAATACGGATTTCCATCTTCATCGCCTCCATCGTGAGCAGAGTTTGACCTTTCCTCACAGCCTCTCCCACACTGACAGCGACGCTTCGAATCTGACCCGGCATCGGGGCAATGAGTCCCCCGGCATGGTCGTGGCGGACGCCTTGTTTTGCGCCTGAGGTTTTCGTGAGCATCCGCGTCTGCCCGTTGACCGTGACCCAGCGCTTCGCCATATCAGATGAAACGTAAGCGGACTTTGTAACGGATTCGCGGACGGAAACGGATGCGTCCATGTCGGTGATACGTAAGTCCATCCGTCCTTGCGCGTTGTTCACGCGAATGAGCTCGATCAGATATTTTTTATCTGCGATCACGGCAATATAGTTTTTGCCGGATGGGTTGAGTTCGATGGTTTGAGTGTTGAAGGTGGTTTTCATATAGTCTCGTTGCCGTCATTGCGAGGGCGCTCTTGTTCTTGCCCGAAGCAATCTCCCTCCACATCTTGGAGATTGCTTCGTCGGGGAGAGCGCCCTCCTTGCAATGATATTAATTCCTATAGCTCCCCGTCCCCTTCCAGGGATTGAAGGGATCGGTCTCTTTTGAAACCGCAGATTGCGCCCTGCCCCCAGTGAGAACCACATCCGCGAGCGCGGCGGCAATGAGAGCGTGAAGTTCGGGCTGCGGCACAAGCCACCCGCGAAATTCGGTTTCGACCCAGCGGGTTGAGACTTTGCCCTGCTTGAAATCCTCTGTTTCGAGGATGGCGCGCATGTAGTCAATATTCGTCGCCACGCCGTGGATGATGAAATCGTTGAGCGCGTTCTTCATGCGTTTGATGGCATCTTCGCGGTTGCCTGCATGGACGATGAGTTTTGCCAGCAATGGGTCGTAGTAGTGGGTGACTTCATCGCCAGCGGCAAAGCCTGAGTCCACGCGGATGCCGGGTCCGTGCGGTTGGATGAATTGCAGGAGTCTGCCGGCGCTGGGCAAAAATCCGGTGGATGGGTCTTCGGCGTAGACGCGGCACTCGATGGCATGACCATGTTGGCGCAGGTCACTCTGGGCGAAAGGAAATTTCTCGCCCGCCGCGATGCGAATCTGCCAGTGGACCAAATCCAAGCCGGTGACGAGTTCGGTGACAGGATGCTCCACTTGCAGGCGGGTGTTCATTTCAAGGAAATAATATTGCTGAGTCTTCGGGTCGAAGATGAATTCGACGGTGCCAGCGTTGTAGTAGCCTACAGCTTTTGCGGCGTTGACGGCGGCTTGTCCCATTTTTTCTCGAAGCTCAGGCGTGAGCAAAGGGGAAGGAGATTCTTCGATGATCTTTTGGTGACGACGTTGCACAGAACATTCGCGTTCAAAAAGATGAACAAGGTTCCCATGCTTATCACCAAAGACCTGAATTTCGATGTGATGGGCTTCGGCGAGATATTTTTCAATGAGCAGGCGTTCATCGCCGAAGGCGTTGAGGGCTTCGCGCCGGGCGAGTTCGATGGCTTCTCGCAACTCGCTTTCGACGTTGACCACCCGCATCCCTTTGCCGCCGCCGCCCGCTGCGGCTTTGATGAGAACGGGGTATCCGATTTCATTTGCGGCTTTTAGAAATTCTTCGTATGTTTCCAACCCTTCAAAGCCAGGGACGGTGGGCACGCCCGCTTTCTTCATCAATATCTTTGACTCAGCTTTATCGCCCATAGCGCGGATCGAATCCGCTGAAGGACCGATAAAGGTCAGATGCGCTGATTCGACTGCGGCGGCGAAAGAGGCGTTCTCTGAGAGGAAGCCATAGCCCGGGTGAAT
>JACAEP010000268.1 GCA_013388795.1 Chloroflexota bacterium | reverse complement strand
CGTCCATGCCTTCGATTACCTGACCAAAGATGGTGTAGCCGCCATTCAAAAAATCGGCAGGGCCAAAGGTAATAAAAAATTGACTCCCATTCGTATCAGGACCAGAATTCGCCATCGCCACGACTCCCGCTTTATCAAATGACAGATCGCTATACTCGTTGATAAACTGATAGCCGGGTCCGCCCATGCCGGTGCCGGTTGGGTCCCCGCCCTGTGCCATGAATCCTTCGAGGACGCGGTGGAAGGTCACGCCGTCAAAGAACCCTTTGCAGGAGAGAAATACAAAACTGTTCACAGTAATTGGGGCTTTATCAGGATACAACTCGATCTTGAATCGACCACCATTCTCTATTTCGACATTTGCAAAATATTTTGTGCCTGCATCCACCATCATCGGCGGCGCAGATTCGTACTGGTCGGCGGCAGGAATATCGGCAAACTCCCCGCAGATGAGAGCCGTCTGTTCGACGGTTGAACCTTGTCTGGGCAAGAGGCGCCAAGCCAAAAACGCCGCCACCAGCAAAATTACGCCGCTCGCAGCGTATTGAATATATTTTTCGGTTGATACAACCTTCTGTTTCGTCCGTTTGGCCAGTTTCTTTTTCGACATACGATTTCTCCTCAAATTTTTACTCGATTATACCTACTTGCGAAGGTAACTTTTTTCCTGTATCCTTGCAGGCGATGAATGTCATTTTCAAGAAACAGATCGCGCTTCCCCAAGATCACGGCGCGTGGGTTTTTATCATCAGTCCATTGCTTGTCGGAATCATGGCAGGCGGAACATTTCGAACCGCCTCACTCTTTTTGATCGCGGCGGCGATGTCTGCCTTTTTGATGCGCCAGCCGATCACGGTCATCGTCAAAGCCATGAGCGGACGGCGTTCCACTGCGGATCTTCGCCCTGCCCAAGTCTGGGCGCTGGTCTATGGCTTTCTCGCCGCCGCGGCCTTGACCGGACTTATCCTCTCCGGCTACAGTGACATCGTGTATCTTGCAACGCCCGGAGCGCCGGTCTTCGCATGGCATTTGTGGCTGGTGAGCAAACGCCAGGAACGAAAACAAGTAAATGTCGAAGTTATTGCAACGGGCGCGCTTGCGCTTGCCGCGCCCGCCGCCTACTGGGTCGGCATTGGGGACTATAATCCAAATGGCTGGTGGCTGTGGCTGTTCTGCTGGCTGCAATCGGCGGCGAGTATTGTGTATGCGTATCTTCGGTTAAGTCAAAGAGAAGCGCCGCAAGAGCAGGCTGAGGTTAAGAGTCGAGGCGATTGGCGGCGGTTGGGAAGCCGCGCGATGGCATATACATCCATTAATTTGATCCTATCCGCCGGGTTGGGGATGTTTTCCCTGGTTCCGGAGTTTATCTTCATCCCTTTTTTGGCGCAATGGCTGGAAACGGTTTGGGGCATCACACATCCCGCCGTGGGGTGGAAGCCGACGCGCATTGGCGTGCGGCAACTGCTTGTCAGCAGTGTATGGACGATACTGTTCATCGTCTTCTGGAGGCAGCCATGAAAAAATGAAATACGCAGTATTAACCGAGCTTCATAACCGCATGCAGGCAGACCTGCTGGAAAGTTATCTCGAAGCGAATGGGATTGATACGGAATTTTTTCAAGAGTCTGTTGGTCATTCGATCTATCCAGTTAAAATTGACGGGCTTGGGTTTGCGCAGGTCTTTGTACCCCAAAAAAAGTTAAAGCAGGCGCAAAAACTGCTAAAAACATTTGAAGAGGATTAGCGATGAAAAACACAATTGTACTTTGCACGGTTTTTTGGAATGGGGAAAACGCCCTACCATTCATTGAATATGAAATTAATCACCAAGTATTTCAGCCTTTTGCTGGAGGGGACCGATTACCCCAACGCCATCTGTTTTTACACCGACGGAGCGCGGCTGGTATGCAATGGTTCGCCGGTTCTGGATATCCTCTCACAGCTGGAGCAAAAGGGCGTTCGCCTGATTGTCTGTTCAACATGCCTCGAAGAGATGAATCTGAAAAATAATCTACAGGTTGGCATTGTAGGGGGGATGGCAGACATCCTCGAAGCGCAAATTAAAGCGGAGAAAGTCATCACACTGTAAATCAGGAGCAACCATGAATTTTGACTTAACAGAAGAACAAAAAGTATGGAAAAAGATCGTTCACGACTTTGCTGAAAAGGAATTGCGCCCCAAGGCGCGTGAAGTGGACGAAAAGGAAGAGTTTAACTGGGAGGCGTTTCGCAAGGCAGGCCCGCTGGGGCTGGCTGGCATGAGCATTCCGGAAGAATTTGGCGGCTCAAATGTAGATATGGTTTCCAATGCAATCGCCTTCGAGGAACTCGGCTGGGGCTGCGGCTCGACGGCGTTGGCGCTTACGGCGCATAATGGTCTGGGAACAGCGCCGCTGGCATTGTACGGCAGTGATACATTGAAAGAAAAATGGCTGCCCATTGTCGCCAGCGGAAAAAACAAGTTGGGCGCGCTGGCATTGACGGAACCCGGCGCAGGCTCAGATATTCAAGGCGGCGTAACTACCCGCGCCCAAAAAGATGGAGATGAGTGGGTCATCAACGGCGCAAAAATGTGGAACACCAACGCCAGCATTGCCGAGTACATCATTACTCTTGTCCGTACCGACCCGAAAGGCGGTTCAAAATCTTTGAGCATGATCCTCGTGCCGACCGATTCAAAAGGTTTGACCATTCACCCCGCCGAAAAGAAAATGGGCTTGCGCGGCTCCCCCACCCATGCGGTGACGTATGACAACGTGCGCGTCCCCGTTGGAAATCTGATCGGTCCTGAAGGCAGGGGCTTGCAGCAGACTCTATCCACGCTGGATGCGGGGCGCATCAGCATTGGCGCGATCTCGATTGGTCTGGCGCGCGGCGCGATGGAAGCGGCAATTCAGTATGCGAAGGAACGCAAAGCCTTCAATCAGTCACTGGCAGATTTTCAGGCCATTCAATTCAAGATTGCAAACATGGAAATGGAGATCGAGTTGGCGCGAACGTACATATACAAAGCGGCATGGCTCAAAGATCAGCGACGCCCGTATAGCAAAGAAGCGGCGATCGCCAAGTTATTTGCCACCGAAATGGCGGAACGCGTCATTTACGACGCAATTCAAATCCACGGCGGGTATGGCTACAGCCGCGAGTATAACGTGGAGCGTATGTACCGCGACGCGCGCCTGATGACCATTGGCGAAGGGACGAGCGAGATTCATCGGCTGGTAATTTCAAGGCATGCGCTGGCCAAGTAGGCGCAAAGGACCTCTGGCAGGGTTTGAAATCTTGTGAGAGGTCCTTTATTCCTAAAACAGTTTTTTAACAATCACCCAAACTGTCCCATCAACAGACCTGGCTTCTTTTTCCCCTCTATCAAACAACTTCATGATTCCATCGGGCGCAAGGAAGTGGCTGCGCATGAGCAGTAATTTCTCGGCAAGCGCAATCAATTTCACCCCAAAAGCGCGAATATCTGGTTCTTCGATGACGAGCACGCCGCCCGGCTTGAGCACGCGGAACATTTCGCGGGCGGTATGAGTATGGTCAACGACGTGATGCAAAGCATCAACCATGATGACCCGTTCGAAAAAATCATCGGCAAAAGGCAAAGACTCGGAAGCGCCGCACACCGCTGCAAGGTCGGCGCGAGGCGAATGAGCCAGCATTCCAAAAGAAACATCGGCGACGACGATCTCATCCACATATTCGCGAAGGGCAGAAGCAACCCGCCCAGTCCCACCGCCGACATCCAACAAGCGGCCCTGAACCGGCAAAGAAGCAGCTTCACGCATCGCATCTTTTTTGGAATAGGCAGCGCGGGCATAAATTGGCGCAATGGCAGAGAAATGATCAAAGCCGGTCATGTTGTAATCAGGTTCTTGATCTGGTCGAAGGTGGAAGGTCCAATGCCCGAAACATTCATGATGTCTTCGATGGTTTGGAAAGGCCCATTCTCTGTGCGATAGTCAACGATGCGCTGGGCAATCGTCGGTCCAATGCCTGGGAGGGTATCCAACTCTTCAGGCGAGGCGGTGTTGATGTTGATGAGCTCGGTCTCGCTGGCGGTTTGAGGCGTTTCGGTGGCGCCGGGCAGGCGCAGCGGCTCTTGGTTTTCCGTCGTCTGGGGAGCCTGCCCCGCCTTAAAGGGAATGTTTAATTGCTGTCCATCTTCAAGCAGCGCGGCAAGGTTAATGGACTCTGCATCGGCGCCTGCAAGCAAACCGCCTGCCGCATCAATCGCATCCTGGATGCGCGCGCCTTCCGCAAACTCATACAGCCCTGGGCGCGGCACAGCGCCAATGACGTGGACGGCAATTGGTTCTTTTGTGGGAGCAGGCAGTAAGGCAATGGGTTCACCGGCGGGCGCGCGCGAAATGAAGAGTAGCAGCCCGGCAAGCGCAAACCCCGCCATAACCCCAAGCAATGAGTAAAGCACGTTTTTCATGCCGCGATTCTACTCCAACTTCATCACCAGCAGGTTCTCTTCCACTTGGCGCAGCGCTTTCGCAGCGCCAAATAATTTCCATATCCGCTGAAAATATTTAGGCATCGCGCCGTATTTGATCTTGCGAAAACCAAATTTTTCATACAAGGGCCCGTTATGTTCCATACACATCAAATATAACGGGCGCGGACTCTGCGCCAGCAGCGTCTCGATCAGTTTTCGCGCAATTCCCCTTCCCTGATACGCTGGGCGGACTGCAATCGAAGCAAGTTCGAGGATGTCTTTCCCGTGAGGCTTGATTTGACCGCAGCCAATCACCCGTCCCGAGTCTTCAACCGCAACCAGAAAACGCCTCCAGCTCAGACCGGTGGGATTGATTCCTGCTTCATGAATCAAATCGGTGATTTGACCTGATTCCGACTCAAGCGCAGGGCGAATCTCGTAGCGGCTCACGTTAAACCGCTCCGGCAGCGGCGATGATGATGAGAGTTCCAATGAACCAATGAATCAGAAAAGCATACAGAAACGATTGGGTGCGCCAAGCCACCCAGCCGAAGGCAAAACCGCCAAAGATAGTGGAAAGAGTTTCAATCTCGGGCTTTCCGATATGCGCGATGGCAAATGGAACCGCTTGTAGCCAAAGGGCATCGTGTCCAAATTTGCGGGAATACGCAAACAAGAGCCAGCCTCGAAACATGAATTCCCAACCAAACAGATCAAGAAAGGTTGTCCAGGGTAAACCGGCAAGAAAGCGTTCGTAATATTTCTTCATGGTTTCGTCGCCATGCCCTAAAAAGTAAATGAGAGGAGTCATAAACAGGATGCCAAGCAGGGTATAGGCCAATCCTAATTTCCAATTGCCAAGGGAAAAACCATACTCGCGCGGATGTTCCCGAAAGAAAATCATAATGATCGCAAGCGGAATGATAAGATAAAGAAGAATGCGGTCCCAGTATTTATATGGAAATATCTTGTGATAGTGATCCACCATCAATAGAATTGTACTAACGATTGTTATGGTGACTACCTTCCAGTCAAAATGGAGATTCTCGCTAGTTAAGTATTTCATTTCTCTCTGCCTGTAATTTTCATTAAACTGCCCTGCATGCAGGGACTAATATGGAAAATACGATTGATGTCCATCGGGCCGCAGGATGGCGGCAATTTTATCCGCATCGCGGTGCAGTTCAAGCCCCCAATTTAGCGCCAGAAAAATCATCAGGAGCGCGGCAGCGACCAAAGACGTCAATGGTGTGAACTGTAGGTAACTCCGTTCCGTCATCAATGTAAAAGCAAAGGCTGCCAGGATGGCGGCAAATGGAATTAAAGCCAAATGAAAACGATCTTCAGAAAGAATCAAAATATGCGGCAGGATATAAGCAAAAAACAGCAGGCTGAGCATATGCGTTTGTAAAGAACGGCGCAGCGCAGCAAACCCTAACACGGCAAAGAGACTTGTCAGCACAAAGGGGGAAAGAAAAAAAACCAGAAGCAACAAGAGCCAGGGCAACGGAATGTAACCAAGAATATTGTTGGAATAAAAATAGATCAGCACACGTTTTTCCAAACCAAAGAAAAATCCAAGCCGGTTGAATGCCAGTGGAATGAAGCGCTCAGGTTGCGCGCGGATGAATTCGATTGCTTTTTGTGTGCCGACGGCGTCGCGTTCGGCATCGTCCATGATTGTAAGGAGGTCAAGCGAGGGTCCAAAGATGAAGGAGCCGTTTCCATCCGGGTGATAGCCGAGGCAGAGGTTGTATCCCATCGAGGTCTCAATGCCGGTTAATTTGTGATGAAGAAGCGAATTACGGAGCGCCCAGGGAGAAACAACAAATAAAAATGCGGCGGCCGCTGTTAATGCCTTTTTGCGATACAGATAAAGAAAATGCAATAATGATACGCCGGCAAAAGGCAGAATAACTGAACGGGTTAATGCAGTAAGGGCAAGAAAAAAACCAAAAAGGAGAAAGTTAAGAATGGATGGGGTTTCGGTAATCTTTAAGAGAAAGAGGAAAGAAAGAAGTAGAAGCGTAAAAAACAGGTTTTCTGTTCCCAGCCCAAGCGGATAGACAAGGAGTATGGGGTAACATGCAACTACCCAAGCGGAAAGGCGGGCAGTTTGCTCGGCGGCTGGATGCGCAAGAAGAGCCATAGCATTTTGAGATGGAGTAGACAGCGTAAAAAAACGTTTGGCAACCAGATAGGTTAAAGGAGCAAGCGGCGCGCCAAGCAGAATCACTTGCGCCATACGCGCAGCAAAGAAGCGGGAAAAGTCAAGCCCGCTAAGGAAGTAGATCGCCGCCAGAAAAGCCGGATAGAGCGGGGCGCGAAAAGAAGTATATACCCCCAATTGAGGGTCATACTCAGGCACGGCAGACAGGTCAAACTCCACATAAGGTTCTAAGAGTTTGAGGTCTTCCCGGGCATACCAGCGATAACCATTGCCAGAGGCGAGGCTGCGCGCAAGCATGTCGTACTGAAACATGTCATCCAGCCCAATGCCCAGGGACATGGTCAACAGGACGGGTACGAGGCGCAAAGCAAGCGCAATGAGATATATCTTAAATGGAAAGGAAAACTTCATTTCCGCAATTTTTCGATGCGGCGGGCGAGATAAGGTGAGAAATAGCCGTTGTATTTTTCCCAAAGGCGGGGCAGCGCCCAGTCGTTGCCGGTCACTTTACGGCGGCAGGTTGGGTGGCCGCAATCACATGCAAATTCGTCGTACGGTCCGCCGTCAGACATGGCGTAATCGAAGGTCAATTCTTCGCCGGTTTGGATATCACGCATGGCAACTAAACCGATCTGACCGGTGAAACCTAAATTGGGTTCACAGGAATGATTAAAGCAATCGTTCGGCTCTTTTTCAGCGGATGTCAGCAGGTACAAGTCTTCGTCAATCTGGATGACGCGCTCGGTAAAACGAGGCATGTTCGGGTCGAGCTGGCTTTTGTGGATGATGTTCCCACCCCACAGAGAGACGAGCTCGCCTTTGGCAATGGGAGCAATGGCAAAAACACCACAGCCAGCCCCGCGTTTAGGACGGGTTTCACACTTTGGGTTAAGGTAGGAGGCAGACATTTGAGGCGCAGAGAAGCTGGATGGGCTGATTTAATCCCGGTTCAAGAAAGAGGCGCGAGTTATTGGGTTTCGCCATCTGTGGTAGACGAAGAGGCAGAGAGGCGCTGGGCAAAGAAAATCGGCAGGAAGGTGATGAGCATGACGAACAT
>JACAEP010000210.1 GCA_013388795.1 Chloroflexota bacterium | reverse complement strand
GGGGCGCCCATGCAATGCCGGGTGTTTTTTACTGCCAGGCAAGCGGCCCGGTGAGCCGGTAATTCGCTGCGAGGAGTTCAAGATCGAGGACGTTGATGGTTCCATCATTGTTCAGGTCGGCTGCAGCGGGAGCATCAAGGTTGTAGTTGATACCAATGGTGAGGGCATCGAATTGATCGATGACATCGTTGCCATCAATATCACCGGCGAGCAGGGTGACGGATTGCAGAGTTGTCGTTACACCAGCGCTGAGGACCGGGCTGGCTTGGGCTCTGAGGAACCCGGGCGCCGATGCGACAGCGGTATAGGTTCCCGCCGGGGCGGTGATCGAAAAATTTCCGTTTTCATCCACCGTTGCAGTGGCTTCCACCGTAGAGTCCTGTCGATAGAGGGTGACCGTGGGGGTCTTGGCAGCAAGGACATTGCCTGTGAGCGTGCCGGTTGTGTCCGCTTCTTCAATCAAGAGCGAAGCAGGGGTGGAAGCAATAGAGCTCAATGCGCCACCCGTGGAAACGCGCACAGCGCAACTAATCTCTGCCTGCCCGGCTGCAAGAGCAGTTACGGTGAAAGTGAAGGCAGCCCCATCTGTGGTGGCACGTTGTCCGTTCGAACCAGCCACCGCAAAAATAAAGGAACCTTCGGCGGGGCCGCTAATGGCAACAGCGGAGTCAGAGCCGAAGAGCCCGGCATCCGTAATGCCGCTGATGGAAACAAGGGCAGGGTTGTAGGTGCAGGCAAATTCCGCGCTGGCGTAGCCTCCATCTGGAATGTTGGTAAGCATGACTGTTCCAGCCGAGGCGCCGCCGACCAACACCGAAGCCGGGTTCAACATCACCGCAGCAGACGGTTCAACGACTTGCTCAACGCGGTTGATCTCCATCAGATATGTGCCGCCGCCAGATTGAGGCTGGACCTGAATGAAGTAATCGCCCGCGGGTTGATTGGTGACCATGACTACATTGGAGAGCGAGCCATTCGCCACAGCAATCTGATTTTCATTGGCATCCAACAGGTAAATATCGGGGGTTAAGTCGCCTGAGGTGGTAATGATCGAAATTGAAAAATTTTCGGCTTCCACCAATTGAAGCGCCCAGCGTTCGTAGCGGTTCGCATTGACGGTGCCATTGAAGACGGCATCCCAGAAGGTGGTGCTGCGGATGATGATCTGCGCGCCAGTCTCCTGCGCGTATGCTTGTGAGCCAGCGCCAAATACGCTGACGATGGTTGCAAGAAGCATTGCAACCCGGATTAAGTTCTTAAATTTCATTGGATTCTCCTTGGTTGAATCAAGTTTCAATGGAAGTCTGAACAGGCATTGAAATGAAGCGCGAATTTTTATCCGTATGTCCTCCAGACTGCCGCCCGGCGGCGTTCATAAGAGTATTGACTTTAATGTCAACTACATTCTATAGGCCTAAGAAATGATTTCGTGTTACAGGTAGGTTGCCACGATGTTGCAAAATAATTGCGATGCGGACTATTCAATCATTGCAATATCCGTTTAAGAATCAAGACCCGTTCCTTACGAAACGGGTCTCATAAAAAAATGAAATGAATTAATTTACTGATCGACGAATACGCCAAAATGATTCGCCACTGGGCGTTCACGGCCCGGAATGTAATTATCAATCGGTGAATTCAAGATCGTCACTTCTCCATCAAGATTCACCGCCAATGTTGAAGAGCCGCCGCCATCCAATGCCATGGCGGCATGCGCATCAAAGTCCTTCAATAGCTCGGCAAGTTCCTGATATGTGGCGCCAGCGCTATAGAATGGCTGGCGTCCATCCACCACAACCAGGATCACATACCGCCCATTGCGGCTGACGCCCACGGCCGTGCGCGGATGTAAAATCGAATCATCCAGCCCGGCTTCGATCTCACCGCCTTGTATCAGCATCGCATCTCCCGAAATGGCATGATGAATTTTCCCCGGCGCCAAATTAAACGTCAATTCATTGCGGCGGCTGATATACAAGACCGGCTTGGGGTCGGCATCTTCGGCAGGCTCGGCATACACGTTCCCAAACGATGCAGAGTATCCCAAGGGCGTCACAGGATCGCCGCTGTGCGGATAATAATCCACCAGACTGCGCGACCACCAGGGAAAGAAGCCATCCCCATTGATTGCGATCTGGACATTAAACTCTTTTGCAAATTCCGTGACTGTACGCGCCTTTACGGCTCCGCCCTCGACCTGGTCTGGGGGCGTGACCAGAAACTTTACCCCCGCCTCGCGCCGGTCCACGACGATCACATGCGCGAGCATGGTATGCGGCAGATACCGGACAACCCGCCGATAGGTAACTCCCTTGTACAGTTCATATTTTGCCGGCAATGCGGGCGGGCGTCCAAGCATGGCAGCGACATATATTCCAACCACTGTGGCTGCGGCAAAGATTAACAGCCAACGCCATCTGATAGGCACATTCCTCTTCATACGGTCAATGCTAACAATGCTCATTAAGGGAAACATAAAAAGAGACGGGCGCTTACCCGTCTCTTGCGCTATGGAACTTTATTTGATTTCCGCCTCAGCCCTGCGCATGGACTGAAACGACTCAATCGCGACCTCCAACATTTCACGATCAGGCGGGCGGGTGGTAAGCAGCTGCAAAGCCAGATTCGGCTTTATCAAAAATTTGACAATAGGGTTGGTCAAATGATTTGCCGTCCAGCGGATGTATTCGACCGCGATTCCCGCTAACACAGGAATAAACGCAATCCGCGAAATGATGCGAAGATAAAACGGCAAAGGTCCTAACAGTGAGAACAGGATGATCGAAAACAACACCAGCGTCAGCAAAAATGCCGTTCCACAACGCGGGTGTTCAATGGGATATTTTTCAACGTTTTCAGGGGTTAATTCTGCGCCTGCTTCATAGGCGTTGATGGTCTTGTGCTCCGCGCCGTGATACTGAAAAACACGCTTGATGTCCGGCATAAAGCCAATTGCCCAGATATAGCCGATCAACAAGATCAACTGGGTCACACCTTCCACAAGGTTTCCCAGCCAGAAGAGGTCGGCCATGTTTCTCTGTTCAAAGAAATGCTGAACCCCGCCGCCCACGCTGGTGGGAAGCAAAAAGAAGAGACCAATGCCAAAGAGCAGAGACACGCCCAAAGTCATATAAAGAGCCGGACCTTCCAGTTTTTCATTTTCGCCCGTTTGCGCGTTCGCGGAAAGAGTCAGGGCGCGCATGCCGAGCCCCAGCGCATCCCAAAGCAAAATAACGCCGCGCAAGAAAGGGATTTTGGTAATGCCCGAACGATAGATGCTTGCCAGCGCTTCAGTGTGAACGGCAATGCTGCCATCCGGCGCGCGCATGGCGACGGCAAATGCTTTTTGTCCACGCATCATAACGCCTTCGATCACGGCTTGACCGCCATAGGTAATGATTCGATCTTCCATTTGAGTTTTTGTTTTCCTTATAAAAGGGGCGACCATAAAGGTCGCCCCTTACGGCTAAAAGTTATGAAAAAAATAAGTAAGGGCCTCGATGCCTTTATACCAGGTTGGCAAATGCAAGCGTTCGTTCGGCGAGTGGACGTTATCATCCGGCAAACCGAAGCCGGTCAGCAAAGAATCCGCGCCGACATATTTTTGCAGCAAGACAACAGAACCTATCGAACCGCCTTCGCGCTTGAAATAAGGGCGCTTGCCCCACACAGTCTCAAGCGCCTTTGCCAGGGCTTTTACACCCGCCGAGTCGGTTTCAGTCAATGCCGCGCCTGAGTTGTGCAGATTCTTCAATTCCCATTTGATGGTTTTGGGCGCATTCTTTTTAAGATAGGCGCGCAGCTGCCTGTCCGTCTCTTCGGGAGTTTGATCTGGCACGAGGCGGCAGGAAATCTTCGCCATCGCCCACGCAGGTAAGACAGTCTTTGAGCCTTGACCCGTGAAGCCGGAGAGTAAACCATTCACTTCCAGAGTCGGGCGCGCGCCTGTGCGTTCAGCGGGAATGAATTGTGGTTCGCCCCACAGCGCGGGTACGCCGGTCATCTTGATGAGGTCTTTGTCTTTGACGGGCAGTCGCTTGAAGTCTTCACGTTCCTTCTTGCTCAACTTGCGGACTTTGTCGTAAAAGCCCGGCAAGGTGATTTTGCCAGTTTTATCGTGCATGCCTGCCACAAGCTCAATCAATGCCTGAGCAGGGTTGTGAACCGTGCCGCCAAACAGACCCGAATGCAAATCCTTATCGGGACCAAACACGCGCAGTTCAAAATATGCAAGTCCGCGCAAACCCGTTGTGATGGTGGGCTTGTCCGAAGCGATCATCCCAGCGTCGGGATTCAAACAGTAATCTGCGGCAAGTAATTTTTTATTTGTCTTGATGAACTCGCCCAAATGCTCTGAGCCGATCTCTTCTTCGCCTTCCACCAACCATTTGATATTGACCGGCAGTTTGCCGTCCGTCTTCATGATGGCTTCCACGGCTTTGATAGATGCCATCACCTGTCCCTTCATGTCCGAGCCGCCGCGGCCGAAAAGATAGTCGCCTCGCACCTCCGCCTTGAATGGGTCTGACGACCAAAGCTCAATCGGGTCGACGGGCTGTACGTCGTAGTGACCGTAGATCATCACCGTCGGCGCAGATTTGCCCGCCCCCGTCCACTCGCCATAGACGACAGGATGCAAAGCGGTTGGCATGATCTTCACATTGTCCATACCAATGGAGCGTAGCTGTGCGGCAACCCATTCGGCGGCGCGCTGCACATCCGCTTTGTTTTCACTCAACGTGGAGATGGAAGGGATGGCAACCAGTTCTTTCAGTTCATTCAAGAAACGTTCACGATTCGAGCGCGCGTACTCAATGGCTTTTCGAGAGTCAGACATGTGAAACTCCTTCTATAATATGACAGTCCCTAAAGGAATTCCTTTAGGGACTGATAAATACTTATGGAGTTGTGGTCGGCGCCGCTTCTGTTTGTTCTTCCAGAGTGCGGCGTGTGACCAAATACCATTCGCGGATCAATGCCAGCCGGTCGCTGACATCATACATCGGCGCAACTTGCACGCCCTGCACTTGCGCATCCACGCCATAGGAATACACCGGGTAATACAACAGCAAAGATGGCAGTTCCCTGGCAAAGATCACCTGAAAATTCCGATACAAACGCACACGGTCATTGAAGTCTGCCGTCGTGCGCGCGGTTTCGAGAAACTCGCTTGCGGTGCGGTTATCCCATTGCGAGTAGTTTTGCCCACCAGTGGCTTCGGCTTGATGCCAGAACAGATATGGGTCGGGGTCTGGCGTGCGGGATGTGTTCAAATCTGCCAATGCCGCCTCATAATTGCGCGTGGACAAAAATTCATTGACCAATGAGTCATAGGGAACCGCCAGCAAATTGACCTGCACCCCAATCAGCGCCCAATCGGCTTGAATGGCTTGAGCGATCTGGGTATGAACGGCATCCTCCGGGTGGATCATGGTAAAGGAAAGCGGCTGTCCATCCTTCGAGCGGATACTGCTGCCCGCCGTAAAGATATACCCTTCCTTATTCAAGAGTTGAACAGCGGCTTCAGGATCATACGGGAATTTTTCAATTCCCTCATAATACGCCCACGAGCCTGGCAGAATTGGGCTGTCCGCGATAATCGCCTGTCCTTTAAGGATGTGCGAAACGATCGCCGTACGATTCACGCCCAGCATCAATGCGCGGCGCACATTCACATCCTGCAAAAAGCCAACACTCGGATTATTCTGATTCAAGAAGATCAAGCCCGTTTGCGGAAGCCGGCTGGTGTACACAGAAAGACCCGGTTCTGCCAGCGCCGCCTCAAGCACATCCTGAGTCAGCTGGCTGATGCCCAGCACCTCGCCTTGACGATAGGCATCCAACGCTGCAGCAGCGTTTGGATAATAACGAAAAACCACTTGCTCCACAAATGGCGCGCCAAGATAATAATCTTGATTGGCGCTCAGGACCACCCCCGTGATCTGACCGCCGCTCACCAACAATTCCTGGAATTTATACGGACCGGTTCCCACCGGCTTTAGGTTGAATTCTGCCGTCGGAAGTTGGTCTGCCGGGACGGCTTCCAGTAAATGCTTCGGCAAAATGCCGAAAGTGACATAATCCAAAAAAGGGGCAAACGGCTCAGGCAGGGTGAATTGAAAGGTTTTGTCATCGAGCCGTTTCACCTGAATCTGAGACCACAAATCTTTGATATCCTGTGGAAAGAGCGAGCCGGGGCTTTTTATCACCTCAATGGTATAGAGCACATCATCGCTGCTAACGGGTGCGCCGTCGTGCCATTGGGCATTGGGGCGCAGTGAAAAATTATATACCTTGCCATCCGCCGAGACCCCCCAGGATTCGACCAGGTCTGGCTGGGGCAGCCCGCGTGAATCGAATTTCACCAGTCCGCTAAAAATGAGCCGGTTCACGTCGCGGTCGGCAGAATTGTTCCAGTCCAGCATGGGGTTGAGCCGTCCCATTGAGCCGATGAGCGCCTCCGTGTAGATGCCGCCGGGCGCAGCCTCGGGCAGCGTGATGGTCGTCACTGGCTGCTGGCTAAGCAGCAATAGAGCCACGATCACCAGCGTCACAGCCACGACCAGGATCTGCCAGCGTAATCGTTTCATAATCTTATGCTGTTGGGAAAAAAGAAAGGGCCGCCCTGCCCGCATGACGGGCAAACGTGCTCGGCGGACCTTTCAGATGGGGTGTTCTTATTTTCCAAGGATGATAATGGAGATGACCAGCCCGAAAAAAAGTACGCTCAGCCCGATCGTCACCCAGAAGAGAACGCGCTCAATGCCGCGGCGGGCAGTGAACACACCGCCGGTGTCCGCGCCGGTGAGACCGCCCAACCCCGCGCCCTTGCTCTGCAGGATCACACTGAGGATCAAACCCACTGAGGTTATAATTAAAGCAATATTCAAAACGTTTGTCATGCGAAAACGCCTCCTAAAATTTAGCGGGCAAATTATACCTGTTCGTGAAGCGAATCGTCAAACGAGCTTAAAATCTTCTCAGTAGCATGAGGAATTGAATGCACGAAGTCATCGTCAACCTGCACATGCATACCCGCTATTCTGATGGCAGCGGCTTGCATAAAGACATCGCCCATGCCGCCCTG
>JACAEP010000221.1 GCA_013388795.1 Chloroflexota bacterium | reverse complement strand
TCCTTGCCGTCCTTGTTTCGCCCGCGCGCATTGTTCGACGACCCCGCCGTGACGTTCACGCCGACGCCGCGCGCTGCGCCTGCCAGCAAACCGTTCACGCCATCATTGACGATTTCGACGGGGCAGGATAATCCCAACTTCGAGATTTCCCGCAAGTGCGCGTCCCTGTCGGATGGAAAATCGCATCCCGCCACGCCGAAGCCTGCCCCAGCGATTTGAGCCTTGTCCACGCCTGAAACGTTCAACGCGCCATCGAACGACTCTTCGATGACACGGAAGAAACCCTCATAACCAACGCCTTGATGATTCCCGCCGCCCGATTTGCCAAAGCCCATGCAGCGACCGTGTTCATCCACAATGAGCGCGTGCGTCTTCGATGAACCGACGTCGATTCCTAAAAAATATCGTTTTGTTTGTGCCATATCATCCCTCGACCGCTGACCGCCGACTGCTGACCTTGCCTTGCGCGGTCTGTCGTCTGCCGTCATTGCATATTTGAGATTCCTGTGTCATGGCAAGACCCTGACTACTTGAAAAATTGCGGCAGCCACTGCTTATTCGTCTCCAGCATATCATCCATCACTGCCTGCACCTTGTCTGCACTGGGACCGAGCGGATTCGTGAGCAGTGCCTGATACATCGCATTCCTATCGCCATGCACAGCGGCTTCGACAGTCAGTAGTTCGTACATCTTCACCTGAGATAAAAGCCCGAAGCACGAAGCAGGCAGCGGGTCGGCGGGAAGCGGGTGAATCCCTTTGGCGTCCACTCTGGCGGGCAATTCCAAGACCCAGTCGGCGGGATAATCCTTCACTGCGCCGTTGTTGCGCGTGTTGACCACATGCACTTCGCCCAAATTGTTGTAATGCGAGTTGATGAGCTGGGTTGCCAGCGTGGAGTAATACGCGCCGCCGCGTTTCATCAAGTCCGCGGGCGGTTCGGTCAGGCTCGGGTCGGCGTAATCGCGCAGAAGGTCTTTTTCGATTTCCATTACTTCTTCCGCGCGCGAGGGAGGCCACTTCTTTTGCTCATTGAATTTCTTTTCGGTGTAATAAAAGTATTGCAGGTAATAATTCGGAATCATGCCGAGCGTTTCCAGCGTGCGGATGTCCCATTCAGGTTCGGCTTCTTTTTTTACTTCTTCGAGATAGGCAGGAAAAATAGTTTGCCACATCTCTTCGCCATCCACGGTGAAGCCGCGATGCCAGGTGAGATGATTCAGGCCAAGTGTGTTCAACACAGCGCGATGGTCTTCGATTTTTTTGCCCGTCGCTTTCTCCAAGCCTTCGAGAATTTCCATCTTGGTCGTAATGCCCACGTTGCATACCCCCACCGCAGGCACATCGGGCGCGTACCGATTCAACGCTTCGGTGACAAGCCCCGCAGGGTTGGTAAAGTTCGCCAGCAATGCGCCTGGCGCAACTTCGCGAATATCATTGGCGATGCTGAGAATCACAGGGATGGTTCGCAGCGCCTTCGCCATGCCGCCCACACCCGTGGTCTCCTGCCCGATCAAGCCATGCCGCAGACCGAGATATTCATCGCCGCGGCGCGCCGCCATCATGCCGACTCGCAGCTGCGTGGTGACATACGACGCGCCCGCAATCGCCTCCTTCTGAACCGTGGAGAGAATCACCCTAAACGGCTCTCCCTTCGCCCTCACCATTCTCTGCGCAAACCCGCCGACGATGTCCAGCCGTTCCTTATCAATATCCATCAACCAAAGTTCTTTGATGGGCAATGATTCAATCCGCGCAAGAAATCCGTTTACAAGTTCGGGCGTGTACGTGGAACCGCCGCCAATGACTGTGATTTTCATGTTATTCATTTCTCCATGTTCTTGAAAACACGACCGCTGACCATCGACGATGGACCGCTGGTTATCTTTACGGTCTGCCGTCGGTCGTCCGCCGTCATTTTAAGTTGATCACTTTTCCAGTACGGCTCGACTCATACGCCGCATCCACGACCTTCATGTCCATCAGCCCTTCGAGACCGCCAGGGTTTGGTTTTTGTTTCTTTTGCACACACTCGACAAAATACTTCAACTGATCATCATACAAACTCTGCGGACAATGATCATCACGCGGAAATTTGAATCTCGAATCAATCTCGTCTAATTTTTGTTCCTTCGCGTTTGGCAAAATCAATTTTGTTGGAAACAACTGCCCGAAGCCTTGCGTGCCGTACAACTGCGTCGCCGCTTCGGGACCGTCGGCGTGCGGCTGCCACCAGCCTGATTCGATGTACGACACCGCGCCGTTGTCCCATTCGACGATGACCACGCCCGTATCATCCACATCGAAGTCTGTGTAGTATGTTCCGATTTTTGCATAGACCGAAACAGGTTGAGGGTCGCCAAGCAAGAAGCGCGCCGTATCGAGGGCGTGAATGCCCATGTCTGCCATCGCGCCGCCGCCCGCGAATTGTTTTTGCGTAAACCAACCTGAAGGTCCCCAATGCGTATGCACACCATAACCTTTTGTGCGAATAATCTTCCCCAACTTCGCAGACTGTTCCTTCAACCACAACACATCAGGGTCGAAGCGCCAACAGTGCGCCACCATCAAGAGCGCGCCAGATTTCTCGGCGGCTTCATTCATCTGCTCCGCTTCGGCGGCGTTCATCGCCATCGGTTTCTCGACCATCACGTGCGCGCCTGCATTCAAAGCGGCAATCGTCTGCGGCGCGTGCAGATAATTGGGTGTCGAAACAACCAACGCATCTACGCCGCCATCTTTGAGCATGGACTCCACGCTTTCATATTGGCGCGTAATGCCAAAGCGTTTGCCGAACTCGATCATTGAGTCGGCTTTGTGATTGACAACAGCGACCAAATCCAGCCCCAGATTTTTTGCCGCCTGTGCGTGAATTTTGTTGATATAGCCTGTGCCTGCAAATGCGATTCGGAATGTCATGGTGTCTCCAGTTTGTTATGACCGCCGACCGCGGGCGGCAGACGGTTATTGGCGGTCTGCGGTCGGTCGTCTGTGGTCATAAAGAAAATTTCACCCGCATTGTCACAATCTGATACGGCTTCAAATGCAGGATGATTGAATCATTCTCCACGCTCAAAGCGGATTCGTTCTCCTCCAGCAGATTCGTCTGCCATGCCGATTCCACTGCGCTTCTCATCCTGACCCGAACCTGCCCCCGCTTTCTCTGGCTTTCATACAAGCGGACGATGATTCCATCGCCATCTTCGGCTTGCTTCACGGTTTCGATGATGACGTTGGGCGAAGAGCAAGAG
>JACAEP010000245.1 GCA_013388795.1 Chloroflexota bacterium | reverse complement strand
GGACTGGACCATGAACATCAACGCCCGCGCTTTGTTATTCGCCGCCCAACGCGCCGTGCCGCTTATGGAAAAACGCGGCGGTGGAAGCATCGTCAGCATTTCGAGCGCCGGGTCGGTGCGCGTGCTGCCAGATTACGTGGTCGTCGGCGCGAGCAAGGCGGCTTTGGAATCGCTGACACGCCATCTGGGCGTGGAACTGATTCGGCGCGGCATCAAGGTCAACGCCGTGTCACCCGGTGTGGTGGCGACAGAGGCGTTGAGTCATTTTGCATCCATGGGTGGGCAGGAAAATATCGTCCAAAAATTCATCGAGCAGGTTCCGGCGGGCAGGTTGATCGCTCCTGAAGAAGTTGCCGAAGTGGTTGCGTTTCTATGTTCGCCTGCGGCGGCAATGATCGTTGGTCAAACCATCGTTGTGGACGGCGGGTATACTTTACCAATATCAAAGTAAATGAGGTTTTTATGTTTCAAGCAGCTCCCCCCACCCGTTTTGATCTGAACTTTACCCTTGCCGGTTTTCCAGTGCGCGTGCATCCATTGTTTTGGGTGATCGCGCTTTTGCTGGGTTCCGGTATGGACAACCTGTTGATGATTCCAGTTTGGATCGTGATCGTGTTCGTGTCAATCCTCGCGCATGAACTGGGGCACGCGCTCGCCTTTCGCCGCTACGGGCAGGACTCTCACATCCTGCTGCATTTCTCAGGCGGATTAACCATCCCTGAATCGGCGCCGTTTGGCAGCGGATACGCCAACGCGGGCTTGACGCCAAACCAGCACATTCTCGTCTCACTTGCCGGACCGTTCGCCGGGTTCCTGCTGGCAGCCTTGACATTGGCTGTAGGCACGGCGCTGGGCGGCGAGATCATCGTCACTACCATCCTTGGCGTGATCCCCTTTCCGCTCGTGCTCATGCCGTATGGCAGCGGCATTTTGACCGATATTTTCATTACGATGCTGTGGGTGAATGTATTCTGGGGCGTCATCAACCTGTTGCCGGTTTATCCCCTTGATGGCGGGCAAGTCTCACGGTACTTTTTCATTCAACGCAACCCGTATGGCGGTCTGCGCCTCTCGTTGTGGGTGTCGGTTATGACCGGCGGTCTGCTTGCCATCCTCGGTGTGACTGTGCTTGGAAGCATTTACATGGCATTCCTTTTTGCTTTGCTGGCCTTCCAAAGTTTTCAAATGCTGCAAAGTTTGGGGCGGTATTAAGTTGTTGAAATTAAGAGAAGAACGGATGTAAGTCCGTTCTTCTCTTTAATACTTAAGCAGAAACGCCCTCAGCCACCATGCGGATCGCCAGCATGGTCATATCATCACCCAACGGCAGCGGATCGATAAAATCATTCAAGCGCTCTTCAATGGACTGAATCACCTCCTCGGCCGTGCCCGCCTGCAAAGAAGACATCACATCCAGCAGACGCACCTCGCCGAACAAGTCGCCAGTGGGCGAGAATGCTTCTGTCAATCCATCGGTGTAAAGCAGCAGCGTATCCCCCACCCCAATGGCCACAGTATGTTCTTCAACGATCGGCTGTTCCATCACGCCCAAGGCAATTGATGTGCGCGTCAGCTTCACTACGCTGCCATCGTTCTTCACCCAAAACGGCGGGTTATGCCCAGCATTGACATATGTAAATGTCCCCGCGTTCAGGTCCAATTCGCCGTACACGGCTGTGATGAACATACCCTGCTGAGTATCCGGCAGGAGCAAATCATTCACGCGCCGCAAAGCCGCCGCAGGCGACGACGTCTCCACTATCGCCGCGCGTATCAGCGTGCGAGTCAAAGCCATGAACAGCGCGGCAGGCATGCCCTTATCCGCCACATCCGCAATGAAGATACCCAATTTATGATTCGGCAGTTCGATCACATCGTAAAAATCACCGCCCACCTGCCGGGCCGTGCGCCAGCGCGCCGCGATTTGCCAGTTGGGGTGGCTGGGCAAAACGCTTGGGATGAAGGTCTGCTGAATTTGGCGAGCCAGCTGCACTTCCGTTTCGAGGCGTTCACGCACCACCATCTCCTGTTGCAGCAAGTCATTCTGAATGGCCAGCGCCGCCTGCTGTGCAATGCCTGTGATGATCTCCAACCGGCGTGAACGGAAGCGGCGCGCATTCTCATCCTCTTCGATCAGCAGGATGCCAAAAACATCGTACTTGATGGACAATGGAACCGCGATCAATAACCGTTCCGGCTCAAGCGCCTGCGCCTCATCCCAGCGTTGAGGCTGGATCATCAACCAATCCTTTGGCTCCGCCTCAGCCTTAAGCGGATACGTCACCAGCGAATTCTGTTCCAGCGCCCAACTCACAAATGGGAATTCGTCTAGCGGCAGGCTCTTTTCCGTCATCAGGGCTTCTTCCTCTTCCGAGAAACCATATTCCTGCGAAGCCTGCAAAACATCATTGTTGAGACGATACAAAACCACCCGCTTCACTCCGATGAGAATCGGCATAATGCGGATGATCGAAGCAAGAATTTCATCCAAATCGTTCAGGCTCACAACCGCTTGCGCCACCTGCAACAACGCCGCCGACGCATACGCCTGCTCTTGAGATGTATCGAACAAACGCGCGTTTTCAATGGCGACTGCCGCATAATTGGCAAAGGTAGCGGCAATGGCGCGCGCTTCATGCCCATACCTGCCCGACGTATGATGCGCCAGGGTCAACACCCCAAGCGAACGATCTCCCACCCGCAGCGGCGCAACAATGGATGAATAATTTGCATCAAATCCCGCCGTAAGCCCGGCTGGGCCCATCGGGTCGCCTGGCTTACGGATGATAGGCGCATCCGCTTCCAAAGCTTCTGCCATCACGTAAGTCGTTTCTGGGAAAGCCATGCAGGTATTTTCAAGTTGAGCGCCGTCCAGGCCATGCACAGCCGAAAGACAAAGCTTGTCTTCTTGCAAAAGCCAAACGGCAGAAGTATCCACCGGCAGGTTGCGATCCAGTTCGACCAGGATCAATTCCAGCACTTCGTCCAACCCGGCATTGCTCGAAACCAGCCCTGCCACCTCCCGCAGGCTATCTGCCACCTGACGACGCCACTGTTCAGACCGATACAAATCCGCATTACGGATGGCGGCGGCCATCGTGTCGGCTACCGCCTCGAACATGATGCGGTCATCTTCGGTAAAAGCATTGAGTTTGTCCGATTGAATATCGAGCAAGCCAACAACACGCTCGTTGAAGGTCAGCGGCACGCACAACTCGGAATGCGTATTTCTAGGCGGCAGAGGCGAAGGGATGTAGCGTTTATCCTTGGTGACATCGTTTGCAAGGACAGCCTTTCCTTCGCGCGCCACCCAGGGCATGATGCCTTTTTCTTCATCCAGCGGAATGGTGAAGCCTTCCAGTTTTTTGCTGCGCCGGCCGCTGCCCGCTTCATACATAATCATGCGGCGGTTAGGGTGGACTGTGAATAGCGAAACATGGGGGTAGCCAAATTTTTCATGAATCAACTTGGCGGCATTGCGCATAATTTGCGAAAGTTCAAGTGTTGAAGTAACGCTCTTGCTCACTTCAGAGACCAGCGTCAGTTGATTGGCGCGGCGGCTCAAGTCGCTGTAAAGACGCGCGCCTTCCACAGCGCGGGCGACATTATCAGCAAGCGCCCGCAGGATGAGCAGGTCAATGGGGTGGAAGGCATTGGGCTGGTTGCTTTGTACGTCTAAAGCGCCAAGGATACGGTCTTCGATCTTGAGCGGGATGACGACTTCGGAGCGGGTTTCGGGCAGGCTGTCGATGAAGCGATAGCGCGAGTCCGATTGGACATCGTCGCAGACAATCTCCTGCCCAATTTGCGCCGCCTCGCCGATCAACCCCTGCCCCACCTCCACTTGCAGGGCAATGGCGGCTTTTCGTTTTCCCTTACGCAGAGCAACCGCGCTGGCGCGGAAATGCAAAACATGGTCGTACGGTTCAAGCGTAAAAAATGCAACGTAATAAAAGTTGAAGGTCTTTTGGATGAGTTTTGTGACCCGCGCCGCCAGTTCGTTTATATCCAACACATTGGCGATCTGCGCGCTGACCTCGCGCACCAGGTTCAGCTGGCGCAGTCGGAACTGTTCCACTTCGGCGCGATGCGAGGCAAACAGGTTAACCGAAATGATCTGCCCCAGTCCCTGAAGCAGGTTTAATTCATCGGTTGAAAATTCCGGTCCTTTTGGGCGGGTGACCTGAAGCGCTCCCAGCGTAAGACCTTGATCTTCGAGAGGAACTGCGGCAAAGGTCGAGCGTGAGGCGGTGGTTTTTTTGCCCTTATTCTTTTGTTTTTTGACAAGCTTGCCCGATTTGATGGCGCGCTTCATCCCATCCAGAGTTGGGTGAGGTGGAAAGAGTTGTCCATCTTCCCAATCGGGCAGGCGAAAGATGGCTTCCTGGAGCCAAACATCAACCCGTCCATTGATCAGGCGGCTCGCCATTTTGGCAATACGGTCTCGCTGTGCGCTGAGAGAGTCTTCGCTTCGCAGTTGCTCACCCAGGCTGGCGAGTTGAAGCCAGTCTTTTGAGGATTGAATTGCGGCGCACATGGCGCTAGTCTTTCCGTTTTTTCATGGTGAGCAAATTGCCCGATTGGGTGGATTCATAATGGACGGTGTCCATCAACTTGCGCATGAGGTAAACACCCAATCCGCCGATTTGGCGGTCGGATAAATTGGCTTTGATGTTAGGTTCTTTGACCCCGGCAGGATTGAAGGCCTTGCCGGTGTCATGCATGGTGATGACGATTTCGTCCCCCTGCATTTCGCAAGTCATGGACAAATACGCATCCGGGAGGCCTGCATAGGCATGTTCGATGATGTTGGAGGCGGCTTCATCGGCGGCGAGTTGGAGGAAGTAGATGGTTTTTTCCGAAAATCCGCCCGCGCGCGCGATTTCCGCCACTACATCACGAATCTCGTCCAGATATTCGAACCTGGCAGGAAAGGTATAGGCTGGCATAAAGAAGTAAGATGCCGCCTCTTTCACGTACGAGACGGCATTCCAAATTCGTCTATAGTGCCAGAGTTAGAAACTTCCCACAGCAACGACAGGGTCGTCGAATGTTTTGAAAAGTTCTGTGAAGCCCGCCAGTTCGAGCGCTTCGCGGATACGGTCGGGAACGCGGACAAGAACCACCTCGCCGCGGTTATAACGTTTGCAATTGCGCTGGGCTGCAAGCAAGGCGCGGAAACCTGCGCTGGACATATAATCCAAGCCGCTCATATCGAGGGCAAGTTTAAAGCGCCCATTTTCATTGGCGGTTTCAAGCGCTTTTGCAAATTGCGGAGCAGTGGCGCTATCAACCCGTCCTTTGATCGAGATCAGGTCGCAGTGCTTGAATTCCTGAGTGGTGATTTCCATGGGTTCTCCTCCGGGCTGGGATTTTCTTTTGTAGAATGGCAAAATTATATCACGGCATGGCACTCCCTTCATTGCCATACTGCAATGTTTAATTCTTGGATTTTTCCATCCATGCTGTGACAAATGGTTTACAATATACAAAATTAGGAGATGACCATGCTAGCTGAACCGATCCTTGTTATGCTCGTGGAAGATAATGCAGACCATGCTGAGCTTGTCATCCGAACAATGGAAAGCCATCCCATTCCGGTGCGGATTCAACACTTTACCGACGGTGAATCTGCGCTTGATTATCTTCTGCAGCGCAACAACTTTAGCGACCCAGAAACCAGCCCGCGTCCCCATATCATCCTGTTAGACCTGCGCCTGCCTCGTGTGGATGGGTTGGAGGTATTGCGCTTGATCAAACAAGAAGAAGATCTTCGAAAGATTCCCGTGGTCATTCTGACAACATCAGAAGCCGAACGGGATGTCATCCATGCGTATGATAACTATGTCAATAGTTATCTAGTCAAGCCGGTGGGGTTTGAAGATTTTAGCAACCTGATGAAAGATCTTGGAGTCTATTGGTTGGGTTGGAATAAACAAATACGCTCCTGACAAATATGTCCAGCAAAACAATCTCTATATTGCTTGTTGAAGACGAAGACCCGCATGCAGAGTTAATTGAGCGCGCCTTCGAGGATCAAGAAACAGAATTTAAGATTCACCGTGTCCGCTCTCTGACAGAAGCCCGCGCATACATTCGGGAACATCAGCCCCGGCTTATCATTGCCGATTGGCGGCTGCCGGATGGTGAAAGCATGGAGCTGCTCCCCAACCACCGCGATCCCCTTGCAACGCCCATCATTTTGATGACCAGTTATGGAAACGAACGCATCGCGGTTGAAGCGCTCAAATCAGGCGCGTTGGACTATGTTGTGAAGTCGCCTGAATCCATGCTGGATATGCCGCATCTGGCAAGAAAAGCGCTCGATCAGTGGAACGTCCGGGCAGAACGCATTCACATACAGGAAGCGCTCTCGGAAAGCGAAGCGCAGTTCCGTTTGCTGGCAGAGAACGCCAGCGATATGATCACCCGGCTCGGCGTCAAAGGCGAAATCTACTACGTCTCGCCAGCTTCGAAAACCATCCTCGGCTACAGTCCCGAAGAAATGTTTGGCAAAAAAATCTTCGACTTGATTCACAAAGAAGATCGCCAATCCATCCAGGGCATCTTCGAACAATTGCTCAACGACCTCCCCTACACAGTCACATACCGGGCGTGTCATAAAGACGGTCACTATGTCTGGCTGGAAAGCTCGGCGCGCGCCATTCTTGACCCAAACACCCACGAAGCGCTCGAAGTTCAATCGGCATCGCGCGACATTACAGAGCGCAAACGCGCCGAAGAAGCCCTGCAGCAAGCCCATAACCAGCTTCGCGATGCGTACGAACGCACCATCGAAGGCTGGGTTCGCGCGCTCGACCTGCGAGACCGCGAGACAGAAGGCCACACCCAACGCGTGACAGAGATCACCGTCAGAGTTGCAAAGCAGATTGGAATGAGCGAGGAAGAACTGGCTCACATCAGACGCGGCGCGCTGCTCCATGACATGGGAAAAATCGCCATTCCCGATGAGATCCTGCAAAAGCCCGGGCCACTCAACGAAACCGAATGGGGAAAAATGCGCCAGCACCCAAAGTATGCCTATGATATGCTGGCGCCCATCGCCTACCTCCACCCCGCCCTCGACATTCCCTACTATCACCATGAACGCTGGGACGGCAGCGGATACCCGCATGGCTTAAGCGGCGAAAAGATCCCTCTTGCTGCCCGCCTCTTCGCCATTGTGGATGTTTGGGATGCGCTCCGCAGTGACAGATCCTACCGCAAAGCCCTGCCGCGGGAACAGGTCATTCAATACTTACGGGAAAATTCCGGCATTCTCTTCGACCCGCAACTTACCGAGCTCTTCCTGAACTTCGTCGAGACCCATCAGCTTTGATTTGACACGCCTCCCCTCATCGGGTATGCTTGCGCCTGTCCGGGCAGGCCCGGCGCGGCGAAGCCTTTCGAACCCCGCCAGGATCGAAAGATAGCAACGGTAAGGAAGAGTCTTCGGGTGCCGCCGATTCCCTGCCCGGATATTTTTTTACGCTGGGTATAATCCCCTCATGTCTTCTTCAAAACTCATAACACTCCTCATGGCAATTGCCACTGGCATTGCCTTGGGGCTTTATTATGGCTGGGTCATAGACCCGGTCGAATATACCGATGTAACCCCCAACATCCTGCGCGAGGATTATCGCGTTGACCTTGTGCTCATGACCGCCGAAGCCTACCAGGGTGATTTCGATACAGAAGCCGCCGCCCGCCGCCTTGCCTTGCTGGGTAGCGAGCCGCCAGCGAGCATCGTCACATCGGCGTTGAATTATGCCAATCGCAATGGCTTCACTCAAGAAGAAATCGCCGACTTACAAACCCTGCTCACCGCCATGCAAACGTATCAACCGGATGGAAACATCAACCCATGATGAGCCGCTTGCTGCGCAGTTCCCTGTTGCATTTCATTCTTGCGCTTCTGATCGGAGCCGGGCTTGGTCTGGCATACTCATGGCAGATCTCCCCTGTCACCTATGTAGATGCCGCCCCCGCCCTCCTGCGCGAAGATTTTAAAGATCAATACCGGATCATCATCGCCGATGCCTACGCCGCGAATCAAAACCTGCCGCGCGCGCAAGCCCGTCTAAATATCCTTGGGGATGCCAACCCCATTGACGCGCTCAGCGCCCAGGCACAGCGAATGCTCGCCGCAGGAGAACCCTTTGAACTTGCCCGCCCGCTGGCAAAACTTGCCAGCGACCTTCAACAGGGCTTCGTAAGCGAACCATTCACCCCCACAGCCTTTCCCACTTTCAACACACCCCAGGCGGCATCCACGCCAACAGCAAACGAGACCCAGCCCCAAGCCCGCGAAGAGGCGACCTTCACTCCCCCACCCACAGTTTTTTTTGAGCAAACTCCACTGAGTCCCATCACCCAAGAGACGGTGACACCACGCCCCACCTTCACACCCACCGCAGGACCCGACGCGCCATTTACTCTCGTAGGGCAGGAACCCATGTGCGACCCTGGCGCTTCGAACCTGATGCAATTCATCCTGACAGACTCGCGGCGTGAACAAATTGCCGGCGTAGAAATTATTGTGACATGGAACCAGGGAGAAGACCGCTTCTTCACAGGCTTCAAACCAGAACTGGGCAATGGCTACGCCGACTTCATCATGCAGCCGAATACGTTATATAACATCCGCATCGTCACCGGCGGCGCCTTTGTACAGGATATCAGCGCTCCAACCTGCAACGATCCCAATGGCGCCGAATATACCGGCGGTATTTTGCTGACTTTTCAACAACCATAGTTTTACAACCAAATCAAGACTCCATCGTTATATCTTCAAGAATAAAACAAGGAGTTACGATGAACACACTTCAAACGGAACAAAAACCCGGGCTGCTAACCGCCATTGCCCTGATGACGCTCGTGAGCGGTATTATCAACCTCTTTTGGGGGGTTGTCGCCTCCGCAACGGCGCTGGGCACAATCATTGGTGTGGTCTGTCTGCCGATCGCCATATTGCCCACCATACTTGGAATTTTCGAGATCATCTACGCTGCAAAACTCTTAAGCGCCCAACCACAACCCGCACAACCCTCCACTGCGATTGCGGTATTCGAGATCCTGACCTTTTTGATGGGCAACATCTTTTCGATGGTCGTGGGCATCCTCTCACTGATCTTCTACAACGACGTGACTGTAAAAGATTATTTCACCCGCCTCAATGCCGGAACGACGACTGTCTCAACGCCCCCGCCTGCTTCCACGCCTCAGCCATCTTTACCTCAGCCTGTCCCACTCCCCGAACCAACCATCGAAGAATCTATATCCGAACAACACGCCCAATCTGAAAAACCAAAGCGGACGAAAAAAAACACCAAGAAGTAATTCGTCCTTAAATCAAAAAAGCGACCGCCATTTACTTGGCGGTCGCTTTTTGATTCTATTTCAACATGCTTACGGCTCAGAGACCGTGAACCGATCCACTTCGATCTTCACAGGCACTGCGCGCAAGGATGAGATCGAGAAACCGACATTCCCAGTGCGCAGTCCGTACTCGCGGTCAATATAAGGACTACCCTTCTGTTCCTGCCCATTGATGAAGAAGGAAATCTCATCTCCCTTGCATTCCAGGGCGTACTCATTGACATCCTTGCCCTGATTGATGTCATTCGAACCGCCATTGGTCAGACGGCTAAAACCGCCGCTCACAGCAAACAAATACCACAAGCCGTCACTCTGAACCGCCCACTCATACCAGCCGTCATCTCCAACGCGGCAAACCAAACTGACCTGTTGGCTGTTCACGCCGCGATTTTCAACTTTGACCTCCACCCGCACATCTTCATATTCATGCCCTTCGTAAATATAATAAGCATACAGGAAGGGATCCGGGATCTCAAAGATCATCAGGCTGTCATCGAAGGAAATGGAAATATTTTCCGGGTCCGACTTGCCGCCATTATCCTCGATCACTTCGTAGTACCACTGCGGGTCCGAATCAAATTCCTCCGTAAAGAAGGCGCCGCCAGATTGAACAGGCGGTTCCTCCTGCGGTTGCTGCTGTTGTTCGGTAGGTTGTTCTTCTTGCTGCTGCTCTTCCCGGGTTGGGATGGGGGGCAAAGTGGGTGGGGTCTCTGTCCCGCTGGGTGAAAATGCGCCGCACGCCAGGCTGACAATCAAAACCATGCCAGCCATAAATAAAAATGGACGAAAAGTCTTCATACATCTCTCCTTTTGTGAACGATTTTTGATATTGTAGCACATTACATTTCCAGAATTTATATGCCGCCCATCCATCTGCAAAGCAAACCCAAAACAATTAATTTGGACTTACGCAAAATCATTCGCCACTTCGGCAATGGACCGCCGACCATAGACCGCGGTCCGCCGTCGGCGGTCATATTTTTGGAGTTTTGCGTAAGTCCTGTTAATGTTACAATGATTCTATGAGCGCTTTCGATCTGCGACCATCCCCCATTTCTGGGATATGGTATCCCGGCGCGGCAAAGACCCTCGCCGCAAGCATTGATACCTTCCTTGCCGAAGCGCTTCTTCCAGACCTTCGCGGGCAGGTCATCGCCGTCATTGCCCCGCATGCCGGGTATAGATATTCGGGGGCAGTCGCCGCTCACGCCTTCGCTGCCCTGCGTGGACTGCAACCCGACCTGATCGCCATCCTTTCCCCTTATAACGCCTATGATCCGCGTCTGCTTCTCACCACCAGTCACGATGCCTATACCACCCCGCTTGGCATCATTGAAATAGATAAAGCAGCGCTAGCCGATCTCGAATTTCATCTAAAAATTCCCATCACTCCCATCGCACAAGATCGCGAACATTCGCTTGAGATCGAACTTCCATTTTTACAACGCATTTTCAAGCAGGAATTCAAACTCCTGCCAATCATGATCCGCGCACAGGAAGAAAGTATCGCAAAACAACTTGGTGAGGCATTGGCGCAGGCGCTTCGCAACAAAAATGCCATTCTGGTTGCATCCACCGACCTTTCGCATTTCTACAACCAAGCCACTGCAAAAACTCTCGATCATGAAATGCTCAAACGCTTCGAATCCTTCAAGCCCGAAACCATTTTCGAAGCAGAACAAACCGGCAAAGGCTTTGCTTGTGGGCATGCCGCCGTCGCCGCCGTGGAGTGGGCAGCGCAAGCCCTGGGCGCAAACAAAGTTCAACTCCTCAAATATGCCACCTCCGGAGACGTAACCGGCGATTATTCCTCTGTAGTCGGTTATGGCGCGGCGGTCATTCTTAAAAAGATATAATCAAGGCATGTACGCTCGCCTTGCCGTTAACATCCCCGCCCTCTCCGGAATATTCGATTACACAATTCCATTGCAGCTTGCTTCGAAGATCCAGCCCGGATGCCTTGTCACAGCCCCATTTGGGAATCAGATCGCGCAGGGCATCGTCGTCGAGTTGAGCGACTCTTCCTCCGCACCGAATCTCAAACCGATCCTCGACCTGCTCGACCCTGCTCCGCTTCTCACCCCGCCCATGCTTGCCCTTGCCATGCGGTTAGCGGACTCTACGCTGAATCCCCTCTCCGCCATTATTGGCATGATGATTCCCACCGGGCTGAGTCAGCAGGCGGATATTCTTTACGAATTACGAATTACCAATTATCACGACCCATCTTCCAAAATCGCAACTCGTCTTATCCATCTCCTTTCCGAACGCGGACCCTTGCGCGGACGTCAGATCGACTCGCACTTCGCCAAAGTGGACTGGCGCAAGACCGCCAACACGCTCGTCAAAAAAGGCGTGCTCACTTCCAAGAATGTGTTGCCCCAGCCCAGAGTGAGACCCAAGAACGTCCGCGTTGCCCAGCTTGCCGTCACACCCGAAGCGGCTCAGGCAGAGATGGAAAGCCTGGGGGCCACAAAGCAGACACAAGCGCGGCGCGAAGCGGCTCTGCGTTTTCTCATCCAACAACCTGAGCCGATCAACCTTTC
>JACAEP010000179.1 GCA_013388795.1 Chloroflexota bacterium | reverse complement strand
TCATAAAACATGCCATAATAGAGGCATGAGACGAAAAGGAACAAGCGAACAACTGGCAATAGTAAGAAAACAAGGGCTTGCCTTGCTTGAAAAAGGAAAAAAGCCCGAGGAAGTTGCAGAGATACTCGGTGTAGCACAACGCAGTGTCTATCGGTGGCGTCAAGAAAATAAGCAACCGAAAGCCAAAAAAGCTACTCGTCCAATTGGACGACCGAGAAAACTAACTGAGAAACAGGTCAAGCAACTTGAAAAGGCATTAGACCGAGGCGCATATGCCTTTGGGTATTCAGGAGATTATTGGACGCTCGATAGAATTGCCCAAGTCATCTGGCAGTTATTCGAAGTACGATGCCATCCAAGCGGAGTATGGCACATCATGGTTCGGATGGGCTGGAGTAACCAGCGTCCACAGCGTCTTGCTTTGCACAGAAATGACGAAGCGGTCGCAGCGTGGAAAAAGGAGGTATTGCCCAAGATAAAAAAAGACTCGTGACTTGAATGCCACACTGGGTCTTGAAGATGAAGCAGGCTTTACTATGGTTTCGCCTGTAAAGCGCACCTGGTCACGGCGAGGGCAAACGCCTACCTTCCGCACTCGCATAGATCACCATGACCGTCTCAATCTTTTTGGTATTCTGTTGGTGTCGCCTAAAGGAAAGAAAATTCGATTGAGCATCAAATCCTGTTGGGATACGCTGACAGGTGAGAAGGTGATTGCTTTCTTGAGGCAAGTTCTCCGTTTGGTTCGCGGACATCTCGTGCTTGTTTGGGATCGTCACCCGATCCATCGGCGTGCTCTTGTAAAGCAATTTATCGCATCCCAAAAGCGTCTTCATGTTTTTGAGTTTCCAGTGGCTGCGCCTGAACTCAATCCAGCAGAATATATCTGGACGCAAACAAAGGAATATACTGCTGGAACTGCACCGCATGACAAAGACGAATTGCAAACAAATGTTTTTGCAGGCATCTCGCGAACGCGTATTTCTCAAAAACGCTTGTCCGCTTGCTTACGAAACTCGAAAGTAGCCTGGTTCGATTAATTGACTTACCTTTTTCAAAAATCAATAGGTTAAAATTTATGTAACCAACCCTATGCAGAACATCTCAAAAATGTTCGTAAATTGAGCCTGCTCTCTATCCAGACCTTCGGGACGGCGCAAAAAATGGGCGACCCAAGACGAAAAGCGTACTTTGCATAATTATTAAGATTTTGTTAGGTTAAGAGATTGAAATATTCACTTTTTTCCTGCAAAATGGAATTATTACATGGACCCGGTGTGGCGGGAACTTATAAGAAAGGAGGTAGTCACGCATGTTATTTTCACCCAAAGAAAAAGGCCAAGGACTCGTGGAATATGCTCTTATTCTCGTGTTGGTCGCCATTGTTGTTATTGCGGCGCTCATGATCCTCGGTCCAATCATTGGCAACGTCTTCAGCAAACTTAATTCCAGCCTTGTCAGCGTCTAGTACCCAACAACACGAAGATGTAAGGTAAAAGCGGAAAGTTTCAGCGGCTTTTACCCATCAATTTAAAGTTGTTTGGGCGCTAGTTATCTCTTCTGAAAGGTTAACATAACTGTTAGGAAAGCTAGAACCGCCTCACTTGCAAAATCAGTCAGCCCATGTAAAATAAGCATATCTCAGAAAAACTGAGAAATTCTTAAAGAAAGGAGAAAAAAGCCATGTTGTTCTCACCCAAGGAAAAAGGTCAGGGTTTGGTCGAATATGCGTTGATTCTTGTTTTGGTTGCTATCGTTGTTATCGCGGCTCTCATGATCCTCGGCCCGATCATCGGCAACGTGTTCAGCAAGATCAACTCCAGCCTCAATGCTGTGTAATCGAAACCCAAAGTGCAACAAAAAAGCCCCGTCTTGCGACGGGGCTTTTTTGTTTTGTGGATCCCCCCCGCTTCACCCCGGATTCTGAACTGGGTCCCGTTCATCGGCATTCATCCATGCAGACGGGTATTCTGCCATTTGATCCCAATGATTTTTCTTCCGGGACAAAGAGGGCAAGGATTGCAATCAATACGAGCGCAATGAAAAAATTGATGAGCGGAGATTTGACTTTGAACACGGCACGAGTGCACACGCGCCCAACACTTTTGTCTGTGCGCCTGCTTGACAATCCAATTGGACGGGAATAGACTCAACACGCTTTAACAACCCGGCTTACTTTTCAAACGGTATAAGCAATTTTAGAGACCGCTCATCCAAGTGTGTGGTCTCGTTTTATGTGCGTCGAAGCGATCTCGTTTTCAGGAGCCATACATGACAGCGGAAGAAACTAAACAGGAATGGCACGCCCTTAGTGCTAACGAAGTTCTCAAACATCTTGAAGTTCATGAGGAAGGATTGACGACTGCCGAAGCCGAGGCGCGCCTTTCACAGTATGGACCCAATCAATTGCGAGAAGCGCCGCGCCCGGGCTTTCTTGCCTTATTGTGGGATCAGCTCAACAACTTTGTCGTGATTCTTTTGATCGTAGCTTCCATCATTTCCGCTTTGCTGGGCGATTATGTGGAAGCCGCCGCCATTATGGCGATTGTGGTCTTGAACGCCGTACTGGGCATCATTCAAGAGCAGCGCGCCGAGCAGGCATTGGCTGCCTTGCAAAAACTTGCCGCGCCCGATGCGCAAGTGATTCGTGATGGTTCGCGGAAATCTGTGCCTGCCTATAACCTGGTGCCGGGCGATATTGTCTTTTTGGAAGCAGGGAATTTCATCCCTGCTGATTTGCGTTTGTTGGAAGCGGTCAACTTACGTGTAGAAGAAGCTTCACTCACTGGCGAATCACTGCCGGTACAAAAGAATGCGGCAACTGTACTTGATAAGAACGTGCCGCTTGGTGACCGCAAGAACACGACATTCATGGGAACCGTGGTCAACTACGGGCGCGGGCGCGGCGTGGTGACCAGCACTGGCATGAATACTCAGCTCGGTCTGATCGCCACCATGCTTCAAGATGTTGAATCCGAAGAAACTCCTTTGCAGCGCAGGCTCGACCAACTTGGCAGGTCACTCAGCATCGGCTCCCTGATTCTGGTGCTCGTGGTCTTTATCGTTGCGCTTTTCAACTACACAGACGTCAGCGGTCTTTTTTCCGACCCGATCAATTATTTCAAAACCTTCGCCGAACAAATTACCGAAGTGTTCATCATTGCAATCAGCCTTGCCATCGCCGCCGTGCCTGAAGGTCTGCCCGCAGTGGTGACCATTTCTCTCGCTCTCGGTATGCGCGAGATGATCCAACGCCACGCGCTCATCCGCAAGCTATCATCGGTGGAAACGCTGGGTTCTGCCACGGTTATCTGTTCGGATAAGACCGGGACTCTCACTCAAAACGAGATGACCGTCACCCGCATCTGGGCAGACGGGCAGTCTGTCAGCGTTTCAGGGAACGGATACACGCCGAAAGGTGAATTCCACGTAGACGGCAAGCCCGTGGACATAAAACAATACCCCGCCATCCTTTCGACTCTTTGGTTGGGCGTGCTGAACAATGACGCCCTAATCGAAACCACTGGCGAGATTGAATCTAACCAGACCTATCGCATTGTAGGCGACCCAACCGAAGGATCGCTGCTGGTGGCCGCTGCCAAGGCAGGCGCAATTCCCATCCATATCAAAGAAGCGTATCCGCGCGAGAATGAAGTGCCCTTCGATTCCGAGCGCAAACGCATGATCACCATCCATGACGTCAACAATCCGAATCCCAACGACCCTTCGCCATTCACCGATGATAAGCATAAAAATTGGGATGTCATTGCCGTCAAAGGCGCGCCCGATATTGTATTGACCCTGTGCTCGAAATATCAAGGCATGGACGACAAGCCTCGTGATCTGACCGATGACATGCGCAAGCAGATCCTCGCCGCCAACTATGCCATGACCAAAGATGCCCTGCGCGTGCTTGGGTTCGCCTATCGTTTGGATAAAGACGTACCCAACAATATCGAACAAGTCAAAACCGAAGACCTCGAAAAGAATCTTGTCTTTGTCGGGCTGATGGGCATGATCGATCCGCCGCGCACCGAAGTGAAACCCGCGCTCAAAAAGGCGCGCCATGCGGGCATCCGCACCGTGATGATCACGGGAGACTTCCCCAACACCGCCAGGGCAATCGCCGAATCCATCGGTCTGCTGCGACCCGGCAAAGGCGTTATGACCGGAGCCGAACTGGATAAGATGGACGACGCCCAACTCAAGAACATCATCGAAGATACCGACGTCTTTGCCCGCGTCTCTCCCGAACATAAAATGCGCATTGTGGACGCGCTGCAAGCCAATGATGAAGTCGTTGCCATGACCGGCGACGGCGTGAACGACGCGCCCGCCATCAAACGCGCAGACATTGGCGTGGCGATGGGCATCACCGGCACAGATGTTGCCAAAGGCGCCGCCGACATGGTGTTGACCGATGATAACTATGCCAGCATCGTCTCCGCTGTCGAGCAGGGACGCATCATCTACTCGAACATTCGCAAGTTTGTGTTCTTCCTGCTTTCCTCTAATGTTGCCGAGATCATGATCATTTTCCTCGCAACTCTTGCCGGTCTGCCTGCCCCGCTGACTGCCATCCAATTGCTGTGGCTCAATCTCATCACAGACGGCGCGCCCGCGCTCGCGCTGGCCATGGAAAAAGGCGATCCTGACATCATGGATCAGAAGCCGCGCGCCAAGAGCGAACCGATCGTCAACCGTTCGATGGGCATTGGCATCATTGTGCAGACCATTGCCCAAACCGGCGCGGTCTTAACCGCCTTCATTATGGGGCTGGCATGGCATCTCGAAACCGGGGCAAGCCTCCCTGACGGCGCAAACCTGCTTTCTTTTGTATTGAGCCACGACTGGCGCGGCGTGGATGTGCAGACCGCCGAAACGATGGCGTTTGTTACCTTGTCGATGGCGGAACTCTTCCGCGCCTACACGGTCCGCTCAGAACGCGCTTCCATTTTTCAAATCGGCATCTTCTCGAATAAATACATGCAGTATGCCGTAGGCATCTCGATGACCTTATTGATCCTGGTTTGTGCCGCGCCTTTCCTTCAGCCCATTTTTAATACCCATTTCCTCAGTGGACGTGAATGGGGATTGGTGATCGGCTTGGCGCTCATGCCTGCAATTGCGGAAGAGATCACCAAGTTCTTCTTACGTAGAAGTCATCAATAAAAACGTCGCCCCTTCGTGAAGCAAAGGGGCGACTCGATTCTGGCATCCCAGTGTATGATTGGCGCGCAGGAAATCTTTTATGCTAAACGATCTTCGAAAAAAGGATATCCAACTTCCTCCTGTCGCAGTTGAAGCATTTCGACACATCACGACAGGCATGATCCTGCTTGCCTTCATTGCCGGCATCGCCGTGATCTATTGGAACCTCCTGCCGCCTCGCAAAGACTTCTACAACGAATTGTGGGGACCTGTTTTCCTGCTCGTCCGCGGACAAAGCCCCTACGACACCTCCAGTTTGAATCCAGTATTACCCGCTGCCTGGCTGCCCATGTCCATTGGTTTCTTTGCGCCCCTCGGCTGGCTGGGAGAAGAGACCGCCATGCTCTTCTGGTTCTTATTCAGCCTGGTCGAAATGGCATGGATTGTTTTCCTGGTGAGCCGGGAGGACAGGTCCATCCCCAGTCTGTTTATAATCTCTTTGTTCGCATTCGGTTTTCCATCAACGATCTACCACCTTCTGTTAGGACAGTTTTCCATCACAACCGCGTTATGCGTCGTCACAGCCGTTTATCTCATTCGCAAAGAAAGACACTGGCTGGCGGCCTTTTTGCTTGCATTGGGGTTATCCAAGATCCACTTGATGACTCTGACCATGCTCGGGCTAAGCCTCTTTTACTTCCAACAAGCAGGGCTTAAGAGCCTGTTCGCATTTGGGGGGCGTGTCATTGCTGCATGTCTGGTCTTGTGCCTTCCATTGTTTATTGCCTATCCCCATTGGATTCCCGATGCCATTAAGAGCATGACATCCAATGCGCCCTGGGCGTTCCCCACCCTGCAGAAATTTTTTGTATTCACCTTCGGTTCCTTTGGCATGGTCTTGTGGGGCATCTCGGTTGGATTGACGATTTTGTTGTCACTGTTCCTCTGCAAGCGGCTGGACATTGTTTCAGCAACATTCTGGAATTTGGGACTCGCGCTTCTTATCTCCCCGTATATTGGCAGCTGGGACTTTGTCACTCTTCTGCCGCTGTGGCTTTCCACCTTTCTCTCTGCCAGCCGCCGCTGGAAGATATTCACAATCATTTCATACGTCATTGCCTGGGGATTGATGGCGCGCATTCAGGGTTTGGAAGAAAGCCACAATCATTATTTTTGGTGGGTTCCCCTTTGGTTTCTGGCGTCTGTTGCGATAGTGATGTGGAGACGCCCCCCTTGGAGCCGCCGCAGCATAAAGCAATGACTCGTTCCTTGCACAGGCTATTCTCACAAAAAGTTGTTTGGCTTTTTACAGCCGCTCTTCTTGCTCTTGCGGTCTTCGTTGCTTTCCGACCCATCACCCAATCACAGACAGATTTTTACAACAACCTCTGGGCTCCCGTTCATCTCCTTGTGCGCGGAGAGAGCCCCTACAATACAACGCCGCTTCATCCAGACCTGCCAGCATTGTGGATGCCTCCAGCCATCGGTTTCTTTTCATTTCTGGGTTTCTTTCGCTTTGAAATGGCTCAACAGATCTGGTTCCTTTTGAACATTCTTGGGCTGGCTGGTTTGTTGTACCTCTCTATTTCAAAAACACAGTTGACGCCTGTTCTTTTACCTGGGCTGTTGCTGGCATATTTCTTTCCGCCCGCCGTCAACCATTTTGCGCTTGGGCAGGTCTCCATTCTGATCGCTCTCAGTCTCCTATTGGCGGTGCGGTTTGTGGATTCATCTCCCTGGCGGTCAGCTTTTTTTCTTGCATTCGGAATGACCAAGCCGCAGTTGGGCTTTCTTGTACTGTTCGGGATATGCGTTTATCTGATCAAGCAGGCGGGGTGGATGCGCCTCCTCCGCTATGGATTGCGGACCTTCCTTGCGGTTCTCACTTTGAGTCTGCCGTTATTCCTGGCAGACTCAAAGTGGATTTCAGATTTTTTCGCCAGTTTGCAAGCCAATGTCCAATGGACACACCCTTCCCTGTTCTCTCAATTAGGGGAGCATCTAGGAGAATGGAAATATCTACCTTGGGGAGTATTGCTTCTCTGCGCGCTGTGGGCTGCGGCCCAGCTTTGGATGCGACTCTCAAAAAACGCCTCTGTCTTGTGGACACTTGCCCTGACTCTTCCCATCACCCCCTATGTCTGGAGTTGGGATTTCGTCCTTCTCCTGCCCTTGTTTTTCTTTGCCCTTTCAAACACCAACTGGAAAGGCAAGGCAATCCTGATTGCCGGGTACGCTCTCGCCGGAGCGGGTATGACCGTGATTCAATTGTCTGAAAATTTTCACAACTCACGGTTTTGGTGGGTGCCGTTGTGGTTTGTCTTGTTGTATGCATGGTCCGCCCGGTTCCCTCCTCTGCCACCTTCGGCTCAATATAAATCACCCCAGGTTAAAGATTAAGGCAAGCGGCGCTTTGCCCAACACAACGAGCCGCCAGCGTAGAGCACGGTTCCCCCTTGCGCCGTCATGCCTGGTGAGATTAGAACTCTTGCCTTGGCGCTCTTAGCGCTTCGAGCCGTCCGCGTAATTCGATGCGGCGGGCATCGGCGGAATGGCGAACATCGTTAAGAAAGGTCTGCCCGCGGTCGCGCAGTTGTCCGCGCAGTTGCTCGCCAGATTCGGGGGCAAGGAGTAGAGCGATTACGCCGCCAATCAAGGCGCCGGTGAAGATGCCAATTAAAAAGCCAAACATTCTACGCATGGAATTTCTCCTTGAAAAGTCGTTGTGATGATTGAATTATACATCTGAACAAAAAGCAGGTCACGCTTCACGTGTGACCTGCTTGATTTAACTCCATTTCCAGGTGGCGCCATCCTTGCTGTCTTCGATGGTGACACCCATCGCCTTCAATTGGTCGCGGATCTCGTCGGAGCGCTTCCAGTTTTTGTCTTTGCGGGCTTGGGCGCGTTCGACGATCAGGGCTTCCACTTCGGCTTCTTTTTCGCTGGAGCCTTTTTTCTCTTCGAGTTTCAAGCCGAGCACACCAGCCAATTGCTTGAAGGTCTCTTGTGCTGCTTTGAGTTGATCGGCTGTCGCGCCGTTATCGCGGGCGGTGTTGATGGATTTGGAGAGTTCAAACAGCGCGGCAACGGCTCCGGCGGTGTTGAAGTCGTTGTCCATGGCTTCGGTGAAGTTGGCGGCAGCGGATTCAATCGAGGCCGACAAGGTGTCAGTGGAGAGTCCATTTGCAGAGGGCGAGGCAGGCTTGAGCGCGGATTTGAGGCGTTCGACGTTCCGTTCGGCGGCGTCTAAAGTCTCGTCATTGAACATTAGCGGGGCGCGATAGGTTCCGTTCAAGACCAGCATGCGCATCACATCGGAGGAACGTTTGGAGAGAAATTCCTTGATGCTGATGATGTTGCCG
>JACAEP010000320.1 GCA_013388795.1 Chloroflexota bacterium | reverse complement strand
GAATGGGTCCCTGGCGTAGCCCCAGCGCCGCTGCCGCCTGAGCCGCGCAGTCGACTATTTCTGTCTGGACAGACACAGGCAGACGCGAAGGGGTCACATAAATCGTCTCCTCAAAAAACGGCCCGTCGAGCGGGTCGGGTTTATCAAACAGGGCCAGCACCTTTAACTGTCCTCGGTCCAACATCCCTTCCAGGGCCACCTCAAAACCGGGGATAAAATTCTCAACCAGAATCCCGGTTGAACCGGGAACTCGCTGCATCGAAGCCAGCATACGACCCAAGCGGCGAAAGGCCGCTGCAAATTCCACCGGGTTGTCGGCCCGAATGACGCCCCGGCTGCCGGAGAGCAGCAGTGGCTTGACTACACAGGGATACTCGACCTCGGCTGCCGCCTGGGTTGGGTCATCGGCCATATCATACAATCTGAATTTAGGACAGGGTACTCCGGCAGCGCTCAACAACTGGCGCATGCGGTGTTTGTTACGGGCCGCCAACGCCGCCTCGCTGGAATTGAAAGCCAGGCCGAGGGCCTCGCTGGCCAGGGCGGCCAGAACCGTCGCGCTGTCGTCTACCGCCAGGATAGCCTGCACGGGCTTTTGGCGGGCAAACTCAACAATCGCTTCAACCGCTTGCTCCGGCTGATCGAACTGTACCCCGAGCGGGGCCTGCCAATATTCGGCCAGTTCGGGCGGCATGTCAATTCCTTTGACCACTTCGATGCCCAACCGGGTCGCTGCTTCCAAAAAAGGCCGCGCCCGGTAGGTGGTCGCTTTCATTAATAAAATAACCCGCAATTCTGAGCCAAGCTGAGCCATATTATCTTTCACCCCAGCTAATTTGAGAGGGATTATACCACATCTTTTATGATCCTTTAGCAAAATTGGGTTTGACAGAAAAAATTAATTGTGTTACAGTCAGCCTTGCGCGGAGGGTATCGCCTTACCAGCCGGCGTTTGCCTCACTCTTGATCTCCAAAAGTAAATCAAATTAAAAATAGGAGACAAAACGTGTCCCATAAACATCTGTTTGTAACTTTACCGGCAGTTAGTTTAGTTGTGAGCGGCTTTAGCGGCAAATTCGCCCAAGAAACCGGTGGCGACCCAGGATGGATTGGCGTCTTGATTGTTCTGGTCCTGCTCATTCCCCTGGTTTGGTGGCTGATGCGTTCCAGCGGCGCAAAAATGACCGAGCCGGGACACCACCCCGCCGAAGCTCATGCCCCCCATGCTGAAACCAGCCTCGCTGCTTCTGAGGCTCAAATTGCGCCCCCACCGCCTGAATCAGCTCCGGCTCGATCCTCAGAACCGGCCTCAGCCTCCTTTGCCGCAGCGGCCCAGGAAGCTGCCCCTCCCAGTCGCGCCCAAGTCCTGGGTAAACCAGATGATTTGACCGTGATTGAGGGGGTTGGCCCTAAAATTTCGCGGGTTCTTCAAGAAAATGGGATCAAAAGCTTTGCTGAGTTGGCCGCGGCCGGTCTCGATCAAATCGAGGAGATTTTGCAAAAGGCCGGTCTCAGCAACATCACCGATCCTGCCACCTGGCCTGAACAGGCCCAACTGGCCGCCGAGGGCAAATGGGATGAATTAAAAACATTGCAAGGTCAGCTCAAAGGAGGCCGCCGAAGCTAACGGTTGACAACGTTTGTTCTCACTGCGGCCAGGAAGAGGCCGTTTTTGGCCGAGGCGGTGAGCAGTTGAGCCAGCAGTTGGGGCTGCCCCGCTTGAGCCGCGTTCCGCTCGACCCCGCCATTTACCAGGGCCAGCCGGTGGTCCTGGCTGCGCCTGACTCCCTCGCCGGGCGGACGCTCCGGCAGGCCGCCGAAACCCTGGCCGCCACGCTGCGCGACTTAGCCACTCCATGCTCCACTTCTCCGGGTTATAAAGTCTATCCAGAACTCAAATCGGTTTAAATTCAGCCAATTACGCCCAGTACCCGGTTTGCGCTCCTTTTTTACCCCAGGTAAAATCTCCTTAGAGTATCTACATAAGCTACAAGGAGGTAACAATGGAAAATCAGGCTTGTCTTAAATGCGGGGGAGAAATGGATGAGGGTACAGTCTCGGTGTCTGAGGGGGTCAACTATATTTCAAATCGTCAGACGAGTATGTTCAAAGTGGTCACTCCGGCCCGGCGAGCGCGAGTATGCCTGGTCTGCGGGTACATGGAGTTGTACCTGGATGCGGCAGAGTTAAGAAAGAAGATTGGAAAGTGATGCCGGTTCTCGAAATTTATTCAAGTATCGAATGTCCTTACGCTTACCTGGCGACATACCGGCTACGGCAGGTCGGGCCGGAGTTTGCCGGGCAGGTACAGGTGGTCTGGCGGGCGCTGTCGCTGGAGTATATCAACCGGCGAATTGTCACCTCGCCGCCAATGTTTGCAGCCGAAAAGGAGCTTTTCGCTCACATTGAACCGGCCCTGCCCTGGAACTTGTGGACCCGGCCTGAATGGGACTGGCCGGTGACCCTGTGGCCGGCCTTTGAGGCGTTGGCCTGTGCCCAGGTTCAAAACGCGGCGGCGGCCTGGGAGATGAGCTGGGCGCTGCGCCATGCTTTTTTTGCCGAAGGCCGCAACATTTCGATGCGTCACGAAATACTGGCCCTGGCGGCGGATGTGGGCGGCCTCGATCTGGCCCAATTTGAGGCCGATTGGGACAATGGGCGCTATAAGCAAAACGTCATCGCCGAGAGCCGGCGCGGCTGGCACGAGTTGAAAGTTAACGGCAGCGCCACCTTTGTTTTGCCCGATGGCCATCAAATGACTAACCCTGCCCTGGGTGAGATTGATTTTGATGAGGAGAATTATGTACTGCGGAGTTACACGCCGTATGAGGGCGATCCGTTGGCGGTGTACCGGGAGATGATAAACAGCGTAAAACGTAAAACGTAATGACCAAACGCAGAGGCGCCTTTGCCAATCCATTTTTACGTTTTACGCCTTACGTTTTATTTTTTTAAGCCGAGGCTGCAAATTATGACCATTACCATCGAGCAGGTTGTCGAAAAGATTGCCGATTGGCGCGGCAAAGATGTTGCTGTTCAACCCATCAGCGGCGGGCTGACCAACACCAACTACCGGGTTGAGGTAGCGGGCACGCCCTACGTGGTCCGTATTCCCGGCGCGTCCACCGAACTGCTGGCGGTCAACCGGGAGAATGAATATTACAACACCAGAGCCGCCGCCGAGGCCGGGGTGGGGGCCAAAATTGCCCATTATTTGCCGGAAGACAGGGTGATGGTACTGGAATATATTTACGGCGAAACGATGTCTATCGAGGCGCTGCAACGGCCGGGCATGCCCACCCGCGTTGCCGAGGCGCTCAAACTGCTGCATGCCGGGCCGCGCTTTTTAACCGATTTCAACATGTTCCGGCTGACCGAATATTATCTCAAAATTGTCGCCGAGTATGGGGTGCGGATTCCCGACGGCTTCCGAGAGCGCATGCCGGTGGTTTACGAGCAGATCGAGCCGGCGCTGCTGGTCAATCCCCTGCCAACCGTACCCTGTAACAACGACCTGCTGGCCGAAAACTACATTGACGACGGCCAGCTTTTGCGGACGATTGATTTTGAGTACAGTGGCAATAATGACCCCTGTTTTGAGTTAGGCAATACCTGCCAGGAACAGCAGTACGACGAGCCGCGCATTGTCGAGATGTGCGCCGCCTATTTTGGCGAGCCGTACCCCGACAAGCTGGCCCGCATGAAACTGAACATGATTATGTCCGATGTCGGCTGGACGCTGTGGGCGGCGATCCAGGCCAAGATCTCCACGATTGACTTTGACTTTTGGGGCTGGGCAGTCGAGCGCTGGGAACGGGCCGAGGCCAAGCTGGACTCGCCAGAGTTTCCGGGTTGGCTGCGTGACGTGCAGCAGTGAGCCAGCGGCTATTCAACAGTGGAGGGATATAATGACCAATCAGGAATTTAAGCTGACCGAAATCGGCCAGATTGCCATTCCGGTCCACGATTTGGAGCGGGCAATCGAGTTTTACCAGCACAAATTGGGGCTGAACCATCTCTTCAGCGTGCCCAAGCTGGCCTTTTTTGAGTGCGGTGGTATCCGGTTGATGCTCAGCGTGCCGGAAAAGGCCGAATTTGACCATCCCAGTTCGATCCTCTACTTCAAAGTGCCTGACATTCAGATTGCGTATACGAGCCTGTCGGCTCGCGGGGTCCAATTCGAGGACACGCCTCACCTGGTAGCCCAAATAGAAAACCATGATCTATGGCTGGCTTTTTTCCGTGGCTCGGAGAGCAACCTGCTGAGCCTGATGAGCGAGGTAAATCGGACCTGAGCCATTTGTGCCGGATTTTGGCTTTTACGGTAAAATTGCTTAACATAGAACACAGAGTTTCACGGAGAAGGCACAGAGAAACACAGAGAAAAATTTGCTTATTTCTCGGTAAATCTCCGTGTCTCCTCTGCGTTTCTCTGTGGCCAAATGCCTACAACAATATCAAACGAGGAGAGACAATGCTTACACAAACCAAAGGCACGGGAACCATCAACCTGAATGAAGTAGAAGACCTGGATGGCATCAGCGTTGTTCGCGGCGGGGGCGGGCAACGGGGCTGGAACGGCATCCTCTACAAGCAGGGCCTGTCGGGCAAAAATGCCGGCTCGCAGAACCTTTCGATCAACGTGGCTACGGTTCCGCCCGGGGCGGTTGCCTATGCTCACATCCACGATGGCTTTGAGGTGATGCTGTACATCCTCCAGGGCAAGGTCAAACACACTTACGGCGAAAACCTGAGCAAAGAGGTTATCAACGAAGCCGGCGACTTTATTTACATCAAGCCTGGCGTACCCCACGAAGTCTTCAATATCGGCGATG
>JACAEP010000267.1 GCA_013388795.1 Chloroflexota bacterium | reverse complement strand
CCACCAAGGGGCCCATCAACGTCTCCGGCTTCATTGGATCGCCAATGCGGATTTGTTTATACGCGTTCGCAAGCCGCTGGGTCAATTCCTTCGAAATGGATTTATGCATAATGATGCGCCGGGTGGAAGTGCAGCGCTGCCCGGCAGTGCCTACTGCGCCAAACAGAATCGCGCGGGTTGCCATATCCAGATCGGCATTCGGCGTGACGATGATAGCGTTATTTCCGCCAAGTTCCAAAATCGTCCGCCCGAAGCGGCGCGCCACCGTTTCAGAGACATGCGCGCCAATTTCAGTCGAACCGGTGAATGAAACCAGCGGAACTCGCTTATCATTCAGTAATTGCTCGCCCACATCGCGCCCCGATCCGATAATCAAATTGAAAATGCCAGACAAACCATGATCCGCCATCACTTTGTTGGCGACATGCGTGACGGCAACCGCCGTCAATGGCGTATGTGAAGATGGCTTCCACAAAACTGTATCGCCGCAGACTGCCGCAATGGCGGAGTTCCACGACCAGACCGCCACCGGAAAGTTGAACGCCGTCACCACACCTACAATTCCCAACGGATGCCACTGCTCATACATGCGGTGCGACGGGCGCTCCGAATGCATCGTCAACCCATACAACATACGGCTCTGCCCCACGGCAAAATCACAAATATCGATCATCTCCTGCACTTCGCCATGTACTTCAGCGCGGATCTTGCCATCTCCAGCGTGACTAAATCTCCCAATGGCTCTTTCAACTCGCGCAGGGCATTTCCCAGATCGCGGACAAGGTCGCCTCGCTTCGGCGCCGGAACCTGCCTCCACTTAAGAAAAGCCTCGTGCGCCGCTGATGCCACTTGCTCATAAGTCGCAGGGGATGCCTGAACGACCTTGGCAATCGGTTCACCTGTGGCCGGGTTGTACGAAACCAGTTCCTTGCCGTTCTTATCCATCAGCCAATGATCCATGCCGGCGCAAGCGCCGGCATGGACAGGCTGAATGTTGAGTTTTTCGAGCAGCGATTTCATGGCATGTCTCCAGAAATGATTTTTAAAGATTCTAGCATGAAAGGCAAAAGGTCGAAGTCCAAAAGTCACAGGTCGTAAGAAAGTCTTTGTGGTTAAATTGATAGCATGAAACGGCAACTCCCCTATCATGGCTGGTGTTTTGTGTGTGGAACGGACAACCCGCACGGCATTGGAATCACAATGTTTGTGGATGATGATGGCATTCTTACCTCTGAATTCACATTATCAGAGCGGCATCAGGGTCCGCCGGGTCACGCGCATGGCGGAGCCTCTGCGGCGATTTTGGATGAGGTGATGGGGCTGGTGGCTTGGGCGGCGGGTCATCAGGTGCTGGCAGCGAACATCAATATTAACTATCGCAAGCCGCTGCCGCTTCATCAGCCTTTGCGGGCTTCAGCCCGCCTCACAGAAGCGGGTGAAAGAAAAATCATCAGCACAGGAAAAATCATGCTGGCTGATTCAACTGTCGCCGTGGAAGGAAGCGGGGTATATGTCATCGCCAAAAACTTTTTTGAAACGTCCCCACTCCGTTGAGTCTTGCGCATCGCAAGGATGCCCTGAGAAAGCGTGGAAAACAATATGAGATTACTGGCTTTCTTCATTGCTTTGCTGCTGCTCACAAGCTGCGCGCCTGCGCCAACCGCCGAGCCCACCCCTTCGGCTACCCTGCCCTATCGCATCTCGCCGGATGAAAATCCATTTGCGCCGCAGATCGAAGACATTGGCAGGCAAGCGGCAGTTGTGACCATTACCGCAGTTAACCTATCGGAGCGCTACGAGTTCTCTCCGCCGCGTTCCGCCATCCGTTTTGTCGGATACATGCCCAGCGTCTGCAATGAACTGCGCATCGAGATCGCCCCGCCCGACGAACAATATCGCGTTTTCATTAATATATATAGTCTGATCAATCCTGACGTGCAATGCGATAATGTTTTTCAGCAATTCGAGGCAGGCATTCTTTTGGGAACCTACTCGCCCGGCAGGTATTCAGTTTGGGTGAATGGCTCATTGGTCGGCGACTTTGTATCGTATTAGCCGCCCAAGCAACACATCAGGGAACTTTTTACGCCGTCCGGCGTTAATCGAAAGTAGAAATGGAGATAAGATGAAATCAATACTCAAATACCTGCTAACGCTGGCCTGGCTGCTCTCTGCATGTGCTTCTGCCGATGGCGATGCCGCGGTGAGTTACCCCGATCCCAGTTATCCGGGAGCGTCAATGGACACCATGCCCGCTAACGACTCCTTTGCCCCCATGCCGGAAGACGCTGGCTTTATACGAAACGAAGTGTACCTGGACGCAGTTCAACTTCTGACGCTGGAAAGCTACCAGCCGCAGTTCATGCTCAGCCTTAAAGGCAATTTGCCCACGCCATGTCATCAACTGCGCATTGCCGTCAAACCGCCGGAATTTGAAAACAAAGTGCACGTAGAAGTCTACGCCATTGCCGATCCAGATCAAACTTGCGCGCAGGCGCTGGCGCCATTTGAAGTCAACTACCCATTGGGCAGTTTCCCTGCCGGAGCATACAGCTTGTGGGTGAACAGCGTGAAGATCGCAGATTTCCAATCTTAAGAATAACGAGCCGGAGAAATTCTCCGGCTCGTATCATTCTTCACGGCTCACATCGCCAAATTTGGCATGGACCAACGCCGCCAAGTCTTTGACGCGCAAGCGAATGTTCAACCCGCGCTGTCCGCCGGAAAGATAAATTTCCTCCAATGCCTGCGCCGCCGAATCGATCACAACCTGAAAACCCTTGTTGATGAGCGCCAGCGGTGAAATGCCGCCCGCCTGCAAACCAGTCAACCGCTCGGCTTCGCGTTCGGTCGGCAAATGCATTTTCTTTTCACCAAGAAACGCCGCCAGTAATTTCAAATCCACCACGCGTGCGGCAGGGACGACCACCAGCGCCGGCTTGCCCCTCTCGCGCTTCGTGACGATGGTCTTAAAGACTTGGTCTTCGGTCACATTCAAAAAATGCGCCGCTTCGATGGCGCCTAATTTTTCGACAGGCAATTCAAACGCCTTGTATGGCACATTGCGCGAATCTAAAAATCTGGTGACATTATTCGTGATGGTCATATGACATGATTCTCTGTACAATTATAAACATGTTCGGGACGGCTGCGCCTCATCCCCGTACCCAGCCTGATTCCGTCCAGCAGATCTTTCCTACGCCTAAAGGAGGCACGCATGATTAGCACGGAAACCCTTTCTCAATTCAACCTGTTCAGCGGATTGCCCGAGTCGATGCTGAGGGAGATTGCTGCCATGAGCCGTCAGGCAAGCTACAAAAAAGATGAGTTCGTCTTTCGCGAAGGAGAAACCGCCGACAAACTGCACTTCCTTCTGCATGGCAGTGTCGCCCTGCGCGTAAATCTCACCTCCCGCCCCGAGAGTGTGACCGTCTCCTTCATTTCCATGCCGTACCAGATTTTTGGCTGGTCGGGCATGGTGGCGCCGAATCACTACACCTCCAGCGCGCAATGTGACGAGGACTCGGAACTGTTGATCGTCCCGGCGGAGCCATTTATGAAACTGCTTGCCAGCCAGCCAGAGCATGGGTTTCACGTCATGCTGCGTATCGCAGAGATCATATCTGACCGTTTGCGAAACAGCCGCCAGGCATTGTTAAAAACCCTCTGAGAGGAAGAACCCCGCAGGAGCAAAACCCTGCGGGGTTCTTTTTATCGGCGCTGGCGCGGCTTTCAGAAAACAGAAATCGCTGTGGTCACGGCGAGACGCGTAGTAAAATTAAGGGCATGAAATCGGCAGTTATGGAAATCCCCATTGAACGTTTAATGGAACAACTTCCCGAAACCTACTCGCTGGGCGACCGGGACCTGGTAATGCGGGCCTATACCATTGCCGAAGAAGCCCATCGCGAACAAAAGCGCCACTCAGGAGAGCCGTATATCAACCATTGTGTTGCGGTGGCGCAGATTCTGAGTGAGTTGAAAGTGCCTGCCGAAGTGGTCGCCGCCGGGCTGCTGCATGACACCGTAGAGGATACATCCATTACGCTGGCAGACCTGCGCCGCGAGTTTGGCGACCGGCTGCGCCTGCTCGTGGATGGCGTGACCAAACTGACCCATTTACCGCGCGTCTCACGCGGCGACCAACATGCCGAAACCAGCGCAGACGACATTGAGGAAGAACCTGCGCCCCCGGCTGCGGTGATGGGGCGTAAAGAGGATATGATTTCAGAGACTCTGCGCAAGACCTTCCTCGCGATGGGGGAAGATGTAAGCGTGGTGTTGATTAAACTGGCAGACCGTTTGCATAACATGCGCACACTGGGTTACATGCCGGAGCATAAACGAAAACGGATCGCGCAGGAAACGCTTGATATTTTTGCCCCATTGGCAAACCGCCTCGGCATCTGGCAGTTGAAATGGGAGTTGGAAGACTTGAGTTTCCGCTATACTCAGCCGGAAAAATATAAAGAGATCGCCGAGTCACTAGCAGAACGCCGCCCCGACCGTGAGCGCCAGTTGGAGGATATTAAGGAAACACTGGCGCGCCTGTTGGGAAAAAACCATATCAAATCCGACATCAGCGGGCGGCCCAAACATATTTATTCCATTTATAAAAAGATGCAGAAGAAGGATAAACCCTTCAGTATGCTGTACGATGTGCGCGCTGTGCGCTTAATCGTGCCGGATGTACCTTCCTGCTATGCGGCCTTGGGAGTGATACATACCACCTGGCGTCCGATCCCCGGCGAGTTCGATGACTATATTGCCGCGCCCAAGGATAACCATTATCAATCCCTGCACACAGCGGTGATGTATGACGATAAACGCCCGCTGGAGATTCAGATCCGCACGATGGAAATGCACATGAATGCCGAGTATGGCATTGCGGCGCATTGGCGCTATAAAGAAGGCGGCAAACATGACCAGCAATTCCAGGAGCGCCTCAAAGACCTGCGCAAGATGATGGAATGGCGCGGCGATGTAAACGACGCAACGGAATTCGTCGAGTCGATGCAGAGCGACGTCTTCCGCGACCGGGTGTATATCTTTACACCACGCGGCGATGCGATTGACCTGCCCGCCGGTTCGACCCCGATTGATTTCGCCTACCACGTACACACGGATATTGGGCATCGCTGCCGCGGCGCGCGCGTGAACGGAAAACTTGTCCCGTTGTATCAGGATTTAAAGACGGGCGATCAGGTGGAAATCCTCACCACCAAACGCGGCGGTCCCAGCCGCGACTGGCTCAACCAAAACCTCGGCCTTGTCAAAACCTCACGGGCACGGGCAAAAATCAAAGCCTGGTTCAAAAAACAGGAAGATGAACAGAATCTCGCACAAGGCCGTACAGCCATCGAACGCGAAATTCAAAGACTTGGCATCAAGGAACTTAATTACGAAAATCTTGCCCGCAATTTGGGCTACAAAACCCCAGAAGAATTCTTCATCGATCTCGGCTGCGGCGACCTTTCGATCAGCAAAGT
>JACAEP010000209.1 GCA_013388795.1 Chloroflexota bacterium | reverse complement strand
TTGCGGGCAAACTCAATGCACATCACTTGCATCCCAAGGCATAGGCCAAGGTAGGGGATATGATTCTCGCGCGCATAGCGTGCTGTTAGAATCTTGCCTTCCACGCCGCGCGACCCGAACCCGCCCGGCACGAGCACGGCATCTGCCTGCCAGACCACCTCCCAGCCTTTTTCTTTTTCGAGATCTGCCGAGTGAACCCAGCTGATGGAAACTTCCACTCCATTCGCAAGCGCGGCGTGTTTCAAGGCTTCGCGAACAGACATATATGCATCCTGCAGTTCCACATATTTTCCAACCAGCGCCACATTGACGGCCGGCTTTTCTTTTTTTACTTCGTTCACCAGCTTTTGCCATGGGCGCATATCCGGTCTTTTGCTGGCTTGCAAGCCGAGCTTGTTGAGCATCAATTCGCCCACGCCAAGTTCTTCTAACATCAGCGGAATCTCATATAAAACGCTGGCGGTCTTCATGGGGATGACAGAATCTTTTTCCACGTCGCAGAACAGGGCGATTTTGTCGCACAGACCCCGGTCTATGTCTGCATCGGCTCGCGCAATGATGATATTGGGCGAAATGCCGATCGACCGCAATGCCGCCACCGAATGCTGCGTGGGCTTGGTTTTGATCTCGCCGGTTGCTCCGATGGTTGGCAGCCAAGTGACATGGACAAATAAACAATTTTCGCGTCCCACTTCATTTCTCAACTGCCGCAACGCTTCAAGAAATGGCTGCGACTCAATGTCGCCCACGGTTCCACCGACTTCCAGGATCATGATCTCAGCGCTGGTTTCTTTTGCCGCCAAACCAATCCGGCGTTTGATCTCGTTGGTGATGTGCGGAATCACTTGAATCGTCCCGCCGAGATAGTCTCCCCGGCGTTCCTTGGCAATGGTTTCCGCATAGACCTGCCCGGTTGTAAAATTGCTGACCCGGCTCAGGCGGATGTCAATGAATCGTTCGTAGTGACCCAGGTCTAGGTCTGTTTCTGCGCCGTCATCCAGGACGTACACCTCGCCATGCTGATACGGCGACATGGTGCCCGGGTCCACATTGATATACGGGTCAAGTTTCTGAACCGCTATTTTGAATCCGCGTTCCTTGAGCAGCAGCCCGGTTGCGGCTGCCGTCACGCCTTTGCCCACCGACGAAACCACACCGCCGGTAAAAAATAAATACTTGGTTGTCATAGATCATCTCCTATGCATGGAAAATTACATACCAGGCTTGCGCTCGCACTGCGGTTTTGAATTTACAAAGAGAATGGGGAGGGCGTGATGCCCTCCCCATTCGGGGTTGCTTCAATGGGAGTGGAAAGTATGTTTCCGTTTCATCCAACCAGCTTAATCAGGTCTTCGGCGGCGCGCCTCATTTCCAGAAAGACCATGCCCAGTTTTGCTTCCTGACGCGCCATGGCGGTCAGCACGGCTTCATCTCCAATGGCGGTTAATACAATAGAACCTTTATCGCCTTTGATGTATACCTGTTCCAGTCCGCCTCGTCCCAATTCCCCAGAGATGCGCTCGCCCAGGCTCAACATCGCCGCAGACATGGCCGAAACGCGGTCTTCCTCCACGCCCTGCTGCAGGGCAGATGCCATAATCAACCCATCCACCGAAACAATAGCAGAGGCTTCAATATCGGGTGCGGCGGCTTGCATATTGCGAAGTCGTTCCACGAGTTGTTCAGCGCGGGATGGTGCCATAAATGGGTCTCCTGAAAAAAAATTTGGACTTCTTGAGTTTACCAGAAAAACTCCCATTCGAGAATTGCCCCCACATTTCAAAACGCTTAATCGGCGCAAATTTGACCCGCCTCCCCCTTCATGTTAAACTTACAGATTGTCATGCTCAGATTGTTTTTGATTCTTTCCCTGCTTTTTCAAGACGCGCCGCTTGCGATCACCGCCCCGCAGCCGGGCGAAACCCTGCATGAATTGGTTGAGATTCAAGGCAGGATGGACCTCCCCCACTTTGCTTCTGCGGAGCTGGCTTTTACCTTTGACCAAAGCGTCTCAGACCCCGCCGCGGGCTGGTTCGTCATCCAAACCTTTTCCCAACCGCCTACGGACTCTGTCCTATCCGTGTGGGATACAACTGCCCTCACTGATGGCGTCTATGCCTTGCGCCTGCGGGTTTTTTTGCTCGACGGCAATGTTCAAGAGGTACTCATCTCCAATTTGACTATCCGTAATAATGAACAACTTTCCACTCCAGCTTTCAGACCGACAGACCCCGTTTTCAATTTTCAGCCGCTTAATGAAACACCAGGCGACTCTTCCCAACCTACGCCCGCGCAAATAACTATGTATCCCACATCTACGCCGCTGCCGCCGAATCTGGCCGCTTTGACGGCATCCTCCATTATCAACATCTTTTGGAAAAGCGCTGTCACGGTCCTTGCCCTATTTGCTTTTGTCTCTTTCATTCTCCGACTTCGAAAAAACATCTGACGCTTGGAACTTCCCAAATGACTCACAATATCTACCTCATCATCGGTCTTGGCAACCCAGGGCGTGAATACAAAGACACCCGTCACAATATCGGCTTCATGCTGATCGATCATCTTGCCGAAAAGATCGGCGCGCGCGGCATGAAAGTGCAATCCAAAGCGATTGTCACTTCTGGGATATTTGAAGAGCGCAAACTGATCCTCGCCAAACCGCAGACATATATGAATCTCTCCGGGCAATCGGTGCAGGGACTGCTGCACTTCTATAAGATTCCGCTTGAAAATTTACTTGTCGCTCATGATGATTTGGACATTCCCTATGGCGCCATCCGTATCCGTCCGGCTGGCGGGCCGGGCGGTCAGCGCGGCATGGCAAACACCATCGAGTTACTCGGCACCAAAGACTTTCCGCGCCTGCGCCTCGGCATTGGGCGCCCGCCTGGGCGTATGGATGCGAAGGATTACGTCTTGCAGGATTTTTCGAAAGACGAGCTCAAACTCATGCCCGACCTGCTCGCCCGCGCCAGCGATGCCGCCCTTGAATTCGTCAAGAATGGTTTGAACGCGGCGATGAATAAATTCAATAGAACCGCATAGAGACAGGGCTTGTCCTTGTCCTGCCTTTATCGTCGGGCGGAGGCAAGACCCGTCCCCCTTGGCTTGATTAATACTCAATGCGCCCGCGAGGGTCGCATCTACGAATTATGCAACCTCTTTTTCAACACCTTCGCTCTTTGCCCGCATATCAACGCCTGCTGGGCGACCTCTCTGCGCGCAAGCCTGTCTTTGGGCTGGGGTTGCCGCGCGCCGCGCATTTGCCAATTCTCGCTACCCTCCATGCCGATGTGAACCAGCCCATCCTGCTCATCACCGACCGCGCCGACCACGCCTTGGCGATGTTCGATGAACTTGGCTTTTGGATCAAGTCGCCGCGTTATTTGTTTTCAGAACCAAATCCGCTTTTCTATGAAGAAGCGGCCTGGGGCGCCGCCACCCGGCGCGAAAGACTTCAAACGCTTACGGCGCTTTCCAATTACCACCTGCCATTTATCAGGAAACCTGAAACTCCACCCATCATCATTGCTTCGGTGCGTTCGTTAATGACTCGCACTCTGCCGCGGCGGGACTTTCTCAAAGCGTGCAAAAAGCTCGCAGTCAACCAGGCCAGCCAACCCGACGCCCTGATGCGTGAATGGGCGCGGATCGGGTATCAGCGCGTCAACACTGTTCTCGAGCCGGGTCAGTTCTCTGGGCGGGGCGGCATCCTCGATGTGTGGGCGCCCACGGAACTGAATCCGGCGCGCTTGGATTTCTTCGGCGATGAGATCGAGACCATTCGCAGTTTTGACCCGGCGACTCAGCGTACGCTTGAAAAACTTGAAACAATCTTGATTACGCCATCGCGCGAATTTTTAGCCGACACAACCGAGCTCGAAACGCAACTCTCTGAATTTCATATTCCTTTACTGCATCAGCAGCCTGCTTCGTTGCTGGACTATCTTCCGCAGAAAACGTTGGTATTGGTGGACGACCTCAGTCTGATCGAAGTGATGGCGAATGAAGTGGAGGAACAGGCGGTCAAGTTTCGCAGCGAGAGCATCAGAGAAGGCGCACTGGCAGAAAGTTTCCCCGTGCCATATATCCCGTGGTCTGAGTTGAACGATGAGATTAGCGAATTCACGCATTTGGAATTGGGTCACTCCACCGAAGCCGAAGATGGCATTCAACTCGCCGCACACTTCGGGCATGACGAGCGTTTTGGCGGGCGTCTCAAACCATTCGTTGATTATCTCGCGCCTATTGTGGAGAAGGGCGAGCAGGTCTTTATCGTTTCACGTCAGGCGCAGCGTTTGCGTGAGTTGTGGTTCGAGCATTATCCTGAGTCTAAACCCGCCAATCTGGAATTTACCGAAGCCTCTCTCTCTGAAGGTTTCGCGTTCAATACTGATTCACTGATCACTGTTCACTTAATCACTGATTCGGAAGTCTTCGGTTGGGAGCGCCCGCAGCCGCGCACACGTCAACGCCAGACTGCGGATACGCCCGAGTCGTTATACGCGGATCTGCAAGCCGGGGATTATGTGGTGCATGTCGATCATGGCATCGGGCGGTTTGCGGGTCTCATTCAGCGGCAGTTGGACGGACACGAGCGAGAGTATCTTGCCGTGGAGTATGAGCGCGGCGATATTCTCTATGTCCCCGTTCATCAAGCGGATCGACTCACGCGTTATGTCGGCGCGGACGGCGGCAAGCCTTCGCTGGATAATCTTGGTGGGCAGGCGTGGGCAGAGACCAAGTCACGGGTCAAAGAGGCGGCGCAAAAAGTTGCCGAAGACCTGCTGGATTTATACGCGCGCAGGCAAGTAGCGGAAGGCTTTGCTTTTTCTGCGGATACACAATGGCAAAAGGAACTGGAAGATAGTTTTCCTTATGTTGAAACCGAAGACCAGAAACGCGCCCTTATTGAAATTAAACGCGATATGGAGCGCCCGCGTCCGATGGACCGCCTGTTATGTGGGGATGTGGGCTATGGTAAAACGGAAGTGGCTTTACGCGCCGCCTTCAAAGCCGTGATGAGCGGCAGGCAGGTGGCGGTGCTTGTGCCAACCACGGTTCTGGCACAACAGCATTTTGAAACGTTCTCTCAACGTCTTGCGGCTTTTCCTGTTAAAGTGGAGATGCTCTCGCGCTTCCGCACCCCGCGTGAGCAAACGGAGATTCTGCATAAACTCTCTGCGGGTGAAGTGGATATCATCATTGGGACACATCGCCTCATCTCATCGGATGTGGTCTTCAAAGATTTGGGCTTGGTGGTCATTGATGAAGAACAGCGCTTTGGCGTGACGCACAAGGAACATCTTAAAAAACTTCGCACCGAAGTGGATGTGCTCACGCTAACCGCGACGCCGATTCCACGCACGCTGTACATGGCATTAACGGGCGTCCGTGATATTTCCAACCTCAATACGCCGCCAGAAGAACGCCTGCCCATCATTACACATGTGGGCCCCTATTCGCCGCGGTTGGTGCGTCAAGCCATTCTGCGCGAATTGGAACGCGGCGGACAGATCTTCTTCGTCCACAACCGCGTGCAGACCATTGATGCGATGAAGGCGCATCTGGAGAAGCTTGTCCCTGAAGCGCGGATTGACATTGCTCACGGGCAGATGGCGGAGAGTCAGCTTTCGGCGGTCATGCGCCGCTTTACCAATGCTGAGATAGACATTCTGCTTTCTACCACTATCATCGAATCTGGTTTGGATATTCCCAACGCCAACACGTTGATCGTAGATCGCGCGGACACGTTTGGCTTGGCTCAGCTTTACCAACTGCGCGGACGTGTCGGGCGCGGGGCGATGCGGGCGTATGCATATTTCTTCCGCCATAATAAAATGTCGCCGACGCAGGAAGGGCTGCAGCGCTTGGAAGTGATCGCAGAGAATACGCAGCTTGGCGCGGGCTATTCGATTGCCATGCGCGATCTTGAAATTCGCGGCGCGGGTGAATTGCTGGGAACACGTCAGCATGGCTTTATTCAGTCGGTCGGTTTTCACCTATATACAAGGATGCTTGCCGACGCTGTGAGACGGTTGAGAAGAATTGCAACAGATGTGCTGAAAACGGATAGCGCAAAGTTGGATGCAGCATTTTCTTCTTTCAACTTGCCGCTTTCTATCCCTGTTAATGTAGACCTTCCCCTGGCGGTCGGTCTTCCAGCCAATTACATCTCTGATCAAGATTTGCGCCTGCGACTTTACCGCCGCATTGCGGACGTGCGTGATGAAACCGAACTCGATGCGCTTGGTTCAGAATTCCGTGACCGCTTTGGTCAATTGCCGGAGATGGTGCAAAATCTTTTCTACCAAATTCGGGTGAAACTGCGCGCTGAGAAGATCGGCTTGACCTCGGTGGGATGGGAATCGGGACAGATTCTGCTCAAGTATCCCGTACCCGCCAACGGGGCGGAGGCGAAGCGACTGCCTGACCTGCCGAACGGCATTCGAGGCGGTAAAGGTCAATACTGGGTGGCGTTATCCAAAGAAGAAATCTGGACAGCAAAATTACTGGATGTGTTAGCCCGCTTGGGGAGTGTCTCCTGATTTCGTTCTGTGGGTCAATCAAATTCACGAGGAGATATTTTATGAAAAAACGCCCTGTGTTTGGTTTATTGATCTTGCTCGTTTTCACATTTGCCTGTGTGCCCGAGCTTGCCGCGCCCACTCAGGATGTTGAGTTGATCGTTCAGCCTACGCTGCAAGCGTTGACCTTGCAGGCATTAGAAGGAACACCAGCTGCCCAAACGACGCCAACCCTTGAAAGCCTGACGAGTCAGACCGGTTCGATCTCTGGCAGGTTGTCATATCCGTCTTCGGGCATTCCACCTTTGCTGGTAGTGGCGTTCAATGTCAATACCAGTGATTACTACTGGATTCAAACTGCGCAAGACCAACCCACGTACCAAATGAATGGGTTGCCGCCCGGCGCATACCATGTGGTTGCCTATGCCTTGCCCGACGGCAAGCTTGCCGGGCGTTATGACCAATTTTATGTTTGCGGCTTGGCGCAAGGCTGCAATGACGATAACTGGGTGGATGTGCAAGTGCAGGCAGGCGTCGTTACTCCAAATGTAGACCCCGGCAATTGGTATGGCGGCGCGGCGTTGTACCCGCCCATGCCAAGTTATGAAGCCGGTCAACCCAGCGGCAGCGGCATTTACTCGGCGCCCATGCCCGCATTCGGGAGCATCTCTGGCGAGTTGAGTTACCCGTCGAACTTTATTCCGTCCATGACGGTGGTTGCCTTTGACGCCATGAGCTTCAATTATTTTTATGTCGTCACCAATGAAAATTCATCCATCTATCAGATTGATAATCTTCCGCCCGGTTCTTATTTTGTGGTGGCGTACCCTGGCAACGATTCGAGTTACCCAGGCGGATATTCTTTTGCGGTGCCTTGTGGGCTTCAAGCCAGTTGTGCAGATCACAGTTTGATCGCTGTTGAAGTAAAAAGCGGCGAAGTGACTCAGGGAATCAACCCCGGCGACTTTTATGCGCCGCCCGGAACTTTCCCGCACTCTCCGGTTCCGTAACCAGCCGACGCCTGTTTCGGTTTTCTGATTGCTCTGTTGTAAACGCTCTCAAAATCTGTCGCTGCGAGCAAAGCGCTAGCGCGCGAATGGCTTCGCCGCTTGCGGCGGTTCGCAATGGCATCCTTGCAACAGAGCATTTTCTGATAAATTCCCCGACCCCGGGAGTTAAATCAAGCGACGGTCACTTTCAAAGTGACCGTCGCTTTTTCTTTTATTGATACGAACTGCAATCCAAATCTTCTTTCAAACTTTGGATGGTCTCATCTTTCTCTTGAGACGCAGGCGCATGTTCTGCAAGACGATCCATCGCGCTGCATAAACTGGGTTCTAACCCGGCAGTGATACGCTTGGCAAACTTGGTCATTTCTTTAACCCGCGCCCAATCGCCTGTGTGTCCCAACCCCTCAATGAAAGGGATGTACTCAAACCCATTATCGGGGCGTTCGCCGGCAACTTGGGCTTCCTTCCACAAGCGCGCGATCTCGTCCCATTCCCCATACTGGCGGGCAAGGTCGGCTTTTTCGAAGAAGTAGCACCAGGTTTGGGGGGGCGTTTTGCCGTAGATTTCCTGCGGAGGAGACGGATCGGTCTCTGTTTGTTTGATGAGGCTGATATTTGAGCCTGCCGCCAATTTACGCACATCGTCGCTGACGAGCCGCAGGTTGGTATCCTGTGGCTGGAGAATCCATAGGCAGCGCCGCATTTCGGGGTTGAAATCCACCAATAGTATTTGCTTGCTGTTGCCTTTGAATTGCATACTCAGTTTTGCGTATTCCAGCGGCGCGCCTTGCAGGAGGTCATCCACATTGGGGCTGGTGTAGGTAAATGGAAAATACCAAAAGGGCGGCGTGTTGCCGAAGCCTTCCATTTGATACGCTGTGTTGATGGAAAATGAAACCGCATATTCACCCATCACACTCATCACTTCCTGATCGGTCAGGATGGCAGTTCCCGGCTCGAGGGCAGGCGCGCGCCATATCAATTGCCGGACGAAGCGTTCCTGCTTTTCCCATGAGTATTGAAACTCCTTTGTATTATCCAGGTGAAAGTTAATGGACAACCCCAAAAGAACTGCAAGCAGAAGGTTCTTTTTGTTTCTGTCAGAGACAAAGTAATCAGTGAAAAGAAAGGTCAGCAGCGCCGCCCCAAACATTGCCGGAATCCCGAAGCGCGAGGCGGAAAGCAGGTTTTTGCTTTCGACAATCGAGCGTCCAATAAGCCAGATGGGAAGCCCGCCTGTCATCAAAGCGGCAACGGCAAGGGTGGTCGCATCAATTCTCCAGCGTGGAAGGGAGTCTGTTTCTTTGGCGCGCGGCAACAGATGATGAAAGTAAAGGATCGCCAGCGCCATACCGGTGGCGACAACGGATACTTTGAATAAAAAGAAAGGCGAGGAAAAATTCACCGCGCTGGAATCCACTGCGCGCGCCCAGCCGAGTGTGAGAACAGAGACGGCATCTGTGAAAAATGCCGTCACAAGAAAGAGGAATGCTTTGAAAGGCTCGCTCAATAACTGCATTAAAATCACTGGCTCGTTGCGCGTTACGCCTTCCGGGTTTTGGTAAACGACAACCCGCCAGATAAAGTAGGCCGCCAACACAAGCAGATATGGCAGCCCGTTTTGAAATACGCGTGAGGCTCTTTTTTTTAAGTCTGCATCGCTGCGGGAAACTAAAATCCACAAAATAACGATGCGGGTCAACTCCAGCCCGGCAAAATATTCGCTTGTGAAAAGGTGAGTTGCTTCAAAAAGAAGCGCGGCAATCGCATACAGCCACTTGCCCAGGGGCGCTTCTTGAAATGCCAGCGTCATCAGAACCAGCGACGCGTTGAATGCCGCAAACCCGAACCAGTGATGTGTGGAGCCGACGGCAAACGGCTGCAACATGAAAAATGGAAAAACCGCAAATAAAAGCGAGATGATCACCGTCTCGCGTTTTTGTTCGGGCCATATCGCGCGCAGAAACACCCAAAAAGTAATGACCGTTGCAAGCCGCATTATCAACGCGAAGACATGCCATGCAACGGGCGCAAACCCTAATAAGCGGAACGCAAGGATGTACAGCCATGCAGCATGGGGGCGGCTATCGTACGCCAGCATTTCGCGCAGGCTGTCGATACCGAGCAGTTTGGCATAAAAGACATACGGCCAATCGTCCATGTAAAAGCCGAGGTTGAGGATTAGCAGCCCGAAGCTGAGAATACTCAACACAAAAAACGCGAGCGGCGCGCTGGCTTCGCTTTGAAAAAACGTTCTAACCCGATTCATATTACTTGTGATTATACCCTTGACAAAATTCCGCTTCATTTGTGATTTGTGCCTGCTTCTGTTTCCTGAAATGTTCCCACGCCTTGACCTTGTTGGTGTAAAATAGAACACGCGTTCCCCTCAATAAACGAAAAGACAATCCAATGAATTTCAAACTCAAAGCCCCCTTTCAACCGATGGGCGACCAGCCCGAAGCCATCCGCGCATTGGTGGATGGCGTGAAGCGCGGTCTTAAGCATCAGGTTTTGCTGGGCGCTACCGGCACCGGCAAGACCTTTACTATCGCCTCGGTCATTCAGCAATTGCAAAAACCAGCGCTGATCATGGCGCATAACAAGACGCTCGCCGCGCAGCTCTATGCCGAGTTCAAAGAATTCTTCCCTGAAAATGCGGTGTCGTACTTTGTCTCTTATTATGATTACTACCAGCCCGAAGCCTACGTCCCACGGCATGACTTGTTCATCGAGAAGGAAACCCAAATTAATGACGAGATCGAACGTCTGCGCAGTCGCGGCGGCCAAGTGTATGGCAATTACATCATGCACTGGTACGACGACTACGATATCGGGCTGCACGGCGACACGTGGGCGGCGCGCGCCTTCGACGATGCGGCA
>JACAEP010000171.1 GCA_013388795.1 Chloroflexota bacterium | reverse complement strand
GTCTTCGCCAGTGCGCGAAGTTTCAGCGGGTCCGCCGCCGACGATGCGGTTGCCGTTGAGCATCAACCATTCGGCGGTGCTTAGGTCGAGGCGTTCATCGTCTGTAGTGGAAAGGAATCGGTAGGTGAGCGGGTCCCACGAACCAAACAAACCGTAACTTGTATCGAAGGTGTTGCTGGCGGGGTAGTAGTCGCTTAAGCCGAGGTCAGAGTGAAAGGCGTGAGATTCGATGAACTCGGTATCGTGGCATTGTCCGCAGGTTTGCATGGCGGAGATGGCGGCATTGCTTTCGAGGACGTTGACGCCGTTCGCATCGAGCAGGGGGAAGTCTGGGTGAATGACCGAGGCTTGAGTGGTTGGGACAGTTGTCGGCGCAGCAAGAACCGCATTGATCCCAAAGGCGAGGGCAAGGAGGAGAAGTCCAATTGATGCGAAGAGTAGGTATCGTTTCATGGTTGATGTCCTTACGGATTACGCTACTTAATCCGTAAAATGTCCTTATTTCCTTCCACCCCATTCGATTGGGTCGCCGGGGTAGCCGAGAGCCTCCCAATCCATGCGCCCGTTTTCGCCGTGGCAGGATTCGCATTGCAGGGCTTCGTCGGCAGATTGCACCATGTGGGTGGTGGGCCAGTACATGTAGGTGGTGGTGAAGCCGTATTCGCCGCTGTAATCAAGACCGGTTTTCTCTTGCGCGAGTTCGAAAGCGCTGTCCCAGTCGAAGGTTGTCCAAAAGCCGCCTTCGCCAGAAGTGATGGGTTGCAGCAGATAGTTATTTTTTACGTCATAGGGCTGCTTGGCGATGTGAAGTTTGAAGGGGAAGATTTTTGCGCTGGCGTCGTCAATGGAACCGGCGGGTTTGTTGATGTAGGTAATGCCGTCCGCGCCGATGGGGTCGCCGAGTAGGTAACGATATTCATTGTTGCCGTTGAACCACAAGTAGGTGGGGGCGAAGTTTTTGTCGTAGACGAATTCGCCTTTGATCTTGAGATAGGTGAAGTGATCGTCTTCGCGTCCCTCTTGACCGGCTTGCGACCAATCCCAAGTGACTTTGGTGGGGTCTTCGAGCGCAAGCGCAGGAATGTGGCAGGTTTGGCAGGCGACGGAAGCAAGATGGGTATTGATGCGTTCATCTTCGTGCTGCTGGTCTACATGGCATTGCTCGCAAGAGACTTGTTCCTGCGGGTCAATGGTGTAGTTATCTGCCAACATGCGCCCAAGGATTTGATGGTCTTCTGTCCAGTGACAGTCGGTGCAGAGCATGTCGTTTTCGCCGCCCATGTGAACGTCGAGTTCTTCCGAGGGGAAGTATAGGCTTTCGTCGAGGTCGCCATGTTTGACGCCGTTGCCGCCGCCGCCGTCGAAGTGACATTTTCCGCAGTTCTCGCGGGTGGGGGCTTTGACGGAACGAGCCGCGGCGAGCAGGTCCACGCCTTCGGCGGGGTTGCCAAATGCGCCTTTGCCATAGGCGCCGGGGTCGGCGTGGCAGGCGAGGCAGTCTACATTTTCAGGGTTGGCTTGCTGGGTGTCGCGTCCTTCTTCCCAACCGTACCCGGCATGGCAGGACATACATTTGTTTTCATTGCCTTGTGATCCGATACAGAAGTTGTTGATCTGGTTGGCTTTGCCAATGGTGGCGGGTTCGTCGCGCCAGGGGACGTCGAATTCTTTTGATTCCCACGTCCAGTGGGTGGTCGCCATCACTTTCGTCGCGGCGTCTTCATGACATTCGAGGCAATTGCGGGTTACATCTTGCCCGGTTTTGAATTCACCTTTGACAATGTCGGCATGGTCAACATGCACAGGTCGTTCTGGTAAATAGGATGCAGGGTCGTTCTTGGCTTGCGTGCGCGGGAGGAAATAAAGGACAGGGACGAGAATCAGCAATAAGATGCCGAACAGCCCCAAAGTCCAGGACGGGAAGCGTTGTTTCATACATTCTCCTGTATGGTTTCGTTGATCAGGTTGGATTGGTACGCGAGATGATCCCGCATGATTCCCCGCATGAGGTCCAGAGCCTGGATTAGTCTTGAATCGGTAAGGTGATACGTAATGGTTGTACCCGCGCGGACTGTGCTGACAAGCCCGCGATCTCTTAGTACCTTGAGGTGGCGCGACATGGTGGGTTGGTTTATTGTCAATTCTGTGGCAAGGTCAGTTACATTGCGGGGCGCTTCATTGAGGGCGTAAAGAATGAGAAGGCGGATAGGGTCGGAGAGCGCCGCGCAAAAATTGGCTTCGAGTTGGGTGATTTCTTGTTTGAGGGTGGCCGTTACCATAAGTACCTGCTTATATGCGAATAAACGAATATTTACAGGCTCATCATACATTTGTGACGATTTGCGCAATAGTGAAGGGTGTCATATTAATTTTCGTTTAATGTCATTTGTTCTATCGCCTGATCTTCGCTTCCAAACTCCGCTACCATTGGAAGAATCCAGCCAGAAAGTGAAGGTCCTCCTGCCATACAGTGGCGCAAAAGCAAATAGGCTGTTTAGCAAAAATCCCCGTTCACACTTGAACGGGGATTTTTGTTTCTGCTGCATGTTAATAATCAACGGCGGCGGCGATTGCCGCTGATTAAACTCACAACCCAGATGAGGACAACTGCGCCGCCGATGGCAACCAGCAGGCTGTAGACGTTGAATCCGGTCAAACCGGGAGCTCCAAAGAACTGTTCCATGATGAAGCCGCCAATGAACGCGCCTGCAATACCAGTGACGATGTTTGCCACTGCGCCCATTTGGCGGTTTTTGTTGGTGATGATGCTGGCAACCCAGCCTGCGAATGCGCCAAAAAGGATCCATGTAATGATGTTGATGATATTCATACTTATTCTCCGTGAATTGGTTTTGATGGGCGAAATTATACCGCCACTTATCCACCAAAGGTTTGCCCAATCGCGTTCATGACCACATGCGCCATCGTGGGAGCGGCAAGGTTTCGCGCGCGCTAAAAACCAGCCCGCAGATCAGCCCTGCCACCGTTTGCGAAGAGATATTGCCTGTGATGAGCAACCCGGCCCAGATCACGACCGGAAGCGCAAGCCAGACCAGAGAAGCCTGCCAGACCTTGAGATAAGAGATAGTTATTGGAAAGCAGATAAAGCGGAAGGAAATCCCAATCTGCAGAGCGCCATGGAGAAGGAAAGAAATTTATAATGGTTTCCTTTACCAGCAATCTTAACCAATGATAAGACCGGCGGGCAAGTGACGTGTGTTGTGGACGACGCTTGATGTTGCGCAACACCCAAAATTAGAACCCTATCCATATTTTGCTTCTGAACAATCCGATTGAATTTGTGGTTTCTCCCTGGGAGACTGTGTGGCGTATGGGCAGTAATAAATAACGCTGCTGGAATTCAAGTAACACATCTCGCAGGTGACTATTACTTGGTTTAACTTGTCAATTGACATCCCGCGTTTTTTTTGCTACACTTTGAATTGTCAGACAAGTTTAGGCTAGTCAACGTGCAACCGCCCAAATATCCAAACTACAAACTACCGGATAAAACGACTCCCTCATGACAACCCTCCTTGTCAAAAACGCCTATGTCGTTACCATGGACGGCCATCAGCGGGAACTTCCCGAAGGCGGTCTTTTCATTCGCGACGGCTTCATTGAAAAAGTGGGCAAGACCAGCGAACTGCCAATCATTGCCGATGAAGTTCTCGACCTCAAAGGGCACGTCGTCCTGCCCGGCTTGGTCAACACCCATCATCACTTTTACCAAACCCTCACCCGCGCCGTCCCTGCCGCACAGGATGCCAACCTCTTCAACTGGCTCAAGACCCTCTACCCTATTTGGGCGCGATTAAACCCCGACGATATTTTTACTTCGACTCAAACTGCGCTGGCGGAACTCGCCCTCTCAGGCTGTACCACCGCCTCAGACCATCTCTACCTCTATCCCAACGGCTCAAAACTCGACGATGAAATTGCCGCTGCCCTCGAACTTGGATTACGCCTTCACGCCTCCCGCGGCTCGATGTCCCTCGGCGAATCCAAAGGCGGACTCCCACCCGATAG
>JACAEP010000280.1 GCA_013388795.1 Chloroflexota bacterium | reverse complement strand
GATTGGAAGAATAATCGCCAGTGAAACCAGCGCGCAGGTAACGCCAAGCTCGTAAATGCCGATGCGGAACACTTCAACCTACCACGATGCCTTTCCCGTCACGCGCTTCGCCCAAAACCCAAATGGCTTGCTGCAATTCCTTTGCGCGCGCTTCCAATGCCGGCAGTTTATCCCGTCCGATGCCGAACAGCAACCCGCCGCTGGTTTGGGGGTCAAACAAAAGCATTTGTGAAGGCTCGTCAAGGTTGGCGGATAATTTTACAAATGGTTCAAAATGCCTTTTATTATCGAATGCCCCGCCGGGGAAGATGCCTTTTTCTGCATATCTGCGCGCGCCATTGAGAAAGGGAATCTGCGAAAACTCTAGGTGCAGGGATACTCGCGATGCCTCCGCCATCTCTGCGGCATGACCGAGCAGCCCAAAGCCGGTGATGTCTGTTCCACCGCGCACTCCAAACTCAACTGCCAGAGCGCTTGCAGTTTTATTCAATGCAGACATCCACCGGATGGCTTCATGAATGTGAACTTCTTCGGCTTTTTCCTGTTTCAGCGCAGTGGTGGTTACGCCGGCGCCGAGCGGTTTGGTTAACACGAGAACATCGCCCGCTTTCAGCCCGCCTTTGCTGATGATCTTTTGCGGATGGACGAACCCGATTGCCACCAAACCGTATTTCGGCTCTTTATCCTTGACGGTATGCCCGCCAGCCACAACAACCCCCGCTTCCTGCGCCTTCTCCGCGCCGCCGCGCAGAATTTCACTTAAAATTTCCGGTGGAAGGTGATCCGGTAACGCTGCGACGTTCAAAGCAAGGAACGGTTTGCTGCCCATAGCATACACATCTGAGAGGCTGTTTGCCGCTGCAATAGCCCCGTACTCATAGGGCGTATCTACGACGGGCGTGAAGAAATCCGTTGTTAACACGATGGCTTGCTCATCGCTTAAACGCCAAACAGCCGCATCATCCGGCGACTCGATGCCGATCATCAAGTCTGGATACGAAGCGGGGTCAAAAGTATCCTTAATGGGGCGCAGGACCTGCGCCAGCGCATCCGCGCTTAGTTTGGACGCTCAACCCGCGCAAGCAGAAAGAGTCGTGAGGCGAACGTCGCGTCCGGTCTGTGGAATGGGCATGGTTTGTTTAAGATAAGGCGACTATCGCTTACGAAGTGACAGTCGCCTTGATGATTCGCCTACTGACCTGCTGCCGGTGCGCTTGGCAGCGGCAAAATGAATTGCTGGTCACTGGGGATGAAGATGGTCTGAACACCGGGGGCAAGGTTCAAAATATATTGATACTGGATCAATTCCGGCGTGAGCGATTCTGCCAGCAGGCGGTTCGCTTCTGCCTCCGCCTGAGCCTGAATCAAACGCGCTTCCGCCGCGCCTTCTGCCGCAATCACGGCCGCGTCCGCCTGGCCTTGCGCAATCTGGCGCGCTTGCTCGGCTTCCTGTTTCTTTTGTTCGACCACAAACGCCGCCTGCTGCGCTTGCTGTTCGGCGATCTGTTTCTGTTCCACTGCCGCTGCATATTAATCGCTGAAGCGGATGTTGCGCAGCACAAAGTCGCGCAAGATCAAGTTATTTTCTGCAAACACTTCAATCATTCTGTCTGAGATGATTTGCTGCATTTCGGCGCGTTTGGTGCTGACGATTTCCTCCACGCCGTACTGCGAAGCCACATCACGGATGATGCCGCGCGCTTGCGTGCGCACAAACTGGTCTTCGTACGTAAAGCGCCAGGTGGAATACAGTTGCACCACTTTCAGTGGGTCCACCGCATAAATCACAGAAGCGTCAATATACACCTGCTGTCCATCTTTAGTGCGGACCTGGATCGAGTCGTCGCCGGCCATGGCCCCTTCGTCTGCGGTGGAAGACATGGTGTAGTTTTGATTGGTCTTCGGAAAGCGCTCCACCCGTTCTGCAAACGGCACAATCCAATGCAGCCCCGAATCTAACGGGTCTGGGCGAATACCGCCCGAACCAAGCACCGTCACCACCAGGCCGAGCTCATCGGGTTCAATAAACACGATCCCCGCGCCAGCGGTTGTCAACAGCAACGCAACAACGACCAACGTAACCGCCGCCGTGCTTAAACCGCCCACCGATTGTTTACGGCTGGCGCGCACCGAAATTGCCACCAGAATGCCTATAAAGCCAATCCAGGCGAAAGAGGCAATTCCTTGCAATAGACTTGAAATATTCATGGTTCCTCCAAATTTACTACTCAAAATTATAACCGTCTTGTCATTGCCACCGAAGCATGTTAATATTTTTCCAATGAAGAATGCCCAAGGCAAGGTTGAAGAAACATTTTTGGATGGCTCTGCGCGTATCGTCTGCCCGCCCGAACTGACTCCCGCTCCTGGGCAATATCTCGCCGCTCATGCAGGCGGCTCAGACGCGCCCTTGCCTGTGGTCTTGTTCCCGGGCATCTCTTCCTCTCAAAGCGGATTCCGCTCCGCCCCGGTCATTCCTGCTTCGTGGCGTCCGGGTCAATCACTCTATCTACGCGGTCCCATCGGGCGTGGTTTCAGCCTGCCGGTTTCATCCAGAAAGTTGCTGCTGGCGGCCTTCGAAGATACTCCCGCTCGGCTGCTTGGGTTAATCTCCCCCGCCTTAAAACAAAATGCCGAGGTGGTGCTGGCGGTAAATTCTGCTGTGGATGACCTGCCCGAAGTAGTTGAAGTGCAACCATTGAAAGGCTTGCCGGAAGCGCTGGCCTGGGCAGACTATGCCGCTTTCGATGTGAGTAGGGAGAACTTGAATCAGATGCGGCAACGCCTGGCTGGGCAGGAGCAGGTTACAGCAAGGTTGGAGGCGCAGGTTCTCGTTCACGCGCCCATGCCTTGCGGGGCAATTGCCGATTGCGGCGTTTGCGCGCTCATTCTCCATCATGATTGGAAGATGATATGCAAGGAAGGCCCGGTATTTTTGTTGAAAGACTTGCTCTGAGAAGGGTCAATACCAAACGCGGAAGGATGTGGTGGTGATGCCCGTCAGTCCGCTATAGGTGCAGGCAATATCCGTTGAAATGAGACTGCCATAGGGTTGATTTTGAAAGGCAAGCGAGACAATGCCAATGCCATTTGTGTCGCTGCGGATGATGGTGGAGTCTTTTGTGCCATTGGGCCAGTTGACCACGACCGAGCAGGAAGCATCGGCAACCGGCTGTGAGTTCTGGTCTTGCACGACGATGAAGAACATTTGGGTGTCGCTTGCCAGGGTGACTGCCTTCCAAACAAAGGCACGGACGCGCACCTCGCTTACCACAATGGGGGCATTATCCAGCGGGCTGACGGGGGCCAGCAGCGCCAGGTCTTCTCCAAGTTTATCGAAGTAGGCGCGCCCCAGATCCGAGATCACCACGCGATACCCTTCGCTGTGCCAGGGTTGCCACTCGAGCCGCGCATATTCGAAGTATTGCACGATCTTGTTTTCGTGATATTCAAAGCCGGAAATGGGGTATCCAAATTGCGCCAGCCCGCCATTCGCGTCGAAGAACTCAAGGAAGGCGAAACAAACACTATATCCGGTTTCGGCGTATGTTCGGCAGGCCAGCGGGTTGGTAAAGTTCAATGTTCCCGATGAAACATATAACTTGCGCCCCAGTTGGGTTAATTGTACGCGCTGACCTTCCGGCAGGTCGGCGCGAAGTTCGAAGCGCGCCCGCTGAAAATACTGCACGACCTTGCCGTCGCGGCTGGTGAATTGTTCGGTGATGGGGTATCCAAAAACATAAGCGGCGTTTGGGTTGCTGTTGTAATAGATCAGAAACTCGCCATAAACATTATGACCGGTTTCGCTGAAATATTGCGTTTCCGCACTTTGCGCGCGAACAGGTCTCCATGCCGAAAACAGGAGGAAAAGAAGGGCAATCGGCGTGAAGAATTTTTTCATAGCCTGACCAATTTCATTATACTCAGAAACCTCGTCTTCAACCTTACAACCAACCATATTGCAAAGACATCTACCGGCGGAGAATTTCCCGAACGATCCGTTCCGCCGCGTGCCCATCGCCGTAGGGATTTGCAGACTGCGACATTGCCTTGAAAGCGGCTTCATCATCCAACAGGCGGTTTGCCTCAGACGTGATTTGGGCGGTTTCTGTTCCTGTAAGTTTGAGCGTTCCTGCTTCCACTCCTTCCGGGCGCTCGGTCACAGCGCGTAAAACGAGTGTAGGAATGCCAAAGGCTGGCGCTTCTTCTTGAATTCCGCCCGAATCGGTCAGAATGAGATGCGCGCGCTTCATCACGTGGACGAGGGGCAGGTAATCCAATGGAGGCAGAAGGGTGACGTGGTCTATATCTTTCAAAAGCCGATTAACCGGTTCCTGAATATTCGGGTTTAAATGAACAGGATAGGCAATTTCCACGTCGCCGCGTCTGGCAAGTTGAATCAAAGCCTTGCAGATGTTTTCGATGGGTTCGCCAAAATTCTCCCGGCGGTGAGCGGTGACCAAGATCAAGCGCTTTCCAGAGACGCCGATGCCCAATCTTTTGATCAGTTGTGTAACATCTGCTGGTTCTGGCTGTTTTGCCACGAACTGCAGCGCATCAATTACAGTGTTTCCTGTGACTTTGATGATGCCTTCATCCACGCCTTCGCGCAGCAGGTTGTTCTTTGACCATTCGGTGGGTGCAAAGTGCAAGTCGGCAACCACGCCTGCAATGCGGCGGTTGACTTCTTCTGGGAAAGGCGCCCACTTGTCGTGAGTTCGCAGCCCGGCTTCGACATGTCCGAATTTGATGCGATGGTAGTAGCAAAGTAATGAGGTGATGGCGACAGTGGTGGTATCGCCTTGCGCCAATACCCAATCCGGGTCGAAATCTGAAAGGACAGGGTCAAGATGCGTGAATATATCCGCGCTTAGTTGGGCGAGGGATTGCCCGTCGCGCATCAGGTTGAGGTCGTAATCTGGGTGAATTTTGAACAAGCCCAGCGCTTGGTCGAGCATTTGGCGATGTTGGGCGGTGACGCATACCCGTGTTTCAATTCCTGTCTGAGCGGCAAGCAATCTGACAATGGGCGCCATCTTAACGGCTTCTGGGCGGGTTCCAAAAACTGTAAGGATTCTCATAAACTGTGTGCGGTAGAAATTTCTGCGAAATGCAAACCGTTGCTGACGGTTCACAGTATTGTTGAAAAAACATTTGCCGGAGAGTGGCGTTTCAGGCGCGAGATTTTCCCGACCCAAGCTTGATCACTTGAAAACCAGTTTTTTTCCATTCGGGCGAAGTCCAGCCATTGACTGTGTCAATAATTGTGCGCGCCCCGGTATTGCCGGCAACTTCCGAAGGGGATAGTTTTAAGAATTCCGTGTGTCGAACGAGCAGAAGGATCGCCTCCGCCTCACGGATCGAGTCGTTGAGCGTCGCTGCGATGAAGATGCCCGGCAGGTGAGCATTTGGTTTATACGGTTCGCAGGCCAAGACAAGCGCTCCTTCGTTTTGAAGCAGGCGTACTACTTCCACGGCGGGACTTTCACGCAGGTCATCCACATCGGGTTTGTAGGCAAGTCCGAGCGCGGCGATTTTTTTCCCTTTGAGGGTTCCAAGGGCTTTTTTTATGATTTTGACAACATAATCGGGCTGGGCGTCATTCACCTTCCTTGAGTGATAGATCAACGGGGTTAATTCCGGCGCGGCTTCCACGAAGAACCACGGGTCCACGCTGATGCAATGACCCCCAACGCCGGGTCCGGGGCTGAGAATTTTGACGCGCGGGTGCAGGTTGGCGATGGAAATGGCTTCCCATACATCCACGCCAAACCTTTCTGCAAGCCGGGAGAATTCATTGGCGATGGCAATGTTTACATCACGGTGGGTATTCTCCATTAATTTGACCATTTCTGCTGTGGTGGCATCTGTTTGAATAATCTGCCCTTTGACAAAGGTGGCGTATAAATCTGCGCCCGCTTGTGCGGATTCTGATGTCACCCCGCCGATGACGCGTGAGTTTTCGATCAATTCGCGCAAGATCTGTCCCGGCAGGACGCGTTCTGGGGAATAGCATAAATGGAAATCTTTGCCCGCTTTCAGCGAAGACTTCTCTAAAATGGGGGCAACCAGGTCTATAGTCGTGCGAGGCGGCGATGTTGATTCAAGAACGACAACATTTCCCTTTCTCAAATACGGCACAATGGATTCTGCGGCCGATTTGACGGCGCGCATATCGGCCAGTTTGTATTTGGCCCCGTGATATTCGCCGGTCTCATTCTCTTTGAATGGGGTGGGTACGGCGATGATGAAAGCATCCGCTTCTTCGGGAGCGAGGGCTGCTCTAAATTTTCCGGTTTGCTGTGCCTGCGTGAAGGCTTGGCGCAACCCAGGTTCGTGGATGTGGATCTCGCCGCGGTTGAGGGTTTCGATGATTTCCGGGCTGATGTCGATTCCAATGGTTTCAACCCCGTGCATGGCAAACGTGGAAGCGGTGGGAAGCCCAATATAACCGAGCCCGATGACGCAAATTTTGTTGAATTTCACTTGTGCTCCTGTGAGTGTGATGAGTCCCATTATACAACCAGCAAGGCAAATGGACGGAGCGCATAAAATAGGGGGTAAAAATTTTTGCCGCCGAGTTTGCCGAATCGCCGCTCTCCAAGTGGGTACAACGTTAGGGCTTCGTGAGTCGTAGAATAAAGCGATGGTTCCTGTTATATAATAAAAAGGAGGAGTTATGGAGTTCTTGCTCAACCCGAATGTAGCGTATGTGATCCTGCTGCTGGGCGTGCTGTTTGCGTTCTTTTCCGCTTCTACGCCGGGGACGGGGATCGGGGAATTGGCGGCGCTGTTCTGTCTTGTGCTGGCTGGGTATGCTGCTTACAATTTGTCCATTCATTGGTGGGCTTTGCTGTTGCTGGCGTTGAGCGTGCCGCCTTTTGTGTTTGCCGTTCGGTACCCTTCCAAGTGGCTGCCATATTTGGGGATATGCATTTTGTTTCTTGTTTCAGGTTCGATGTTCCTCTTTGCTCCAAACGGCGTTCTGATTTCCGTTAACCCTGTGCTTGCGTTGACCACGTCGGTGATCGTTTCGGTGGCGATGTGGTATGTTCTGCGGCAGTTCGTGGATGTGGCGACGCGCCACCCGGCTCATGACCTGAATATGCTGGTTGGCGAAGTTGGCACAGCGGCATCGGATGTGTTCAAAGAGGGGACGGTGCAGGTGCGTGGTGAGTTGTGGTCGGCGCGCAGTGATGTAAATATTCCTTCTGGCAGCGCAGTGCGGGTGATTGCGCGAGAGGGATTTTTGTTGATTGTCGAAAAAAATAATCATAGTTCATAAAAGGAGTAGCGAAATGGAAGCGTTAGGTGGAAGTTTGTTTTGCATTTTTGGCGTGCTGGTCATCTTTGTTGTGATTCTAGTCTTCAATATGATCCGCATCGTGCCGGAGTATCAGCGCCTGGTGGTCTTTCGCCTCGGGCGTGTGATGGGAAAGCCGCAGGGTCCTGGAATTGTGTTCCTCATTCCCGGCGTGGATCGCCCTGTCAAGGTGGATTTGCGCGAGCAAGTGCGTGAAGTCCCGCAGCAGACATCGATTACAAAGGATAATGCCCCGATCTCGATTGACTTTCTGTGGTACTTTAAAGTGATTGAACCGAGTCAGTCTGTCTTGCAAGTGACGAATTTTGAGGCTGCCGCGGCAGGGATTGCAGCAACGACCCTGCGCGCCGTCATTGGCGGTATTCCGCTGGATGACGTGCTTTCGCAACGCGAGCATATCAATACCATGCTCCGCACCCGTCTGGATGAAGTCACGGAACGCTGGGGCGTGAAAGTGACCAATGTTGAAATTCGAGAGATCATCCCGCCGCGTGACGTTCAGGAAGCCATGAATCGTCAGATGTCTGCCGAACGTATCCGCCGCGCCGTAGTAACCGAATCCACGGGTACGCGCGAAGCCGCCGTTAACGTGGCGGAGGGTGAAAAGCAGGCTGCCATCCTTCGCGCTGAAGGTCAGAAGCAGAGCGCCATTCTCGCGGCAGAAGGCGAACGTCAGGCTCAGTTGCTGCGCGCCGAAGGTTTTGCGCAGGCGCTGGACGCAATCTTCAATGCCGCCAAGAATGTGGATCAGAAGACCATGACCCTGCAATACTTTGAGACTCTTAAATCGCTGGGTATGAGTCCGTCCACCAAGTACATCTTCCCAATGGAATTCACCAGTATGCTGGATAACTTCCTCGGCAAGAAGTAATTCATATAACCCCTTAAAAAGCAGAAAGTGGGAAGCCCGCTTTCTGCTTTTTTATTGATACAATTTGACACCATGGAAATCGTCACAGCCACCATCCTGGACTTGAATGTTCTTCGAAAATTGGAACAAGAAAGTTTTGACCGTGATGCCTGGCCCTTGTTCGACCTTATCGCTGTTTTGACCTTCCCGGGAGTGGTGCGTCTCAAAGCGGTGGCGGATTGGCAAATGATCGGCTTTATCGCCGGAGACCCGCGTCCGCGCGACGGGTGGGGCTGGATTGCCACCATTGCAGTGAGCCCCAACTTTCGGCGTCGCGGAATTGGGACCGCGCTGCTGCGGGCGTGCGAGCAGCGCCTCGGTGTTCCCAAATCGCGCCTGACAGTGCGAATGTCAAATCAAGAAGCGATCCATCTATATAAACGCGAGGGGTACGCCGCGATTGATATTTGGCAGACTTATTACAATGATGGGGAGGATGCCATGGTCATGGAGAAGACCCTATGAGCAAAACAGACAAACGTTTGAACGAGTATGAAGCCCTGCGGGGGGTGTCCATTTTGCTGCTGCTGGCTTTGCATTCGAATATATTCGACCCGGCGATCTTCGGAGAAGCCTTGAAGGATCTGGGCGTTTTTGTTGCTTCGCTGTTACTCGGTTCATTTTTCTTTTTAGCGGGCTATTTTACCGAAGCCTCAATTGCCAAGCCTAAAGCCACAGCCTTTCGTTTTGCCTGGTCGAAATTCATTCGTATCTTTCCGCCATACTGGGCGGCATTGGCGCTCTTTATATTCGTCATGGGAGTGACTCTCAAACAGACCGACCTGTTGGTTTATTTGCTGAACCTTCAAGCCGTGTTTTCGCCAGTCTTTGTAAAACCAGTGTTGACCCTGTGGTACATCAGTATGCTGGTGGTCTTCTACATCGTTTATGGGAGCGTCATGCTCGCCACGCGGTCTATGATCGGGATATTTGTCGCTTCGATTGTTTTTTACTTTTTTGCGCTTTGGATGCATCTAACGGCTGGTTACTTCGACCCGCGTTTTTTTCAATATTTTTTCATATTCCTGATGGGGGCGCTTTTCTGCCGTTTTGAGGCGGCGCGCGCCCGGCTTTTCAAATTGAATATTTTGCTTAAAGGTTTGTTGGCGTTGGGCAGCGCCGCATGGCTTCGGTCGATTTTGGATGCGGATTATAAAATGACTCACATTCTCTATGTGAGCGCGGCTCTTTTCTTTATGTTGAGTTGGATCTTGCTTTTGTTGACCCTATTTCAGACGCGTTTGGGCGGTTGGCGGGTCTGGGGCTGGCTTTCGATTGCCTCCTTTTTCACTTACTTGATGCACCGCCCGATCTGGAGCATGATTGATACGACATTCTCGCTGGAGCCAGGCATTGCTACAATGTTGATCCATCTAATTCCGGGCGCATTTTTGTCCTTGGTTGTTGGATACTTTCTCCAGCGCGGGTACGATCGTCTGTTGGCATTCCTGCGTTTGAAATGATGATGCAAGTGATGCCCTTGCGGCGCACATTGGCATTGGGTTTATAATCGGGCAAATATGTCTGATGTTCTGCCGCCGCCCGTTTGGGTCAATACAACTGAAAAATTGGAAGAAATGTTCGCGGACCTTGTTTCGCAGCCAAGAGTGGCAGTGGATACAGAGTCGAATAGTTTACATGCTTATCGCGAGCAGGTTTGTTTGCTGCAATTTTCTTCAGGGACGGCCGATTATCTAGTGGATCCCCTTGCCTTGAGCGATCTGAGTTTGTTGGCGCCCATGTTTTCCAGCCCCAAGATTGAAAAGGTTTTTCACGCGGCAGAATATGACTTAATCTGTCTGCGGCGTGATTTTAATTACTCTTTTGCCAATCTTTTCGATACGATGCATGCCGCGCGCGTGTTGGGTTACCCGGCGGTAGGTCTTGATAAACTCTTGGGTGACAAATTTGGAGTTAAGATGGATAAGCGTCATCAAAAAGCGGATTGGGCGGCGCGCCCGTTGTCAAAAGAGCAAGTTCATTATGCGCGGCTTGATACGCACCATTTATTTCGTTTGCGCGATGCGCTCGAAATCGAGCTGAAGGAAAAAGAACGCCTTTATTTGGCAAAAGAGGATTTTGACCGCGCCTGCCGCCTTGAAGATGCAAAGCCCAGAACGAACGGCTCATCTTGGGAACGGTTTGCTGGCCGCAAGGATTTAAGCTTGCGCGAACTGACGGTGGTGGCGCACCTCACAAAGTGGCGCGACAAGGAAGCGCAGCGTTTAGACCGCCCGCCATATAAAGTGATGATGGATGATATGTTGATCCTTTTGGCAAAGAATCCGCCAGAGGCAAAGGTGGATCTTTCCGCGGCCGGACTTTCTGAGAAGCAGATCCGCTTATGGGGCGATATAATCCTGGCTGCAATTCGCGATGGGGTGGAGGCTCCGCTTGTGGAACGAAAACAGCCCGAGCGGAAGGAGGATGCGGCGCTGAGGCGGCTGGAAAAGCTCAAAGTGTGGCGTAAGAAGGCGGCAGAGACCATGCAAGTAGAGTCGGATATCATTTTGCCGAAACCGTATCTTGCGATCCTTTCTGAGACGCCCCCGAAGGATGTGCAGGAGCTGCAGGTTTTGATGAAAGACATACCGGCTCGTTTCGAGAAATTCGGCAGTCAGATTCTAAAAATAGTGGGAGTGAAGCATGCGAATTAATTTTCATGGCGCGGCCCACACAGTGACTGGCAGCCAGCATTTGCTGGAGATCAATGGGCGCACACTGTTGCTTGATTGTGGGATGTATCAAGGCAAGCGGGCGGAATCTTACAAACGGAATTTGAATTTTCACTACGCCCCCCGGCGTGTCAATGCGGTCATTTTGTCACATGCGCACATTGACCATTCTGGGAATTTGCCGAATTTGACGAAGCAGGGATTTGAGGGAAATATTTTTGTTACACATGCCACCCGGGATGTCGCCAGCGCCATGCTCTTGGACTCGGGGCGCATTCAGGAATCGGATGCGGAATTCGTGAATAAAAAACGCGCGGAACGCGGCGAGCCGCCGGTTGAGCCGGTCTATACCGAACGGGATGCTGAAAACGTGGCAGGTATGTTTGCCGGGATGAATTACGGCGAGGCGTTTGAACCGATTCCTGGAGTGGTGGCGCGCTTTTATGAGGCCGGGCATATTTTAGGTTCGGCGGGTGTTTCGCTGAGGATCGAAGAAAAAGGCAGAAAGATTCATCTTTGGTTCTCTGGCGATATTGGGCGGTATAAACTGCCTTTGCTGCGCGACCCCGTCTTGCCGACCCATGCAGATTATATGATTATGGAAAGTACTTATGGCGATAAACGCCATACCGACCCGGAACTGGCGTTCCATGAGTTTCGTGATGTGGTAAAGCAGACTGTGGAACGCGGCGGAAAGATGATCGTACCTGCTTTTGCGGTGGGACGTACGCAAGAGATCGTCTATCATTTGAACCAGATGATGTATGAAGGCGATGTGCCGCCTGTGCCGGTATATGTCGATAGCCCGCTGGCGGTGAAGGCTTCGGATATTTTTAAGAATCACCTGGAATGTTTCGATGATGAGACCAGGGAGTTTGTGCGCGAGTCGCGCCACCCGGCGCTAGACTTCCCGATGTTGAGATATATTCGTTCTGTGGAAGACTCAAAAGCATTGAATGAGCGTAAGGACCCCATGATTATCATTTCGGCTTCGGGCATGGCAGAAACCGGGCGCATTCTGCATCACATCAAGAATAATATTGAAAACCCGCGCAATACGATCTGCATCGTTTCATGGCAGGCGCCTTATACGCTGGGGCGCAGATTGGCAGACCGTGAGCCGGAAGTGCGTATCTTTGGTGAAATCTACAAACGTAAATGTGATGTAGCCACCATTGGCGGTTTGTCTGGTCATGCCGGACAAGACTTGTTGATCAAATATGCCTTGGGGGTGAAGGAAAGCGTCAGAGATATTTTCCTTGTCCATGGAGAGGAAAAGCAGGCCATGATGCTAAAGTTGCTTTTAAAGGAACGCGGCTTGGATGGGGTGCATTACCCCGACTTGCACGATCAAGTGGATATCTAAACGTGGCGTAAATTCTCTCGTTTGCCCTTAAAAACAAACTCACCCATGGAGAATTATTTTGGGTGAGTTATATTTGCTGGCGGAGAGGGAGGGATTCGAACCATCGGTGGACACAAGGCCCACAACGGTTTTCGAGACCGTCCCATTCAACCACTCTGGCACCTCCCCGAATTTCAAGGCGGGGGCGATTATACCCGAAATTTCTCCGGCGGCGCTGCTTTAAAGGCAGGCATCCATTAAAATGCGTATTGACCGTTGATGGATATGCGGATCTAAAATCGCTCCTGTCATGAAATTTTTGATTGCAAAATAAACAAAGAAACGAGACATGCTTATGTGTGATACTCTCATTGCAACTCGACACGCAACATCAAATAAAATAGCCTTGTTTGGAAAGAACTCCGACCGACCACCCAATGAAGGGCAAAGTTTGGCGTTTTTTCCTGCTGCAACGCATCAAACCGGAAGCACGGTAAAGTGTACATATATTGAAATCCCGCAAGCGGAAAAGACACATGCCGTCTTGCTGTCCAAACCCTTTTGGATGTGGGGCGCGGAAATGGGAATTAACGAGCATGGCCTGGTCATTGGCAATGAAGCGATTTATTCCAAAATACCGGCAAACAAAAAGCCTGCCCTGCTCGGCATGGATCTGCTGCGCGCTGCCCTGGAACGAGCCGTCACGCCGCGCGAAGCCATACAGGTCATGGCGGAATTGCTGGAACAGTTCGGTCAGGGCGGCAATTGCGCCTCGCATGGCGAGACCATGTACTATCACAATAGTTTTCTGATCGCCAACGCCGAGGAGGCATGGGTATTCGAAACCGTCGATAAGCAATGGGCGGCGCGCCAGGTGAAAGACACATGTACAATCTCAAATTGCTTAACCATCACAAACCAGTACGACCTGGCCTCCAATCATCTTGTCGAAGAAGCCGTCCGCAAAGGGGTTTCAAAGTCGAAAACCGGGTTTCAATTTTCACGCGATTATTCAGACTGGCTCTACACCACGTTCGCACAAGGGCGCGCCCGGCAGGCAGCAACATCGCGCCTGCTTCAAGAACAACAAGGCAGAATTGGCATTGAGACCATGCTGGCCGCGCTCCGTCATCACAACCATAATGAAAACTTTGATCCACAAAATAACATCTTAACCGAGATCAATGTTTGCGCCCATGCCGGGCTGGGACCTGTGCGCTCCACTCAAAGCACGGCTTCTATGATTGTTTATTTAGACTCGCGTAACCCATTGATTTTTGCGACCAGCACCTCAGCGCCATGCACCAGCATTTTCAAACCTTTCTGGATCAACGCCGCCGCTTCACTGGACTTTGGACCTGTCCCAACCGCCTCCGCAGATTCACACTCCTTGTTTTGGAGCCATGAAAGGTTACACCGCGCCACCCTGTTAAACTATCGCGAACGGATTCAAACCTATGCCGCAGACCGCGACGCGCTTGAAAAAAAATTCATCGCAGGCGCATTGAACTTGCACAATGCTCCCATCAAAGAAAAATTAGAATTTTCGCGGCAGTGCCTGCGCGAAGCCCAGGCTGCCGAACTAGAATGGCTGAAGCGCGTCGAGTCGGTTCCGGTGAAAGCAAATCTACTCCGCTCGCTGGCTTGGAATGGGTTTAATAAGAAGGCTGGCTTAAGAATATAAGGCTTTCTTTGCGTGATTTTTTATAAACTCAATGCTCTGTTGCAAGGATGTCATTGTTTCGCCGCTTGCGGCGAAACAATCCCCTCGCTGACAGAAAGACTGCTTCGCTTTGCTCGCAGTGACAGATTTTGAGAGTATTTGCAACAGAGCATAAACTCAAATTAAACCACACCCCGCACCATAAATGGATATAATCCCGCCTATGTTTTATCGCATACTGCGTGGAGTTGAGATCTCCATTTTGCTTTTCATCCTGTCTTCCCTCACAGGCTATAGCAACCCCTCGCTGACCAACCCCATCGAAAAAGTCCGCGCCTACACCCGCAGCATCGAATTTGACTATGTGGAATGGATGACAAACGCCGCCATGCTCAAATTGCGAGCCGCCTCGCTGCACCTGCCCCACACCCTAGACCGCGCCACCCAAAAGCAGATTGTTGCCGAATACTTTCAGGTTACGCAATTCATTCTCGAAAAAGAATATCAACTCGCGCAACTTTATGCTGACCCATCCATTACCGACAAGGAACCTGCCACCCAACCTGTGCGCGCCGAACTCGCAGAGTTATACACGCGCCAAAAACAGATCGCGCCATTGGCGGAAGCCGTATTGCAAGACCAAGTCACACAAATATTGGCAGAACTTGGCTTCACCGCTGGCGGTCAACCTATCCCAAGTGTTGCCTATCATTCCACCCCTCTGCCCATGGCGCTCATCGTCTCCCCGCGCGATCATATCGAACAAACGGCAAACATTTCCGTCAATACCGATCTCACCATCGATCAACAAATACAGCTTGAAGAAGAAGTCGCCAGGGGGCTCAACATCTCATCGCTGGTCGTGCAAATTGGCGGCGTGGGCGTGTATCCTACCATGGTGGCGCGCACCACCAACACGCCCTGGCTGCTCAGCACGATTGCGCATGAATGGATTCATAACTACCTGACCCTGCGCCCGCTTGGAATGCTTTATGGCGCCACCCCCGAATTACGCACCATGAACGAGACGACAGCCTCAATTGCCGGCGATGAGATCGGAGCGCTGGTCATCGAAAAGTTTTACCCTGAATTAAAGCCCTCCGCCTCCTTTCCAGACTTGAAATTGGTCTCACTTTCCTTTGACCGCCCCGACCCCGATACCTTACCCCGCCCGCCCTTCGACTTCCGCGCGCAAATGCACGAGACCCGCATCCATGCGGATGAGTTACTTGCCCAGGGAAAGATCGAAGAAGCCGAGGCCTACATGGAAGCCCGCCGGCAGGTCTTCCTTAAGAATGGCTATTTGCTGCGCAAAATCAATCAAGCCTATTTCGCTTTCCACGGCGCATACGCCGATGTTCCTGGCGGCGCCGCTGGGCAAGACCCGGTTGGACCCGCCGTTCGTGAATTGCGGGCGCGCAGCGAATCGCTGGCAGATTTCGTCAATACCATGTCTTGGATGTGGTCTTTTGAACAGTTACAGGACGTCTTAAATCAACCATGAAACGAATTTTCTCCGGGTTCTTGCTTGGCATGGCATTGCTTTTTACAGCCTGCTCTGCCGAAGAGGAAAACCCGCCTACACCAACCGCTCTCCCATTGGCAGCCGTTCCGACTTCACCGCCGCAATTTTCCTGCACCATCATCAGCGCTCTGCCTACTCCCTTGCCCGACACGCAATCAATCGTTCCGCCCATCACGGAAGTGGATTTTGTCATTGGTCCCGCAGATGCGCCGGTGACGATTGTGGAATATTGTGATTTTCAATCGCAGGGCTGCCTCTTAATGGCGCAAACCATTGCAGAATTGATGCGAACATATAAAGGCAAAATCCGCTTTGTGTTTCGTCCCACGCCGCTGACGGGCATTCTCGATAAATCGGATGCGTCTGCGTTGGCTGCATTTGCCGCAAACGAGCAGGGCAAATTCTGGGAAATGTATGATCTTTTGTTCGTTAATTACCAAGATTGGGTAAATTTGAGCCCCGGCGAATTTAAAAGCTGGGTATTAAGAGAAGCCGAAAAAACTGGCATGGATCGGGAGCAACTGTCAGCGGCGCTGGAAGCCGATGAAGCAGCCGCCCGTCTCACGTCGGCGCAAGAGGCGGTGAAGCAGCTATCCATTCCGGCTGTTCCAGTCGTCTTAATCAATGGCGCGCTCCAGCAATCATATGTGCTGGATTATCGGAGCATGAGCGATTCGGTCGGCTTGATCTTGCTGGGTGAAAAGCAGTTTACCGAATGTCCGCCGTTTACGATTAACCCATCGAAACAATATATGGCTACCATCGAAACCGAAAAAGGGAATATCGTGCTGCAATTGTTCCCCGACAAGGCGCCGCTGGCGGTTAACTCGTTTGTGTTTCTGGCAAGGCAAGGCTGGTTTGATGGCGTGACGTTTCACCGCGTCATTCCCGGCTTTGCGGCGCAGGCTGGCGATCCAAGCGGAACGGGCAGGGGCAACCCCGGTTATATTTTTGACAATGAAATCAGCGACCTGTTGTTTACGCGGCCGGGCATGGTGGGCATGGCGAATTCGGGACCTGATACAAACGGAAGTCAATTCTTTATTACGTTTGCGCCTGCGGCGCATTTGAACGGGTATTACACCATTTTTGGGCAGGTCATCAGCGGGTTGAATGTTGCCGAGCAATTGACGCCGCGCGACCCCGAACAAGCGGTTTTTTTACCGGCAGGCGATGTCATTTTACGCATTACAATTGAAGAGAAATAATGCAAACCAACAAGGTTCACTGGGCTGCTCTGATAACTCTGATCGTGATTGGGATTGGCGTGTTCTTTCTTTTATCGTTGAGTATTGCGCTGGCGCTCGTTTCTTTTGTTGAGTTGGCGGGCGGAGAAGGAGACCCAGCCGCTGAAATGATCAGCGCATTTTCATTTGGGTTTCTCCTGCTGGTACTGCTCGTGAGCGGCTGGTTCGTGCTGGGAAAGGCGCGTGGAATGCCATCCGCTGATGAGCCGTTCGCGTTTCAACTGCCGGCATGGATGCGGGCGGTAATTCCCGCATTGGTGATTCTGGTCATTGTGGGCGGCGGGTTGGTCACATTGTTGGAAGCGCCCTGGTTGAATTTGATCATCCTGCCAACCGCCACTTTGCTTGTCATCGTTGCGCCGATCTGGTTGTTATTCGGTGTGGCTGCAAATAGGATCGAATTAGGTCCGCGCTGGCGCTTCTTTACAATTTTGAGTTTGGGAATAACCATCGGCCCGTTCTTGATGATTGTCATTGAGATCATCTTGATCCTTATCATCGCGGCGATTGGCGTGGTTTATGTGTCAGTGGCGGAGCCAGAAATCATGCGCGAATTGCGAACTCTGGTGGATATGCTCAATACCACAACAGATGAATCTGCATTAATTTCCATCCTTACTCCCTATATCACCAATCCGACCGTCATTGCGATTGGGTTGGGCTATGTTGCAGTGATTGTGCCGCTGATTGAGGAGCTGTTGAAGCCATTGGCAGTCTGGTTTTTTGCGCGGCAGATCTCGTCTCCCGCGCAGGGATTTGCCTTGGGCGTATTAAGCGGCGCCGCCTTTGCGCTGCTCGAAAGTTTGAATGCCAGTTCTGACGGCAGCGGAACCTGGGCAGTCATTGTCACTGCGCGGACAGGGACAAGCCTTCTGCACATGCTGACTTCCGGGCTGGTCGGTTGGGGCATTACATCCACGTTTGCAAAGCGGCGTATTGGGAAATTCTTTGCGGCGTATTTTTCCGCATTCCTGATTCACGGCATCTGGAACGCGGCGGCTGGAGGGATTGGGATTGCGGCGCTGGGCGAATCTGTTGGAAGGCCCGAATGGGTGTTTCACTACGCTCCCGCTTTTCTTGGCGGATTGATCGTGCTCGCAATTGGCGTGACCGTCATCTTATTTGCCGCTAACCGCGAACTGCGCGCGCCAAACTTCCTGGCACAGGCAGCCGAAGAAAAGGTAGAATCCACGGCATGAAATATTCACTCAACGCCCAAGCGGGTGACCTTGCCCAGTTGGTGGGCCTCACGCACAAGCATTTTATTTTCATCCTGCAGCCCGGCGGAGATTTTCAAAGTCATCGCGGCGTGATCAAACACGACGATCTGATTGGCAGGCCGTGGGGCTCGCAAGTTTTTAGTCATACCGGCGCGCCCTTCTTTTTGCTCCAGCCTTCCCTGTCAGATGTATTGAACGAACTTCCGCGCAACACGCAAATTCTATATCCGAAAGATATTGGCTACATCTTGATTCAAATGGGGATTTCAGAGGGTCAGAAAGTTCTCGAAGCCGGAACAGGCTCCGGTTCGATGACGATTGCCATGGCAACTGCCGTAGGTCCGCTGGGACAGGTCATTTCCTACGAAAAAACGCCAGATACGCAAAACCTTGCCCGCAAGAATTTGGAACGGGTCGGTCTTGCCTCGCGCGTGGAATTCAAACTGCGCGACATTCAGGAAGGTTTTGACGAAACCGATGCCGATGCCTTCTTCCTTGACGTGCAAAATCCGTATGACTATATTTCGCAAGTGCGCGCCGCGCTTAAGCCGGGTGGATTTTTCGGCACATTGATTCCCACCTTCAATCAAGTGGAAAAGGCGCTGTATGCCTTGAAGAAGCATGCCTTTGCTTTTGTCGAAGTTTGCGAGTTGATGCTGCGCTATTACAAGACCAACCCGGCCCGCCTGCGTCCCACCGATCGCATGGTGGCGCACACAGGATACCTTGTGTTTGGGCGTAAGATCGAACCTGGCGATGATCCGCGTGGAGAAGCGCTGGCGCAAGAGATCGTCGGTATAGAAGAGGAGTATTAATATGTTTCGACGTGCCAGAAGAATCTTAAGAGGCATTCCAGCGCCTGCGGCGCCGCAGGCCTTGCGTCATGCTCATCAATTGATGGAGAGGGGCAGGTATGCGGATGCTTTACTGACTTTTTACGATCTTGCCCAAAAAGCAGAGGAGCGTTTCCCGGAACGAGCGCCTATTCTTTATGCAGAAGCAGGTCGTGCCGCGATTTTGAGCGGAGACAGCAAAAAGGGCGTTTTCTGCTTCCGAAGCGCGCTGACGCTGCTTGGCAGCCAGCAGCGCTATCAACGTCTGCAGCAACTGGGCGGACGAATCGTGATGGAACTGCGGGAGCGCGGCTTGCACGCCGAAGCCGAGGAAGTGGAATCTGTTCTCAGAAACAATCTCCCGGCAGCGGCGCAGAAGGAGGCGAAGCCTTCCTCCTATCATCAGGTCATTCTGCCTACGCATTGCCCATCCTGCGGTGCGGCGGTGCGCCGTGAGGATGTGGAATGGGTGGATGCCCTGACCGCCGAATGTGATTATTGCGGCAGTCCCATCCGCGCCGAGTCGTAAGATGACCGGGATTACCGAGGAGTACATCCGTAATAAACTGCAGGAAGTAGATCGTTCACACGCCGAAACAGACGGCTATGCAGAAATTCCCATCCATCCTGATGTGCATCTAAAATGCGCCGCGGTGTTGGTTCCATTGGTCTATTTCAGCAAGGAATGGCATGTTTTATACACGCGTCGAACCGACCAGGTGGAGGCACACAAGGGGCAGGTTTCGTTTCCGGGCGGCGCGTGCGATGAAGGAGAAAGCACGCCTGAAGAAACCGCCTTGCGCGAAGCCGATGAAGAGATCGGCATTCATCCCTCGGATGTGCGCCTGATTGGAAAATTAAGCCGCATGGTGACCATCAGCAAATATCGCGTCACTCCGGTGGTTGGTGTGATTAATTTCCCGTATGCTTTCAAAACCTCTGGCATGGAAGTTGCGCGGGTCTTTACCATTCCTTTGCTTTGGCTCGCGAACCGAAACAACTTTTGGGAGTTTTCCGTTCCCGGCACAAACCGCAGCGTGATCGTCTATCATCCCTATGATGGCGAGTTGCTCTGGGGCGCCACCGCCAGAATGACGATCAATTTTTTGAAGATCATCAATTTATTACAATAAAAAACGCCATCGAAAGATGGCGTTTTTTACTCTCTTTACCATAAAGAAGAAATTATTCTTCTTCCTTCTTGCCGCGTTCTACGCTGAGCTCGGGAGATGCAGGCTCGGCGCCTTCAGCCGCAGCGGCAGCCGCAGTCGTTTCTTCCTTGATGATGGTGACGACGGCGATGGTATCTTCGGGGTCGGCGAGAATGCGAACCTTTTCGGAAACTGCCAGATCGCGCACGCGGATCAGATCGCCGATCTGCTTAAGCATGGCAATATCCACATTGATGCGTTCGGGCAGGTCGCCCGGCAAACATTCCACTTCCAGCCGCTCCAGGTTGTGAACAAGAATGCCGTTGTAATCCTTCACTGCCGCAGAGACGCCCACAAAGTTGAGACCAACACTGGTGCGAATCTTTTCGTTCATATCTACAGCGAGGAAATCAATGTGCGTCAGAGAGCCTTTGATATAGTCACGCTGGCGTTCACGCACCAGCGCAGGGTATTCCTTGCCATCCACATCCAGTGTCACGAGGCTGGAGGCGGTTACTTTCGACAATGCCAAACCGGCGCTATGGGCGTCCAAAGCAATCGAGATCGGTTTCATGTGGCGGCCATAGATCACCGCAGGGAGTTTCCCTTCGCGGCGCATGGCTTTCACCTGCTTGCCGACTACATCACGTTTAGTTGCCTTCAAAACTACCTTGTCCATCTTACTTTAACTCCTTGGGCGCCTCTCACACGGCAACTCCGCCGCATTACCTTCGCCCTGTCATAGAATTTCTGTAAAGCGGGTCTTTCCCGCTGAACATCCGATTTATTTTTTACCGAACAGCGCGCGCCCAAGCAAAAGCAGCATGCCTGCGAACAAGCCGCCCACCAACCCGGCCATGACTGCCCCGCGCGTATCGATCACTGTGGTCACGTTTCCCTGCACTCTGGGAGAGAGCAGAATCAGCGACTCGATACGCTCGCTGTGGACCTCGCCTCCGGCAACAAGACCGGCGTAGGCATTGCCAAACTCCACGCTTCCCGCCACGACCACGCCGGATACGCCATTCAAAGCCGCAGACTCCGCCCGAACCGCCCCTGCCACTCCATTCTGGATGGTCACGTCGCCAGCCTGAGCCACAGCCACAAACGACTCGTTTGCTTTGAAATTCGCCGCCTGCACCCGCCCCGCTGCACTCAGATTCAATTCTACATCCTCAGAATGAATGCTTCCCGCCGAACTCTGGTGCATACGCGCCATCTCAGCGTGGATGGTTTCCACATCCACGTTAGCAAGGTTGGATACTTGCAGGTTTTGCTTGTTAGAATCTGGTGTTTCAATCATGCGTCTGGCAGAAATTGCGCCTCCGCGAGGAGGCGCTGGCTGAGGCAACGGCTTGGATTTTATTCGCTTGAGGGGGTTTCGTCAAGGAAAATGCAAGCCACCGATACGCGCAACTCGATATGTATATAGAGTGTCTACTTTCGCCTGTCCTTCATCTCGTTTGCGACCTCAGCGGAGGCATCCTCGCCGCGGGCTTTTAAGTGGCTGATAATGCTTGCGTAGGACTCGTCGTCGCGGTTTTGACTCAGTTTCGAGGCGGCATCGAGGCGGGTTACGTCGAGAGCAAAACCTGCCACGCCGAGCATCTCTTTCTCCACAAAGTCTGCGGGCAAGCCATCCATGCTGTACCCTGTACCGGCTTCATGCTTTTTGATCAATTGATCAAGTAAAGATTTGAGTTCCTCCCCCTCCAGCATGCGCACCTTGCCATATACATGGACATTGATGTAATTCCAAGTGGGCGCATTGACATGGTTGTACCAGCGCGGCGAAATATAGGTGTGCGCCCCTTGAGGAATTTGATGATTTTTGTGCGGTCTTCTTCACGATAAAGTTTGGGGATGTGCATAAATAAAGCCTTTTGAATTTTAATTAAAGTATAACAAGAATTATATGGAAGGTCGTGTAGAATAGCCGACGTGACTAAACGATATAGGAGACCCCCCCATCACACCCGGTTGGGTGGACGATTTTATCGCCCGGTTTGCGATCATCGGTCTCATTGGCATATTAATGGCGGGTATCTATTCCTTGGTTGCGTGGATATTCTAAGACTTTGGTTATAATCACAATATATCTTAGAGATCGGAGAGAGTTATGCAGCAGGCTGAAGATAAAAAAAGCATCAATCGAATAGGTTTGATCTTTTTAATCCTCGGAAGGATCGCCGCCTTTATCGGTTGCGGAATGTTCATCGGGTTCATCGCCCTCGACCATTTTGGCGCCGAGACGAACGGCAACATGGTCAACATTTCGTATGACTCAGTCCGCTCAGACAATCCCTTTCCCCCCAGGTCACCTTCACGGCTGCCAGCGGCGAAGAAAATTCTTTTGTCTCCTGGCAGGACAGATTTTACGTTGAACTTGATGAAGGCATTCAACGAGAAAGTCAAGGAGGATTTAACGGCGTAAAGGCGCGATATTTTGAAAGCCTGCCGAAAATAGCCAAGGTCACTTTTATCTATCATGCCGAATATGTCAGCCGCATCATCTGGCTTTTTGGGTCGTTCGTTGCATTGATGATCGGAGTCATCACCCGGAGAAATAAACTCGTAGCCATCGATCTACGTCAAAGGAAAAATTGAACCATGCTCAAAAAATTACGCGAACCTGTCAACAGTCTTACCCATTGGGGCGGGGCGGCTCTTGCCCTGATTGGCTTGATAGCCCTTCTGATTGTGGGCTGGAGCACTCCCGCCAAGATCATCTCGCTCGCCATTTATGGCGTGAGCCTTATCTTCCTGTTCTCTGCCAGCGCCACTTATCATATGGTGCGGGTCAAAGACAAGGCGCTGGAAATCTTCCGCAAGATCGATCACGCCGCCATTTTCGTCCTCATCGCGGGAACCTACACTCCATTTTGTATCAACGCTTTTGAAGGCTTTTGGAAGTGGGGCATGTTGAGCATCGTCTGGTCGCTGGCGGTCATCGGCATCGTTGTTAAAGTCTTTTACATTCGTGCGCCGCGCTGGTTAAACGCCGGGATTTATATTCTGATGGGCTGGTTCAGCGTCTCTGCTGCGGGCGAGATGCTTTCCGCGCTCCCTGCCTGGGTGTTGACCTGGCTCATCATCGGCGGTGTGATTTACACTCTGGGCGCAGTGGTGTATATTACTAAAATCTTCAATTTCAAGCCCGGCGTATTCGGTTTTCATGAAGTCTGGCATATCTTTGTCCTGCTTGCGGCGGCGGCTCATTTTGTTGCTGTCATGGGCGTGGCTCTCCACTAACGAAAAGGAATTAACATGTTTTTCGGAATTGACCTGAAAGAGCTCCTCTATTTTCCCTTCAAAGACGCCGCCGCCCGCAAACATCTGTTGATTGGCGCGCTGGTCTCAATTTCTGCCTTTATCATTCCCATTGTTCCTTTCTTTCTATTGACCGGGTACGCTGTTCAAATTGCAAAACAGGTCTTGAACAATGAAACCCCACGCATGATCGCCTGGGAAGACTGGAGTGGATATTTTAGAGATGGCTTAAGAGTATTTGGGGTGCGTCTTGTTTATATTCTCCCAATCTTTGTGCTGATCGCGCCGTTGTTCATCTCCTCGTTCATTCTGCCGATCCGTATGGCAAATTCCAGTTCGCCTGAATCAGACCCAATGTTTTTTGTGTTCATTGGCGTCCTCACGCTCACTCTATGTCTCATCATCCCATTTTCCATTGCTGTAGGAATTCTTGGCCCCGTCGCGGAATTGCACGTAGTGGATAAAGGTGAATTTCAAGCAGGTTTTCGTTTCCGCGAGTGGTGGGCGATTTTCCGCGCCAATCTGAGCGGGTTCATCGCCGCCTTTGCCATTTACTATCTCGCTTCCATGGCGGTTGCTATTCTGATCCAGATCCTTGGGCTAACGATCATCCTTGCCTGTCTTCTGCCGATCCTGTTGCCGGCATCCACGATCTACTTGTTGCTTATTATGTACGTCAGCGTGGCGCAGGCATATCGCGATGGAAAGGTTAAACTTGCGCAAAAAGAGACTCCTGCGCCAGTTTTATGATGCAGCGAGATTCTCTGTTACCAAAGTGGTTCTGAAAACAACTTTCAACAACGCGCCAATACTGGCGCGTTGTTCTTTATGAAGATTATTTTAGGATTTGGAACAAGTTGCTGTAATCATCCGTCCATAAGCGCACAGCGCCATACGAATCATTCAACGGGAGCGCCCTTGCCTGCAATTCGGGAATTTGCAAACTTTGCGGGTTTGGGCTGAGGATGACAAATCGCGAAGGATAGGAGTCAATCGCATCTTCACCGGGCGTATCCACAACCACACCGGTCAGTCCAAACTCCTGCGCCAACCCGTAAAGGACGGGGCGCAAGTCAATATGGCGGTTGGAAATGTGGGCAATCAGGATTCCATCCGGGGTCATATGTTTAAGATAAATTTCAAAGGCTTCTCTGGTGATGAGGTGCACTGGAATGGCGTCACTGCTAAAAGTATCCAGAATCAGCACATCAAAATTCTGCGGTTTGCCCTCAGCAAGTTCGCGCTCCAATGCAAGGCGGGCGTCATCCGTTACTACGCTTACTTCAGCAGGACTGTCGGAAAGAAAAGAAAAATACCCACCTTTTCCTTCGGCATATTCCACGACTGCCGGGTTGATCTCATAATAGCGGACAAAATCGCCGCCGCCTGCGTACGAAGTCATCATCCCAATGCCCAAACCAAGCACACCCATCCGCAACCCGTTGCCTTGCTTGGGGTGGTTTTCTAGCGCCAAGCCTAAGCCGCTGTTTCTGGTAAAGTGGATTGTTGGCTCATTCCGCCATTCGGGGGCAATATATTGCGTGCCATGAATGGTCACACCGTGGATCATCACATACCCGCCGCCGCGCCCGCTGGACGAATTCCATTCCTTGACGCGGATCACTCCATAGAAATTGCGAACCGCCACCAACGCGTCTGAAAATGGGTTGAAAGCCGCCATGATGGCGACCGTCGCCGCAATAGACGAAACCCACAATACTCCCGACCGGAAGCGGGGGCTATTCCAACGCGGCAACAGGGCGAGGATCAGAATGACAAAGGTCAATAACCAGGCGAGATAGAATTCCCAGTACCCGGTGAAAATAAAAGGCGCCACAAGGTTGACGAAGATTCCGCCCAAAGCGCCGCCAACCGAAACCATCAAATAAAATGTGGTGAGATGTTGCGGGGAAGGCCGCAAAAGATAAAGTTCTCCATGCGCGATCATACATGCCAGAAACAACAGAGCGCCATAGGCCGCGATCTGGATGTAAATATTCAACATATCGGCATTGGATAAGACGTACAAAACCGCCAGACTTGCCGCAGCGAACAGGGCCGCATATAAACGTCTTTGCACCCAGGGCCCATCTGAAAAAGCAAGGATGAACGAAAGCAGGTATAACGAAAGCGGTAGAATCCACAGGAAGGGAATCACCGCAACCTCTTGCGTGATCTGATTGGTGGTGGCCAGTAGAAAGACCGAAGCCGTCGCCCCAAGGATTGCCCACAGCGCCATGAATGAAACAGAAGGTTTTTCCCCCCCGGCTTCAGGCGCAGCATGTTCAACCGGTCTGACTCTGTCTTGCGCACGCAAGCCCACCCAGCCCGCCAGCAGGGCAAAAATAATGAAACCGCCAGACCATGTCCATCCTTGCGTCCGTAGACTCAACCACGGCTCGATTACAAGCGGATATGCCAGCAATCCCAGCAAGGAACCAATGTTGGAAAGCGAATATAAACGCGCATACGAACTCTGCGGAAACAGAGCGCTAAACCAGGCTTGCATCAATGGGCTGTTCGCCGCCAGAACAAAGTAAGGAAGCCCGACTGAGATCGTCAATAAGAGGAACAATTGCGGAATCGGCAGTTCCATGCCAATGGCTGGTTTCCAATCGGCGGAGGGCGTGACCGGAGACGGCCACCCAAGCCCGAGCGCAAGAAGAAGCGCAGCCGTCACACCCAGCAGCGCCGCGTGAATCCATCCTTGCCGTTTTTGTTTCACCAGCCAATAGGCATAGGCATATCCGCCGGTGAGAAAGACTTGAAAGAAAAGCATCGCCGTCGACCAAACCGCAGGCGTGCCGCCAAACCACGGCAAAATGAATTTGCCGATCATGGGCTGCACTTGAAACAATAAAAATGCAGAAAGAAAGATGCTAATCGCAAATTGGAACATGATTCCTCCGATGTCCAATTTTATGCAAAAACAAACAAAATGACAGACACAAAATCGAAAGGATTGTATGCGCCCGTTTGAAATCATCATTCCCGCCTTGCTTGCCATTTATTTGCTATGGAAGCATCCGCGCCCAACCTGGGTGCGGTTTTTCCCCGCTTGCGCGTTGATCGTCTCATTGGCTCACTTTTCCGTCGAGGGCTATCGCTGGCAGATGATTCCCCTGTATGTGTTGACAGGGCTGCTTGGAATTTCCAGCTTGATCAAACTACACACAGACTCGGATTGGAAACCTTTCGCCTCCAGTCTGACCCTGCTCTTGCTTGCCTTCGCACTGGCTGTTCCTGCGCTGTTACCGATTCCCCGCATTCCCACCCCAAGCGGACCATACCCGGTGGGCGCGCGCAGTTTTGAGCTTGTGGACGAAACGCGCAAAGAAATCTATTCCGGCAAAGACGAACCCCGACGGTTTATGATCCAAATTTGGCATCCCGCCAGCGTCAAGGCAAGCGATGAACGCGCCCCATGGATGGAAAACGCCGAAATCTTTGCGCCTGCCATCGCCGCCTATCTTGACCTGCCCTCCTTCTTTCTCGATCATCTCACCTTGACAGACATTCCCGCTTATACCAATGCCGAGGTTGTTGAGACGCAAGAACGGTTTCCGATCATCTTCTTCTCGCATGGTTGGAACGGCTTCTATGCCCAAAACGCCGGGCAGGCATTGGAACTTGCCAGCCGTGGATATGTAGTGGTTGGCATGCAGCATACCTATGGCGCAGTCACCACCGTATTTCCGGATGGAAGTGTTGCTCCCAACAACCCCGACGCCCTGCCGCGTGACGCTAAAGATCCAAATTACGAAGAAGTTGCACGCATCCTTGTTAGCCAATGGGCTGGCGATATGTCGTTTGCCTTGGATTTTCTATCCCAGGCTGGCGGTGAAAATCCTTTTGCTGGAACATTAGACCTTGACCATGTCGGCGCGTACGGACATTCCACCGGAGGCGGCGCGGCGATCCAATTCTGCGCCACAGACCCGCGCTGCAAAGCCGTTCTTGGCATGGACCCTTTCATGCGCCCCGTCTCAGCCGAAGTGATCGAGGATGGAATTTCCCAGCCTTCCTTCTTCATGTTTTCACAAGCCTGGGTGGATGATACCGACAGCCCCAATAACAAGATTTTTCGCCAATTCAAGCCGAAGGCAGTTAACAAGTTTGGCGTCATCCAGATCGATGGAACAAAGCATTTTGACTTCAGTGACCTTCCGCTATTTTCACCCATCGCACCGCAACTTGGGCTGAAAGGCCCGCTCAATGGCGCGCGAGTCACCGAGATCGTGAACGCCTATCTGATCGATTTTTTCAACCTGACCTTGCGTGGACAGGAATCTACCCTGCTGAACGGCAACTTCAACAACTACCCCGAAGTGAAGGAAGTTCCATAAATGAATAAAGAAACCAAAAGAAAAATATCTGCTTATGCCCTGGGGTTGGGCATGACATTCCTCGTTCTCGGCATTGCTGCCGACAATACCATTTTTACCTGGATATCCGTCGGTTTGGTTTTGCTCTCGCTTGTATTGGGCGGCCGCTGGTTAAGACCGAAAAAACGACAATAGTAAACACCAAACCTCAAACCCTGCTTCTACACAAACAGACCTGACGACTTGCCAAAACCTGTCAGGTCTTCTTTTTTTAGGGTAAGATTCACGAGATGAAACTTACCCTTGCCTTAGCCCAAATCAATACCAAACTTGGGGATGTCGAGGCCAACCTCGCCAAACACCTTGATTATATTGAACAGGCAAAAGCTCAAAAAGCGGACCTGCTTGTTTTTCCTGAACTTTCACTTACCGGATATGTCCTTCAAGATTTGGTCGCCTCGGCGGCGCACAAACCAACTGGAGATGACCCCATCTTCAAACCGCTGCTGGCCGCCTCCAAAGACCTGGACCTCGTGTTAGGGTTTGTGGACGAAGACCCGCGTCACCGCTTTTACATTGCCTCTGCCTATCTTTCCAGCGGAAAGGTTCTGCACGTTCACCACAAGGTGTATCTACCGACCTACGGACTGTTCGACGAAGGGCGCTTCTTTGCCTGGGGCGACTCGGTGCGTTCGTTCGATACAAAGTTTGGACGGGTGGGCATGCTCATCTGCGAGGACTTCTGGCATGCTTCGCCTCCGTACCTGCTTTGGCTGGATGGCGCCGACATCATGCTGTTCTCTTCCGCTTCACCCGGGCGCGGGTTGAACGACAAGGACAAACTCGAATCCGCCCGCTGGGTGGAGCGGGTCAACAAAGCCTATGCCAGCATGTTCACGTCTTTCGTCGCGCACGCCAATCGCGTTGGGTATGAGGATGGACTGCACTTCTGGGGTGGAGCGACCGTCTTCGACCCAACCGGTGAGGAACTGGCGCATGGTCCGTATAACGAAGAGGCGCTTACACTTGCCGAATTGGATTTGAACCAACTTCGCCGCACACGCTCACGGCTGCCATTATTGCGTGATGAACGCACTTCGCTTGTGCAAAAAGAACTGAGCAGGATCCTCTCCCGTGATTGATATCAACCTTTCTATCAACACTGACCTTGCGCGCACGATCCTGACCGGCTTCATCCGGTCTGAGATTACCCGCATTGGCATGTCGCGCGCCATCATCAACCTCTCTGGCGGTTTGGATTCTTCCCTTTCCTGCGCGCTCGCCGTCGAGGCGTTGGGAGCCGAAAACGTTCTCGCCTTGCGCCTGCCGTATCACGCCTCCTCCTCCAACTCCCTGACAGACGCGCAACTTCTGATCGACCAGTTGGGAATCCAAAGCAAAACCATCGAGATCACAGACATGGTCGAGCCGCTCATTCACCTCGACCCGCAGATGTCGAACCT
>JACAEP010000266.1 GCA_013388795.1 Chloroflexota bacterium | reverse complement strand
TTATCAATGACCACATGGGCGGAGAGCATGCGCAGGTTTTCGCTGATGCTCCAGACGTGCAGGTCGTGGACGCCAAGCACGCCGTCCACTTTTTGCAGGTCGTCTACCATAGAGTCCATGTTGATGTTTTCGGGGGTGCTTTCGAGCAGGATGTGAATGGTCTGCTTGAGGATGCCCCAGGCGTTGTAGAGGATGAACGCGCCGATCAGGACGCTGACGAGCGGGTCGAGCCAGTTCCAATTTGTGAAGGCGATGATGATGCCCGCAATGACCGCCCCAAGCGTGGACATGACATCTCCCATCAGGTGGAGAAAGGCGCTGCGCAGGTTGAGGTCGTGTTCGCTGCCTTCTTTGACCATTAAAGCGGTGGCGAGGTTGATGATGAATGCTACCGCGCCGACTCCTATTAGAATACCCGAATCCACTTCGGGCGGGGCGATGAGGCGTCTCCAGGCTTCGTAGAAGATTCCGACGGCGATCAAAATCAAGGTGGTGGAATTGATCAGCGCGACGAGAATCCCAACGCGGTGATAGCCGAAGGTCTTGCCCGCGTGGGCGGGTTTCGTGGCGAGATGCAGCGCATACCAGCTTAATCCTAACGCGATCACGTCGGTGAAATTGTGCGCGGCATCAGTGAGCAGGGCGAGGCTGTTGCCGAAGATGCCCGCAATCACTTCAATGACCACGAACGCCGCAGTGAGGATCAACGAAAGAGTGAGGCGTTTAGTGGTCTGTTGAGTCAGGTCGCCGATGTGTGAGTGGGTGTGTGAATGGGAATGCATGGATTTATCCGTGTTGGACGTGATCCAATCCCAGCGTGAACAGGCGTGAGACATGGTCGTCGTCTATCGAGTAAAAGACCTGCCTGCCCGATTTGCGCGCACGGACGAGATGCATTTGCCGCAACCCGCGCAGTTGATGGGAGACGGCGGATTCGGTCATACCGAGTCCATCCGCAAGGGCGCGCACGCTCTTTTCGCCGTCCATGAGCAGGGCGATGATGCGAATGCGGCTTGCGTCGCTGAGGGCGCTGAAGAGTTCGGCAAGTTTGATGGCTTTGAGTTCGGTGAGTTTCATGGTTGAATATATGAGCAAGTATTCATATATTATGATAAAAAAGGAACCCTGTCAATATGATATTTGACAGGGTTTGTTCTTGATATTACGGTTCGCAGGTAAATGTGCTCAGATATGCGCTTTCCACTCCTTCACGGACGGCGCAGAGTTGTTGCGAGTTGACGCTATCGCCATACACGAACTCGAAACCCGTCTCTGCCGAGTTGATCCACAGCGAGAGTTCCCCGCGTTGGGTTGATTCGCCGTTTGCCCGCCAGCCTTTGCCCCAATTCACAACGCCGGTGAAAGATTCATAGACTCTGTCTTCTCCATTGTATAAATCGCCGGTAACATTTCCCCCGGTCTGGGTCAGGATCATATAACTGCCCGGCAGAAAAACGGATTTGGATGGGACAATCCATTTGCCGCTAAAGCCGCAGCCAGCGGGGAGTTCCATATCTGCGCCGCGAATGCCGCAGAAGGACCGGTCTGTGGTTATGGACTTAAACGCATTCTCACCATCGAGAACAAGCGTAAAGCCGCCTAGTATCTCTGTATCAAAGACCGCTTCACCGTTCTCGTTGAGACGTCCGGTGAAGGTCTCATTCCAAAAGCCGCCATACCCTTCGATATTACCGGTCAGTTCGTTCCCGTTTTGCACAAAGTTGATCGTGCCAAGGTTGCTCGTCCATGTGCCGGCGAAGCTGTCGGCTGGCAGGGATGCGGGTCCGCAGGCGGGGAGGGAAATGCTCGCTATCAGGAGCAGGATCCCATTCCAAAGGTGTCGTTTCATTTTTTGCATTTTCCTTGTGGTTACTTTATCTGCGCCCCGCCGAATGGACAATCCGACAAAATGGGGATGAAAAAATCTAAGGTCGCCCAAGAGGAGACCGTAGATTTGAGGTTACCAATCACTTACGTATAGACGATTGCCCGTTCCAATGATCTTGCATCCTTGTGAACAGATTGCGATTTCTTAAAGAAACCGTCTCCTCTAGCATTATAACAAACTTTCCACAAGCCTCCACACCTGAGCCACCACGAAGGTGACAATAAAACCCAGGATCACTGGCGAGACCGCTGCAATCCACGTCCATTTTTTGCTGCCCGTTTCCTTGTAGATCGTGTAGATGGTGGTACTGCACGGGTTGTGAATCAGGCTGAACAGCATCAAATTGACCGCAGTCAGCAGGGTCCAACCGCCGGTTTGCAGGAGCGATAACGTCTGGGCGTCGGAATCGAGTTCGAACATGACGCCTGCGCCAGAGCCGACTCCGGTCGCGCCTGTAACCAGCACGGTCAACATCAGGATGGTGGGGATGACGATTTCATTGGCAGGGATGGCGACGATGTACGCCAAAAGGATGACGCCGTTAAGACCGAGGAGCAAGCCGAACGGATTCATGAAATTGATCAGGTGACCCGCAATGCTGTTCCCTCCGATGACGATGTTGGAAGCCAGCCAGATAACCGCGCCCGCGGGCAGGGCAAAGGTCACTGCCCGCCAAAGCACGATCAGCGTACGGTCAATGATGGATGTATAAATGGTCTGCCAGATGCGCGGCGGGCGGTAGGGCGGCAGTTCCAAACTGAAGGTCGAGACTTCGCCCTTCAACACGGTGCGCGAAAGCGCCCATGAAGAGACGAACGTCAGCAATACGCCCAGAACCGCAATGCCGACGACCGCCAATGCAGAGATCAATCCGCCCAGGTGGGCAGGCACCAATGCGCCCACAAAAAGGGATGCGATCAATATCTGCGTGGGCCAGCGGCCGTTGCAAAGCGCGAAGTTATTGGTGAGGATGGCGATCAGCCGTTCGCGCGGACTGTCAATGATGCGCGTTGCGACCACGCCCGCCGCATTACAGCCAAACCCCATCGCCATGCTCAGGGATTGTTTGCCGTGCGCCCCCGCCTTCCGAAATAGGTTATCGAGGTTGAAAGCCACACGCGGCAGATAGCCAAAATCTTCAAGCAATGTGAAGAGGGGAAAGAAAATCGCCATTGGCGGCAGCATCACGCTGATGACCCAGGCGGTTGCGAGATACATTCCGTCCAGCAGAAGCCCATCAATCCACCACGGGACGCCGATGCTGGCAGAGACGCCTTTCAAAAATGGATGAACGGTATCGAGCAGCAAGGTTGCCAGCATGGAGGATGGCACGTTCGCGCCCGAGATCGTCAGCCAGAAGACGATGGTCAGTAAAAGGATCATCAGCGGGAAGCCCCAGGTACGGCTGGTGACCAATTTGTCAATCGTCCGGTCGAGATCGAAGCGCGGTTTTTTATCCGGACGGATGACCGCGCGGTCCGCGATCTGTGACGCGTCGGTGTAAATGGATTCCATCAACTTCTCGTGGAAGTCCGCGCCGATCTCCCAGCGCAGCGATTGGGCGTTGTTTAAGATTTCTTCGTGATTATTTAAAGGATACGTTGTCATTTGTTTCTCCATCTTGAAGCGTAGGGCGCGTTCTCTTACGCGCCTATTGGCGTTAGAGAACGCCAATTACGCTTCGATATATGCTATTGATTTCCGATTACCTGTAACTGCGCGGCGCGCGCCTCAATACTGCCGTGGGTCAGGTCGCCCAGCTCGCCTTTGCGCATGGCTTCTGCGATCCGCTCGTCGCCGTCGAGCAGGCGCAGCGCCACCCAACGCGCATTCGGCAGATCAGGGTATGCCGACTCAATGCGCGCGGTTAACTGTTCAACGGCTCGTTTAAGTTCAGGTGAAACATACTTCACGCGATACGGCTTGCCAGCCACTTCGCCTTTTGCCACCTCGCTAACCGCCTGCAAGAGTTCGGGGATTCCCTCTCCCTGCCGCGCAGACATGGGGACGACGGGAACGCCCAAATCACGCGCGAGGCGTCTTTCGTCAATTTGAAGCCCATGGCGCTTTGCTTCATCCATTAAGTTCAAAGCCACCACTACACGGTTGGTGATCTCTGAAACCTGCAAAACAAGATTCAAATTTCGTTCAAGCCGTGTGGCATCCACAACCACAATGGTCACATCCGGCTGACCGAACAAAATAAAATCGCGCGCCACTTCTTCATCAAGACTCGTCGCCAACAGCGAATACGTGCCGGGCAGGTCTACCAGTTTGTATTTATTATCGCCGTATAAAAAACCACCTTCGGCGCGAGTCACGGTTTTGCCGGGCCAGTTGCCCACATGTTGGCGCAAACCCGTCAGCGCATTGAAGACCGTGCTTTTCCCTGTGTTGGGGTTGCCCGCCAGCGCTACGACAAAATCGAAATCGGTCATATCCACGCCGAGTTTTTTGAGCGCAGCCGCATTATGCACAGGGCAGGTCTCGCACGCGGCGGATGTGGTTTGAGTTTGTGTTGTCATTGTGTTTCCTCTTTCGTGATCAAGATCATATCTGCCTGCGATTTGCGCAATGCGATCATCGCGTCGCGGATGCGATATGCCGACGGGTCGCCCGCCGCGCTGTTCATTTCGTTTGAAACAAGCGTGCCAGGCAAGACGCCCAAATCCATCAGGCGGCGACGTTCTGCCCCGCGAATGCGATGCGACAACTGGACGACTCTGCCCGACTCGCCTGGTCTGAGGCTGGACAACGCCTCTCCCTTGACCTGAGCCTGTTGCGGCGCTTCAGGCATTTCCATCACTGCGATGTTTGCCGCCACGATCGGCGCGACGACATGCTCATCGCCATCCGCCCAGAAGCGCACGCGTTGCGGCGACGACTCGATCAGACGCACGACCTGCCCAATATGCAATCCCTCTGCCACGATCTGGGCATAGACGGTTTCAGGTTCATCCTCAAGATGAATGATGCGGGCAGGTTTATCGAGCTTCAAATTTGTAAGCAGAATTCGTTGCGGTTCGACCATGTGTCCGCTGGCAGTGGGGATGGGGTCGCCGTGCGGGTCGTGAGTGGGGTTGCCGAGGCGGGCTGCAAGCTGGTTGGCAGATTCAGTTGTCAGCGTATGTTCGAAGCGTTCCGCGCGGTCGTGCCACTCGGTCTCTTCGTATCCCGTTTCATCAGCAAGGTAACGTTCATACAAGCGATGCGCGCGGATCATCCGCAGGGCATACTCGCGCCCGGCAGGCGTGAGGCGAATATCTCCGCCTTCGAACTGCAAGAGGTCGTGCGCTTCCAAATTGTTAATGACCCTGGTCACTTCATCCGGGCTGACCTTAAGCGCCCCTGCAATGCTGTTGACCGATGGTTTGTCGCCATGGGTCTCGCATTGATGGATATGCTTGAGCGCATCTTCTTGTAAAACTTTCGCGGTTAACTTTTGTCCGCGCTGCCATTGCCAGAACCAGCCGCGTTCAGGGCGAAAGACAACCCAACCCGCTGCGAGTATGGCAAATGTAATAACGAGCGAGATCATAGAATCAAGCATAGTACTTTTCCTTTTCTACAGTATGTTTCATGGATTACCTCCGATTTTTGGTAAGAATCTCCCAGTCCGTTTCATATATTCGCGGTATTCATCCCCGAATTTCTCAATGAGATTTGCCTCTTCTTTCGGGGTGCGGACTGCCATGGCAATGAATGCAAGGACGCCAAATAATGCGATGAACCAGTTGTCTGCCATCATCCCGAATGAGACGATGAAGGATGACCCAATGGTGTAAAGTGGATGCCTCACCCAGCGATAAATTCCACGGGTGGAGAGCTTGTGTTCCCTGCGCGTCGCGCTGACGGGCGTGATTCCGCTGCCGATGCTGCTAAACAGCCAGTAGATTCCGAACACGCAAAGGATGCCGATGCCAACGCCGAGCCAGCGCGTCCATTCGGGCAAGCCGATCTTGGACCACGCCATCCACGCCGGGTTGATGAGATACACAAGCGGACTCAGCCAAAGGACTAGCCCGCCAATGCGGATGACATTCATCATCACAGAGCCATCGGCTTTGCGGGAAAGTTTTTCCCCCGATTCTCTATCCGCTTTGAGGCGGAAGTAGAAGGAGATGCCCAT